>NZ_DDGH01000074.1:0-27565 GCF_002337565.1 Rhodopirellula sp. UBA1907 | reverse complement strand
AGGTTCCACCTGGCGATCGTCGCGTTCTGGTTCATCCGCCACATCGAAAACATCCCAAACGAAGAACGCGCCCCAACACGGTCGCCATGTGAGACATGGCCTACGACGAACGCACGCAAACATTCGCACACAAATATCGCGACTCGGTGGAACGCTCCACGCCTCTACGAATCGTTTTCGATTTCGCTCAGCAAAGCTTCCAACTCTTCGGGCGATAAATCGGACGCTTCAATATCCGATTGAATGTCGTCTTCCGCACCATCGAATTCATTCGCGGTGGCATCTTGTTCGGGACCACCGGCCAAGGTCTCCGCCAGATACGCTGCCAAGCGTGCAGAGGTGGGGTAGTTAAACGCCAACACGGGAGTCAGCTCGATCCCCAACCAATCTTCCAGCTCGCTGCTCAACTCCACCGCCGTCAACGAATCCATGCCGGTTTCGGCGAACGGGGTTTCCGGTGTCAGCGATGCGTTGCGAATCGGGCGTTCGCCGTCTTCGTGGATCTGTTCGCCGCTGTGACCAGACAACCAAGCTAACAACCAGGCGGTGATTTGCTCGGTCGCTTCGGGAATCTCTTCCCGAGTCACACGGGTCGGCAATTCAGGCAGAGCCACGGATTCTGAATCGTCGATGAATCGATTGCGTGACCACTGGTAACGTGCCGACAACTCGCCGGCTTCGATCATCGAACGGCACTGTTGTCGCTGGACTTTACCGCTCGTCGTCAACGGAATCCCGCCAGGCCGAGTGATCAACACTTGGCGAGCGTCAACTTCGTGATCGTCAATGATCGCACGTCGAATATGACGCACGATGTCGGGTAATTCTTCTGAGTCGACGTGTCGCGAAACTTCGGCAGCGACCGTCAAAGCGTCTCCAGTCCGTCCGGTGGTTGCGACCGCGGCACACTGCAGCACGTTGGCTTGCAGCAAACCTTTGACCGTCGCCTCGATGTCCTGCGGGAACAAGTTTCGACCACGCAAGATCACCACGTCTTTACTACGTCCAGTCACGTAGACTTCGCCGTCGTGAATGAATCCCAAATCGCCGGTTCGCAGAAACTTCTCCGCAGGATCTCCGTCGGCGAGAGTCGCACCGAAGACTTCCGCGTTCACAGATTCGCGTTTCCAGTAACCAGACGTCACCGATGGTCCCGCCAACCAGATTTCACCAATCTCGCCATCGGGCTGTTCACGTTTTGATTTCGCATCAACGACCAACACGGTCATCTCGTGAGCCGGATTTCCCGAACTGACCAATTGACGCGACGTCGCAGGGTCCGGCTTCGCAATGGACGCATCGTTCGGCAATGTCTTTCCGAGCGTGGTATGGCGGATGACTCGTCCACGCCCATGAGCCAATTCGTCTTTGTCCACGTCCAGCAAACTGGGTGCTTGCCCGGACCGGCAACTCGCCGCCATCAAGGTTGCTTCGGCCAATCCGTAACAAGGACAGAAAGTTTCACCGCGAAAACCTGCGTCGGAGAATCGATCGGTGAACTGCTGCAACGTGTCCGCGACAATCGGTTCGGCACCACAAAACGCCAACTCCCAACCGCTCAGGTCAAGCGACTCCGCCTGAGCCAGATCAACTCGGTCAACGCACAACTGATACGCGAAGTTGGGTGCACCGCTAATGGTGGCCTTGTAGTCCGAGATCGCTCGAAGCCAACGCATCGGCCGAGCGAGAAAGGACCTTGGCGACATCAAGATCGCATGACCGCCGACGTACAACGGCTCAAGGATTCCGCCGATCAATCCCATGTCATGGAATGGAGGCAACCAGAACAAACCTCGCTCGAAGTCGTCGCCATCGTCATCGGACCATTCAATTCCGAATGCATGACGAATCGATTCCAGGTTGCTCAATAAGTTAGCATGCGAAACCATCACACCTTTTGGATCGCTCGTCGATCCACTGGTGTATTGCAACAAAGCCAAGTCGGTCGATTCGATGTCGCCCAACGGCAGTGCATCATCAGTCGCGTCGATCGTTGTCAGATCTTGTTCGATCGAAACATCCGTCGCAATCTTTGGCAGCGCCGCGGTATCGGGCGACACCCGATGCGGATCGATGCCCGCGATGGTTTCTTGATCGCTGATCAACACGGATGGTCGGCAATCGGCCACGGAAGTATCCAACCGTGGCATCGCACGGCCGGGCTTTGGATAACTGGTCGGGACCGGAATCAACCGAGCCATCTCGCAGGCCATGAACCCGACCATGAATTCCAAACCGGGCGGGAACAACAACATCGCTCGATCACCCGCCGTCGCACCAGTGTCACGCAGTAAACGAGCCGCGACCGCACAAACGCGGCGGTGCAGTTCGGCGTAAGTCAGCGTCTGCGGTTGTTCCGTCCCATCCAACGAATCGTCGGTCAGAAACGTCAGCGCCGGACGATCGGGATGCCGCGCGGCACGATCAACGAGCAAATGAGCGAGCGATTTCCATCGCGTCTCATTGGGCTCGCGGGTCGTGGAATCAGTGATATCTGATTTGCGTAACATACGGTCTCAGGCGGTGGGCCGATCAGGTGGGCAACTCGAAAACTGTTTGGCTCGCCGGGGCAGGATAGTAAGTTTGGGTCGTCTTTCGTCCTAGCATATAACTCTGCTAGGTGGATGGAAAGCATGATGGCGTTTCTTTGACGACAGGTCAAAATTCGTCAGGGGGGCATCCTTGCTTACCGCACAACCGTCATGGATGGCGGGACTCCAAAACTTCTCAAGATGCCCTATCGTTACAGGTTGCCAAGAGAGATCGAACCCCCCTTCCACGGTTGCCGCGAAAATGATTCGTGTTCTTGACTGCGTTTACTAGCAAATCCCGGTGTCAAACCTAGCCATTGCGCGAATTTAGGCAAGAAAAAGAAACACTGCACTCGCTTTGATCCCATCCGCTTGACGCGAACAAGTCCACCGTCGCGGAAATGACTTCTCACTCGCATCAGTCCGGCGGCATATGCGGACGACCAAGTCCCCCTCTCGGATCAGTTAAGCTGTTGGCTGCAATTTGATCTGTCCGCTTCGTCGGCTCGGGTCACTGTCCCGCCTGCCCCTCCCCGCCTGCCGAGTCAATCCTGTGTGGAAGAAGCCCTCTGACATTGCGCCGCGTCGATCCCTGGCCCTTTGTTTCTTGGTTGTTTGGCTGATTTCACCGGCGACCTTCGCCGCGGACGACGAGCCCAAATCAAAAGAGCCATCCTTCGATCTCGCGATCCTGAACGGGCACGTGGTCGATGGCACGGGTGCCCCTTGGTACGAAGCCGATGTCGGAATCACGAACGGCAAGATCACCCACATCGGCCGCATCGATCCGGCGTCCGCCAAAGACACGATCGACGCCGAGGGATTGATCGTCGCTCCCGGGTTCATCGACATGATGGGGCAAACCGCCACGCCGATACTTCGGAATCCTTCGTCGGCAATGAACTTACTGACGCAAGGCATCACGACCATCAACGCGGGCGAGGGATCGTCGGCCGCGCCGGTTTCAGATCACGACGCGAAAACAGTCGGTTGGCAAAACATGGCGGAGTACTTTCAGTTGCTGGACCTGAAAGGCATGCCCGTCAACACCGTACAAACGATCGGTCACACCCAAGTCCGCCGGTTGGTGATGGGTGAAGACGACCGGCGTCCCAGCGACGATGAACTGGAGGCGATGAAAAAACACGTTCGCGAAGCCATGCGTGCGGGTGCGATCGGAGTTTCCACCGCGTTGATCTACCCTCCCGCCGTTTATGCATCGACCGAAGAAATCGGTGCCTTGGCCGGAGTCGCTGGCGAACACGGCGGACGCTACTACACACACATGCGAAACGAAGGCGACCAGCTTCTCGAAGCGATCGACGAAGCTCTGGAAATTGGCCGGATCGGCAACACCCCCGTTCACATCTTTCACTTGAAAGCCGCCGGTCGTCAGAACTGGGGCAAGATGCAATTGGCAATCGCGCGCATCAAAGCCGCCCGCAGCGAAGGCCACCAAGTCACCGCCGACATCTATCCCTACATCAACAACGGGTTGGGAATCGATGCCCTGATTCACCCGCGGCACTTTGGCGAAGGACGAGCCAAATTCCTCAACCGGTTGGCCGACAACGAAGAACTGCGAGCTGAAGTTCGCGAGGAAATCGAATCCACCAGCGGTTGGGAAAACTGGTATCGCCACGCGGGCTCGGATTGGGACCGCATCATCATCGGCCAAACCTCTGAGCCTCGTTATCGCGAGTACGCTGGCCAATCCGTCGCCGCGATTGCCAAAGCAACTGGCGAAGACGCTTGGGACACCTTCTTTGGACTGTGCAATGCATCCACGTTTGCATTGCCCGAAACGATGAGCGACGCGAACAAGATCTTGGCGATGCAACAAGAGTTCGTTTCTTTCTGCACCGATGTCGGTCCGGCGGGTGGCAATCGAGGCGCCTCGCATCCACGTTCCTACGGTTCGTTCCCACGAATGTTGTCGCGATATGTTCGTGACTTGGGGGCGATCTCAATGGAACAAGCGATCTCGCAAGCCAGTGCCGCCGCGGCCAACGCCGTGATGGTTTATGACCGCGGCCGAATCGCCGAGGGTTTGGCCGCCGACGTGATCGTGTTCGACTTTGATGAACTCGCCGATCGAGCCAACTTCGAAAACCCGCACGCCGAATCGGTTGGCATGAAGCACGTGATCGTCAACGGAATTCCCGTGCTCGCCCACGGCAAGTTCACCGGCAAACGTCCCGGCAAAGTCCTCCGCGGCCCGGGCTTTGATCCCGCCACCGCGTCGCACGCGATCGTCACCGGAAACGACCAACCAGCGTTTCGCGAAGTCGATAGGGTGATGCAATCATTCCTTCGCGAGCACCGTATCCCGGGTGCATCGCTCGCGATCACGAACCGAAGCAACGTCGTCTACGCTCGCGGATTCGGCTACGCCGACGTGGGTCAGAGAGAACCGGTGACGCCCGAGAGTTTGTTTCGGATCGCAAGCATTTCCAAACCGATCACCGCGGTCGCGATCTTGCAGTTGGTCGATCAAGGCAAACTCTCGCTCGACGACAAAGTCTTCGAAATCCTCGACCACGAGCCTCATGTGGAAGAAGGTTCCAAGATCGACGAGCGACAAAACGAGATCACGCTCCAGCACTTGTTGCAACATCGTGGTGGTTGGGATCGAGACCAATCGTTCGACGCGATGTTCCGCTCAACCCAATTTGCCAACGCTCTCAGTGCATCCCACCCCGCGACGCCCGACACCATCATCCGTGTCATGCGAGGCAAACCGCTCGACTTTGATCCGGGTGAGCGGTACGCGTATTCCAACTACGGCTACTGCCTGCTTGGGCGAGTCATCGAGAAGATTACCGGCGAGACTTACGAAAACTATGTCAAACAAAATGTCCTGCAACCGATCGGCGTGACAACGATGTCTGTCGGTGCGACTCGTTTGGAAGGCCGCAAACCAAACGAGGTCCGCTACTACGATCCGCACCAAGGCGACTCCGTCTTCGCCGAGGATTTGAATTCGCGTGTGCCGCAAACCTATGGGGCTTGGCACTTGGAGGCGATGGATTCCCACGGAGCGTGGATTGCATCGGCCAGCGACCTGGCTCGGTTCGCAAGTGCGTTCGACGATCCCGAGAACAGCCCGCTGTTGTCGTCCGCCAGAATCAACGACATTTTTGCTCGGCCGGAAGGTTTGGCGGGACACAAGAAGAACGGTGACCTCAAGCCCAGGTACTACGGCCAAGGTTGGTCGGTGGTCACCGATGACTCTGGCGAATTGACCGCTTCCCATGGCGGTTCACTTCCCGGCACCAACACGATTCTGGTTCGTCGTTCCGATGGAAAGAACGTCGCGTTATTGTTCAACACACGAGTCACCGCTCGTCTTTCACGAGTGACCGGCACCATCCTTCCTCAAGTCATGGAGGCGATCGACCAGATCGAAGATTGGCCTCCGCAAGACGCGAACTGAACTTGGCGAAGCTTTCAGCTGGGCAACTTGAATGTCAGAACGATCCAATTTTTGTTCGCTGGGGTTGAACTTGGTAGAATCAAAAGCGGCCGTTTGAAGCAAACGGTTCCCGCCTGAATTCCCCCCAAACCTCATGAGCTTTCCGATGAACGTCAATCGCCCCGATGGCCAACGCGTTGCCCGCCGAGACTTCGTCAAACTTGGAGGAGCTATCGCCGCTGGTGTTGCGACGACCAACCTCTTCGACGCCCGTTTTGCTCATGCGGCGGGAGCCCCCACCGCCTCCGCAGAATCCTACGTGGGGGAACTGTACGCTTCCTTGTCTGATAAACAGAAAACCGCTGTCTGGCGACCGTTCGATCACGCCGATCGCCTGAAAATCAATCCGAACTGGCACGTCAGCAAAACGACCATCGGCGACGATCTATTCTCGAAGAAGCAGAAGACGCTGGTCGAGCAAATCGTTCGCAACATCACCTCCAAAGACGGATACGATCGTCTGCTCGAACAAATGGAATACGATGACGGCGGCCTGGATAGCTACAGTTTCGCATTGTTCGGAGAACCAGGCTCGGACCAGTTCCAATTCGAATTGACCGGTCGTCACGTGACGATGCGAGCCGACGGAAATCGACTCGACAAAATCGGCTTTGGCGGCCCGGTTGTTTATGGGCACGGCGAAGAATACCTCCCCGACAGCCCGTTCTTTCAACAGACCTTGCAAGCCAACAAGGTCTTCCAAGCCTTGGACGCCGACCAAGCGAAACAGGCGTTACAAAAGAAGGCCCCCAGTGAAACCGCGGTGCAGTTGAAGGGCGAGAGCGGGCACTTTCCGGGGATTGGCGTCGACCAACTTTCCAGCGATCAAAAGGAGCTCGTCGAATCGACCCTCAAGATGTTGCTGGCTCCTTATCGTGAGAACGATTCGAAGGAAGTGATGGAGATCCTGAACAGCAGCGGAGGACTCGACCAACTGCACATGGCTTTCTATCAACAAGAAGACATCGACAACGATCGCGTCTGGGACATCTGGCGAGTCGAGGGCCCATCAATGGTCTGGCACTTCCGCGGCGCCCCCCACGTCCACGCCTACCTCAACATCGGCATCAAGTCCTAAGCGGTGGCATAGGCTTCCAGCCTGTGATCGAACCTGCACAGTGGCATAGGCTTCCAGCCTGTGATTCACAAAGAGCAAACGCAGTTTCAACCATAGGCTGGAAGCCTATGCCACAGGAGGTAGCGTATGAATGAGAGTAGAGTTTTCCGACGTCGCAATCTGCCTCACATCGATGTCGAGGGCAAAGCATCGTTCATCACGGCCTGCTTGGATGGCAGTTTGCCAGCCGCTGGTTTGAAACGCATCCGTGCTCATCGTGATGAATTGGATCAACGCAAGAAGCCTCCCGACCTAAGTGACGCCGATTGGGAAATGAAGAAGCACAAGTTGCTTTTCAAACTGGTGGATTCCATCCTGGATCATAAGTCACCAGTGACACATCTTCGCGATGATCGGCTTGCAAAGATCGTCGCCGACGCGTTCCTTCATTTCGCGGAAGAACGCTACACGCTGTTCGCATTCGTTGTGATGCCAAGCCATCACCATTGGGTGTTCCTGCCCGATCCGACTTGGGCGGAACAGTTTTCAGCCCAACAACAGGACAAGGAAAAGAAACGCACTCTACGTGAAGGCATTTCACACAGCATCCAAAGCTTCACGGGGACGCAGTGCAATCGAGCACGTGGCGGTGAAGGTGCATTTTGGCAAGCGGAGACTTTCGATCACTACGCCCGCGATCAAGAGGAGTTGCTTCGAATCATCCACTACATCGAACAGAATCCTGTCGTGGCTGGATTGGTGGACCGTGCGGAAGATTTCCAATGGTCATCAGCTCGGATTCGTTCGAAACTCGGAATCCAAGCCGGCGAACCGGTCCCCAAAGTGGCATAGGCTTCCAGCCTGTGATTCACACCTTCGTTGCCTCTCTTATTCACAGGCTAGAAGCCTATGCCACTTTGGGCCACCCAACCTGCGCCGGCCACGGCGAGCAGGAGGATTCCGGCGCAGCCGATGGGTTTGTTGTCGGCCATTTGTCGAGGGTGTGATTTCTCAAGCTCTTCGCTGAGCTTCTCGATTTGTTCCTTGGACTCATGAAGCGATGAACCCGTCGCTTCTCGGTACAGCTTGATTGCCTTGAGCTTCTTCCCTTCCAAGAGATGAGCTCGAATTTGATCCAATTTTTCTTGGGGAAGCTCTGCCATCACGTACGTCCTGTGTGAAGATGTTTGAGAAGCGGTGAGAATTCGTTTATCGCAGGTCGGATTCCTCGGTCGCAACCGACATCGGAATTCAACTTTGGCACTCCAATCCCAGCCGATCAGTTCCGAAGGTCGGCAAGCGTCTTCAACTCGGCTTCCGAGAGAGCCCGGTCGAACACGCTGACGCCGCCGATCCATCCGGTGAAACCGACACTGCGACTGCTGTGAATCACCCGCCCAATCGTGAACGGTCCGCCTTGTTCTGCATCGGGTGGCGAATAGATGCCGTGCGGGTACCACCAAGGGTTCAATCGCAAGCCAACGAGGTTTCGGTCGGTCTCAACCCATTCTCCGTTTTCATCTTTCTCCAGCGTCACAACAACTTCGGTGTAGCGGTAGCGGCGACGTTCAACACGTTGGTTCTCGTCCGCACGCAAGACTTCCGTCTCAGACACCTCACCTTCCGGCGGGCTGTAGTACTGAGCCTCTGGGAACTCGCTGTCTTCACCGTCCTGCATTCCAGGCGTCCGAGCGCAATGTGCTTGCATGTAGGCGTTGTGGGCATACGACAGCAAATTGTTCGACTTGGGATTCTTGAGCCAGCGTTCACCGGACTCTCCATTCAGCCAACCAGTGATTTCGTTTTTCTCGTCGTCAAACGTCATCGCAAAGCACTGCCAGGAGGCAGCGAGCTTTTCTGGCGGCGAATCAGCGGAGACGGCAGGCGATTGCCCCAGCGAATTGCATTTGTGCAACGCATACTTGTTGAGGAACGAACTGGCTCCGTTCTCCGACACATGACCACACGCGCTGCCGGCCTTATTCAGCCCTGCGAACAAGGCGTATTGCCGCTGCCCACGTTCGACCTTCTTGATCGAAGCGGTCGACGATTGCTTGAGGTCCGTGCCCTCGTGCCAGATTCCTGCCAGCGCGTGGTTGCCACTTTCCCGAATCGCCCACACAACAACGGTCACCGATTTCCCTTCGCCTTTGATATCCAACGGTGTGTCATGCAGTCGCGACCGGGGAATGAACAGAAACGGGCGGAAGTTCGGATCCGACTCCTGGCGGATACGAATCACTTGCCCAAACGGCCCATCGTTCAACAGCGGGAAATCCGCGTAGGTGGCTTGCCTGCCTTCGCCCCAGTAGTCGCGCACATAGTTCGCCGCATCCAACGGGTACACGTTCGTCGCCCCAGCAGGCACGTGCGCGATGAAACGTTCTTGCCCAGTCGATTCACGCTGCGTGAAGTCCCAGAACGCGACCAAACCAGGCGTGTTTCGAACCACTTCTCGATTGCCGGTAGGATCAAACGCCGAGACGCCTCCCAATGGCAGCGTCGACGCGACGGCAGTGAGGAAGATAAGAAGAAGGCGTGTCATACTCAATTCCTACGGCTGAATCAGGTTGCTAAATCGTGAGAAGGAAAGACTTTTCGTATGGGGAATCTTAAGAGCAACCAATAACAAAGTCGTCGCAGTGTAAACAATCCACTGTTCACATGCCGTGCTGACCTACTTCGCCGATTGATTCAATTGATCGATGACCATCATTCCGGCACGTGCTCGCGAATTGTCTGGTGCAAGCAACAACGCAGTCTCAAAGTGCAGGGACGCTTGTTGTATTTGGTCCTGACTCAAGAACACGTGCGCGAGATTGAGGTGCGTCGGAACGTCGTCCGGGAACCTGTCCAAAATGCGCTCGTACAGTTTGATCGCTGCCTCCGAGTCTCCGATCCCCGCGCTGGCTTCCGCGAGCGCAAACACGACGTCCAAGTCATCTGGCGCGTGCTCATTGCAACGCAGCAACTCTTCGTGAGCGGATTCGAAATCGCTGGCACCCAGATGGGCAATGGCAAGTTGAAAGCGAGACAACCAATGCCGAGGGTCCGATTCTGGGATCCCCACAGTGGCGACAACCAACAGATCTCGAGCCGCCTCGTAGTCTTCCAACTCGAGCAACAATTGTCCGTAGCGTTGCAACCCGCGGTAGTAATCCGGGAACGCCTTGACGCCCCGCTCGAATTCCTCCACCGATTCATCGAATCGTCCCATCCAGCGTAAACAGTCAGCAAGAATGAATTGGCTCTCCGCGTCGCCATCCAAAATTCGGATTGCGTCTCGAGCACGCGGTGCGGCGACCTCAAACTTCCCTGCCCAATGCATGACTTTCGCAAGGTTTCGCATCGCGATTCCTTGGGCCCTACGATCGATGCGGTCGAACACCGATTGATCGACTTCGGCAATTGCTTCCGGAGGCAACTGTTCCACAGCAATGGAACCATCCGCCAACCATCCCGCGTCTTGCATTTCCGCGATCAGCCAACGTGATAACTGCCGATGGGCCTCAACGGTCGGGTGAACGTGATCCAGGAAATACTCTTTGCCCAGAATGTCATGCCCATATTCGTTTTGACAAACGTCGCGCAGTGCGGATTCAAAATCGAGCACACGAACGTCATCGGACTCGGGAAGTTCACGAATGAACCGAGCGAAGTCACTCGGAGCACGTAGCGGGCAAATGTCTCGGTCGATCGCGGATCGAAATGCTGAACGAGCAACCTCATAATCGCCCGCCTCAAATGCTTGCCGGCCTCGTTCGAAGAGGTCTTCTTCGGGGTCCGGTTTGAAGGGACCGCAATCCTTTTCGTTGGAAGCCGGAACGACGAACAATATTTTCGCGTTCGCGGATTGAGCGATGGAGATCATGCGTCGAACATTGAATCGAAAATGCTTGCGAACATTGTCGCTCCATTCCTCATCGCGAACATAGTCCGATGGTCCAACCGTGTGGTTCAGACGTTCGTCCACTTCAGCGGCCAAACCGATCGAGTTCGAGTCGGATTTCGGTGGACGCTTTTTGGGCACAAGGGAATCGATCACCCGATACGTTCGGGTCTTGTTCAACCATCCCGTCAACCAAAGTTGAGCCTGGGACTGGTCAAAGAAGTCCGCGTAGGTTCGCCGCTCGAGAAACTCGTTCTGACCGGTGTAAACGATGAACAGATCAGGCTCGTACTCAGCCAACTCTTCCATCACCGCCGCGACGCGGTAGCTGGCGTAGCTGACCCCACCCGCGTTGAAGACTTCATGGTTCGTGTCTGCATCAACACGAGGCAACCATTCTCGCAACCATCCCGCAAATGACGTGTTGTCATCGTAAGGTCGCCCAAACGTGGTTGATCCACCGAGGCAAAAGATCCGCTGCGTGTTTGCTGGTTTGGTCAACGGAAAGCGTTGGTCGTTGAACCAGATCAACTTGTTTTCCGCGGTTCGCATCCAGACTTTGCCGTCTTCATCGACGTGGCGTTCCAACAACGGAACCTGTTTCGAAAACCCCATCATCGGGTCCGCTTCAGCATTTGACCGTCCAACCCCAACCAAGGTCAGAGCCAACTCGATCGCTACCAAGCCCAGCACGGTCGTCACGAGACCAAAGCAGGCTTTTTTGGCGCTGCTGAGCGAGTTCGAGTTATGCGGACGTGTTGCATGGCCGGAAGAGGTCTTGCGGGAGTTTGTGGTCATAGCCCCGTAGCAGATTGTTCGCACCAAGCGTGCAATTGCGGCAAGAACGATTGATAGGCAGGATCGGAAGCCACGTTCCGAGTCGCTCCCGGATCATTGTCGAGATCGATCAAGACGATGTCTTCGAGTTTGCCGGTCTTGCTCGACACATATTCCGTGTAGCGAAACCGCTCCGTGCGAATGCTGGTTCCTAGCACCGGCCCAACGCCTGGCTTGGATTTCTTGTATTGGCTGAACGCCGCCGGACGAACCGACAGTGCGGGATCACGGACCACTCCCGCGATGCTCTTGCCTTGGCAATGCTCCGGAACCGGCACTCCGGTCAGCTCGCACAAGGTTGGAAAGACATCCACCAACTCCACCAATGATTTCGTATCACCGGCAGGTACGCCCGGGGCGGACACGATCAACGGGACCCGTGTTGCGATTTCATAGTTGGTGTGTTTGCACCAATCGCCAAAATCGCCGACGTACCAACCATGGTCGCCCCACAACACGACAATCGTGTTCTCGCGTTGCCCGTTGGCTTCGAGAGCGTCCAGCACCTTGCCAACTTGTGCGTCCATGTAGCTCACCGCGGCCCGGTAACCATGGATCAGCTCACGAGTTTTGTCGTCGTCGAGCATCTTCGTTTTCGCAGGAATGTCGGTGTAGTTCTTCAGCTCTCCCCAACTCGATCGAGCGTACGGCAAACCATCAATCACATCTTCGCGAGAAGGAATTTCAATGGCGTCGCGGTCGTAGAGGTCCCAGTACTTGCCCGGTGCATTGAAAGGCAGGTGTGGCTTCAAGAATCCAACGGCCAAGAAGAACGGTTTGTCTTGCGCGGCAAAGCGTTCCAACATCGCAACCGCTCGCTCGGCGTTGTGCCCATCGGCGTAAGCATTGTCCGGGACACCGCCGCCGTTTTCGATCGATGGTCCCGGCTTCTCGCTCGAGTTGGCCGGATTGCGTTTGCGAGGCAGTTCCTGGACGTAGCCTTTTCCCTTGCTGCGATCTTGCGGCGCCCACTCGTTGGCATCGACGGTCCAGGCCGCCGCATCGTCGCTGGCGCTGTGGTAGACCTTGCCGAGAAACCCCGTTTCGTAGCCGTTGCGAGACAGGTGTTGCGGCAGCGTCAGCACGTCGGGCATCTTCGACCGCAGCAGCGTTTTGAAGTTCCAGCACTGAGTCGTTTCCGGACGGCAACCGCTCATCAAGCTGGCTCGCGAGGCACCACAAACGGCGACCTGGCAATACGCACGGTCGAACCGCATGCCAGAAGCCGCCAAGCGGTCGATATTCGGCGAGTGAACCAAAGATTTGCCGTAGCAACCAAGCTCAGGTCGCAAGTCATCGACGGCGATCATCAACACGTTGAGCGGTTTGGATGGCGAGGTTTCTTGTGCCGACGCAGGCATCGGCAGCGAACAAACCAAGCTGACCAAGCCAAGAAACAGAGGGCGGGGTTGGAGGGCGTGCATGGTGGGAATCGGGATGGGAAGGAATCTTTGTGGGGGCTCCCGTTATAGCTGAATCCTCGGTGGATTGTGGGGAATTGGGATACACAGGCTGGAAGCCGATGCCGCCTTGCAGGGATGAAGGGCAGGGACTCACAGGCTGGAAGCCTATGTCACGTGGGTGGTCTCACCTGACGCTTGGCCGGGTGCTTTGTTACAAAGCGTTCCTGGCGGTGACTCTTCTGGACTGCAAACTTGACACGCTTGTTGAAACGATTGCTTGATGACGTCGAATGACGCCCTTTGTCGAATCAGTCCCGCTTCGAAGTCGAAAACGCACCTGTTGTGGGTGCCGCATGCCGGCGGTGCGACCGCTCCGCTGTTCAAACAATTTCGCAGTCTGACAACGTCGCGAAATGCTCCGAGTTCCATCCACTTGTGGGCCGTTCGGATGGCTGGGCGTGAGTCCCGTTTTTCGGATCCACTTGAAACCAACATGGACTCGTTGGTTGAATCGATCGCGACCGAAACGGAACAAACCTTTGCTGATGACGACACGTTGGTGCTGGCGGGACACAGCCTTGGTGCCTTGATCGCGTATCGGTTGGCGATTCAGTTGCTGAAACGCTCCGGTGATCAAGCACCCGTGAAAGGTTTGATCGTGATGGGAGCCTCGCCGCCCAACCAATGGACGCAAAACCGTGATTGGTTGGACTGGGACGACGACGCGTTCGCAGAAGAACTGGATCGTCGCTATGGCGGATTGCCAGCCGGTTTGAAACAGCATCCCGATGCGCTCGCGATGTTCTTGCCCATCGTGCGTGCGGATCTAAAACTGGCACGAGGAGTCGCGTCCGCGGAGCACCCGACCATCCCCGTGCCCATTCGGGCTCTCGCCGGGGCAGAAGACCATGTTGCCAACCGAGCGAAGATGCAAGGCTGGCAATCACTCACGTCGGCCGGGTTCTCTCTGCGAGTGTTACCGGGGGATCATTTCTTTCCCGTGGCAAATCTCAGCAAGGTGTTGCTGACCGCGGAGACGCTGAGCGGGGACGGTGGTTGAGAACCAAGATCGACGGTCTAGAAGACCATCGTACGTAGGTAGCGGTCTCGACGGTCTTGAAAGACCATCGTACGAAGATTGTTGCCTCGACGGTCTTGGAAGACCATCGTACGGCGTCAGTTGAATTTCCAGCGTGGTGGTTCGTCTCGTTGAAGCGGTTCTTGCTTCAATACCTGACGCAACATGGCGATGGGCAACATTCCGGCTTCCATGATCGAATCGTGGAATTCACGTTCGGTCATCTCGCCTGACAAAACCATCTCGCGGTGCAATTGACGGATCTGCAACGCACCGAGCATGTACGCAGCTTGATACAGCGGCGGGTAGCTCGGACCGATGCTGCGTCGAACTTCCGCGGTCGCGTTGCGTCGTTCGAATCCAACGTTGTCGACCAAGAAATCGACGCACTGATCCGGTGAAAAACGCCCCAGGTGAAAGTTCAACGAAAAGATGATTCGTGCACACCGGTGGGCTCGCCAAACCAGCATCCCCATGCGCTCTTCGGGAGTGCGAGCGAACCCATCGTCGTACAGTTTCAGTTCCCAATAGACAGCCAATCCTTCCAACCAGAACGGCGTGCTCATCGTGCGGCGGTGAGGTTGGAACCGCTCATTGCTGTACATCTGCAAGTGGTGACCGGGAATCAACTCGTGATGCACCGTCGCGCGAGCGTATCCGATGTTGTTTCCTCGCAAGCTTTGGCGTTTGTCACTCGGCGACATCTCTGACGTCGGGAACGAAACGCTGATCACTTCGCCCCCTGTGAAGAACGGATTCACCTTTTGTCGCTCGGGAGTCATCATGATCATCCGCCAGCAATAATCGGCGAACGGTGGGACCGTGATCCAGTCACGTTTTTGCAACCATTCAACCGATTGGTCAGCCATCTCGCCGATCAAAACCGGCTGTTGGCCCGGTGCGACGTGGTGATTCTTCATCCGTTCCACCGCGGCTTTCCAGTCGTCGCCCAAACCCATGTCTTGAGCAACGCGAACCATTTCGGATCGCACAATCGCGTATTCCTGCTCGGCCAATTCGATCAGTTCCTCAGGCGAATGATCGATGAACTGACGACGCAATTCCAACTCGATTCGTTCCCGGCCAACCGGCGTGCCGGACAAATCCTTTTCGACCGACGATGTTGCCGGAGCAAGCTTTTCACCGACCTCTTCGATCCGCTTGCGTTCCAAGCGTGTTTCGACCTCAGCGGTCAAAAGATGCCAATCGACTTGATCGTCCAGAGACCATTCCTCGAACGGTTTGCCATCCAATTTCAAAGCCGCCAACTCCTCTTTCCATTGTGGCAACTGCGCCGCCTTCTTTTCACGATCGCGACTGCGACGAGTGAAACGCCGAACGATCGATGGCATCCAAGTCGCTTCGCGTTGCGACCATGTTTCGATTGGCGGATACGCTTCGCCGAACACGAACGTTTCCGCAGGCGCCGGCAATTCAATGGAATCGCTAACGACTCGTTTGGACAGTTTCTCCGTCAGTGATTCGTCAACCGTCAGGCCTTCTTTCCATGCCCGAAGTTTGCTGCCGGTTTCCTTGGCCAAATCGAGCACCCACCAATTGAAATCGGGGTGATAGCCTTCGTAGAAGGTTTGCCAAGATTGGTACGCGTCAACCAAGTCATCCGCGGCGTCCATGACCGGTTGGCTGACGGCGACCGTTTCATCTTTTTCTTTCTGTTGGAATGAATCCAGCGTTTTGCTGAGCGCTTCCATCTCAGCCGCCATCGCTTGTCCATCCAACGGCTTCACTCGATTGGAAAGATCCGTCAGCGAGATCAATTGATCGGTGAAGGGGGCCAACTCGCGGAGTTCTTCCGACGACGCAACAAGCGTTTTCAGTTGTTTCTTTTCATCACCGACAGCCGCAAGGAGTTCGTGAGCAACTTCCGCGTCCGCGTCGCTCAACCCCGCATCGCCTTCGGCACCGATCGCCGTCTGCAACTGGCTTTCCCAAGCGGCCAAGAACGCGGCGGTTTGCGACAGACGTTCGTCCGCCACACGAATCGGCAAACGACGCTTCAGTGTCTCCAGGTCGGTTTGATAGTGATTTTGGATGTCCATCCAAGCGATCTGTGGTTGCAGTTTTTCCGAGTCGATCAACACGGTGGCAACTTCTTCGGATGGCTCACTGGAATCAGAGGTCGATTTGTCGATCTCCTTCCCGGGTTCTAGCTTTTCGATGAAGAAGTCCAACGTTCGTCGCTTGCCGTACTTCCCGCCGTCACTGTGCCCCACGTTCGGCATGACCAGCAAATCAAAATCCTTGCCCGCTTTGATCAATGCGTCCGCGAAACGCAGCGTGGATTCCGGAGGCACGTTCGTGTCGAGCTCGCCAACAATCAAAAACAAATCGCCGATCAGGTTGGCCGCGTTGTCGATGTTGCTGCACTCGGAATAGTGATCGCCGACGGGATAGCCCATCCACTGTTCATTCCAAGAGGCTTTGTCCATTCGGTTGTCGTGGCAACCGCAAGCCGCCACGCCAGCGTCATAGAAATCGCCGTGGAACAACAACGCGGATCCGGTGTTTTGGCCACCAGCCGACGTTCCGAAGATGCCCACTCGTTCCAAATCCATCGCCGGATGCTCTTTCGCGAGAGCCTTCATCCAGGCGATGCGATCAGGAAAACCAGCGTCCTTCAGGTTGTGCCAACACACATCATGGAAGGCTTTGGATCGGTTGGCGGTCCCCATGCCGTCGATCTGCACAACGATGAAACCAGCGTTCACATAGTCACGGTGCCAAGGTGCCGAACGGAACGATTTGGGAACGTGTGAATCGTGAGGCCCGGCGTAGATGTACTCGACAACGGGATACTTTTTGTCAGCGGCGGGATCGTAGTCTTCGGGGAAACACGCCAATCCCCAGATGTCGGTTTCGCCGTCCCGGCCCTTGGCAGAAAAGACCTGCGGCAAGTTCAGTTTGGCGTCGTCGGGCGTGACCGTTGCTTTGGCCAGCGTTTGAATCAGTTTGCCATCAGTGGAACGAAGCTCGTGAACGGGCAACGAATCAACCCGCGAATGAGTGACCACCAAACGACTTCGATCGGGTGAAAATGTGGCGGTGTGATTCCCGTTCCCGTCAGTCAACAAGGTGAAGTTCTCTCCGCTGAAGTCCACCCGAGCGTAATGCTTCAAATATGGGTCTTGGCCTTCATGCACACCACTGACGACCAAATCAAGCACGCGATTTTCTTCGTCGATGTTGTCAATTCCACGCACGACGAATTCGCCGCTTGTGATCGGGCGGATCTCGTCGTCACCGGACAAATCGACCAAGTACAGATGTTGATAGCCGTCTTTCTCACTGACCCAAATGACTTCGTCGCTGGCATCCAGGTAAGTCCATTGGGGCAAGTCAGTTTTATGAGTGGTCCAAATGAACGTTTCGGATTGTTCATCGATGACGGTTTTGACTTCGCCAGACAACAGGTCGATATCGAACAAGCGGAACCGTTGGTGGCCGCGTTGGGTCACCGCTAGCAAAGCTCGGTGTGGTCCGACCAGCCGCAGGTTCCAAAAACGCTGGGACATCCAAGGCAAATCCAGCTCGACTGCTTCACCCGTTTCCGCGTTGAACGACAGCAAGCGAGTCTCATCGACCGGATCGCCAGGCAACAAGTACGGACGCGATTTCAGGACCGCTCGTCCGGGCGCCTTGGGCGACGATTCGACCAAGTGAACCGGTTGAGTCTCGTAGGGAATGACCGCTCGTGTCAGCAACACGGTTCCGTCGGGCGACCACTGAGGCGACTGCAACCTCATCGGTTGTGCGGACTCCTCGGCGTGATCACCAAAGGATTCTGCCAACTGAGATTCTTCGATCAACGTCTTCCACTCATCCGATTCTGAAATCTGCAATTGCAACCGTCCCTCTGACAGTCGAGCCAAGACTTTGTCGTTCGCTGGAGCAGGTACTCCGGCGGACCAATCGTCGCCGCGTTGAAAATCGCGACGGCGGCGTCCACGGCGTTCCGGTTCAGGTTGTGTCACGCGGGCGGGTTCTGAAACTTCCACGCGAGCCGGTTCAATGTCGGCGACGAAGTAACCGAATCGAGTTTGGTTGTCACCGACCAGTTCCCAAACGTGCCCAGCGAAGGTCGTGCGAACCAACGTGTCTTTCGCAGGGATCGAATCGTACTTGACTCGTTTGCCGCTGCTGTCGACCCAGAACAATTGCAACGCTTGATCGGTTTGGTTGACGAACGTGATTTCGGTATGGGCTTCGGCAGATCGACCGGATCGTGGTGCCCGGCCGCCGCGAAGTTCAGCGTCTCGCGTGATTTCTTTGTTGTCGGAATCGACCTCCGTCATCTCACCCGTTTTGGCATCCACTCGAATGCCGGTGAACGATCCATCCGCGATCTGACGACGGAACCAAAACGAATCGTCATTGGTCCAGTGAGGCGTCAACGTCTGCTGAATAACGCGTGGTCGCGGCGACGAAGAATCTTGTGCGTTCGCGGAAGCAGCGACCGAAACGGCAGCCAACCCGAGCAGCAACGCCGCGAATCGAAACGCAACGCTCGCGGACAGTCGTCCGGCAAAATTTCCAGGCATCCAATTGTGAAACTGCAATTTCATGTCTATATGTTCTGTGGAACCGTGATTCAGTGGGCTGCGTCCCCGCAAATCGAGCTCTGTTCGGCCCCCACTACGAACGAGCCTTCCAAGTCCATTGATTTCGCGGGTTTGCGTCCACTTTAGTCAAGCAGAACGAGGCGATGCGTCGCTTTGAATGATTCGTCCGACAATGGCGAGATCCTGCTCCTACTCTCATTGATTCGGGAATGAAGATGCTGCCTGCACGCGTACGGGTGTTGGATTCTCACACCGGTGGGGAACCGACGCGCATGGTGATCGGAATGGAAGAAACGCTGGTTGGGCAGACGATGGCAGAACGCCGTCTGTACCTCCGCGAAAATTTTCAGGCCTTGGGTGCCCCGATCGTCAACGAGCCTAGGGGCAACGACATCATCGTGGGGGCTTGGATGTGCAAACCCGTTGACCCGAGCTGTTTTGCGGGGGTCGTGTTCTTCAACAACGTGGGCGTGTTGCAGATGTGCGGGCATGCGACAATCGGTGCCATTGCGACACTGGCGTGGCAAGGAGGATTGCCGCCGGGGATCCATCGCTTGGAGACTCCCGTGGGAATCATCGAAGTCGAATTGCACACGGACGGCAAAACGGTTTCGTTCGAAAACGTGGCGAGCGAACGCTATCGATCCGCGGTTCGCGTCGAGGTTCCCGGTTCACCCAGTCTTGCCAACACATACGTCACCGGCGACATCGCCTACGGAGGCAATTGGTTTTACTTGGTGGACGACCATGGATTGGAGTTGGAACTGGGCAACGTCAGTCAGCTGATGGCGACGACGCTGAGCATCAAAGCAGCGTTGATTGATCAAGGGATCACCGGTCAAGACGGCGACGAGATTGACCATGTCGAACTGGTCGGTCCATCCAAGAAGGCTGACGCGAAGAACTTTGTGTTGTGCCCCGGCAACGCCTATGACCGCTCGCCTTGTGGCACCGGAACCAGTGCCAAAGTCGCTTGTTTGGCAGCAGCCGGTAAGCTCAAAGTCGGCGAAACGTTTCGACAAGAATCGATCACCGGTAGTTGCTTCGAAGCGAGCTACCGGATCGACGAATCCGGAGCCGTGATCCCAAAGCTCACCGGATCAGCAGAAGTCATCGCCGAAACAACGTTGCTGTTCGAGCGTGAATGAAAAGGCTCACTGAGCATCGCCAGTACGATGGGATTCCAAGCCCGTCGAGTTACAACCGGTTGCTTGACTCAGCCAGAACGCGATCGCATTCGGTTCGTCTCGGTAACCGAGGACGATCGCCCCTCGGCTGATCGCTCCATCTGCGAACCGTATTGAATCAACAGCCTGGTCAACCAACCGCTTCATCGGGCTTGGAAGCCCAACGTACAACTAGCGACACCCAAGTCACGGATTGCCTTCGTTGCCTTTGCGGCGGTCTTCCAACTGCTTTGTTGCACCGCGAAGTGAATCAAGCAAACGTGGGACTTGGCCAGCCGCCAAGAACACCCGAGCACTGACGGCGGACTGAGGGAAAAAGCTGGTCAAGAAGTCCAGGCCGAACTCGGTCGCACCGTGGCCGATCATGACCCCGTTGGCATAGGTACCACTGAGCACTTCATCAGGTAGCTTCAAGTCGTCATAGATTTCTTGCGGAGTCGGTCGACGTTGTTCCGCGTTCGGATTGGGTGTCGGCGTTGGCATCACCGGATCGCCAAAGCGACCTTTGTACAACTCCAGATTCTTTTGCAACGCGTCGACGAACTGAGGCATCACGGCGTGCGGGATGACCACGCGGACGGCGACCCGGTGGGGACGACCGACGGTCTGCAAAAAGTCAACGATGAATTCGCTGGGGCCAGTCATCACGATCGCGCCCGTGCTGAAACAACCACCGGCAACATGATCAGGAACCCGGGCTCGAACGGCTGGATTTTCGGCGGCGGGATTGCTGCCCGGCGTCGGAGTTCCGGGCTGGCCGTCGGCGGGTTGTCCGCCCTCCGGCACGCCGTCACCCCATTGGCCACCGCCGAGCTGACCATCGCCGGGTGGAGTGTCACCGGACCCATTGTCGTCGTTGGGTGGACCGTCAAAGGGAGGCTCAGAAGGCGTGTCAGAATTCATCGGGACCGCAATTGCGAGGAAGCGAAAGGAGACAACCGACACCATTCTATCGACAGAAAGTTCATCTGTCGTCGGGACTGGATGCTTCGATCTCCTCATTGGTGGGGGATAGGGCACATTCCGATCCAAGTTGAAAGTCGACTGTTTGTTTGCACTTGCGATCACTCTGCGCCATCTTAAGATGGACAGACCATTAATCACCCCGCATCCCCGTTGAAGGTCCCCGCCGTGTTAACTGAAGCCACCATCGAACGCATGTTCCGTGAACTTGTCGCCGAACCCAAGAAATGCACGGAAGAAACTTTCGACCAAGCAGAAGAATTGCTCGAGCGTGAACTGCGTGACGAGAGCCCTTTGCGTCACCGTTTGACAGTTGAACTCGAAGAACTTCGCACTCTGGCCGCCAAGTAATTCGACGGAGTCGAGCGAAACCATTCTCGGTTCCATACGCTCGACGCGTCTTACCTAAACCGCCAAACACATCTTTTGGCAAACGACCACCAACCTTCTGCCACGGTTGGTTTCTGAAAATTCAAACGAAATGAATGGCGCGGTTGCCAACAACCGCCCCTTTCTTATCTCCCCGGTCTCATTTCCCGGAACGCTTGGCAGTCCGCAGCAACCAACGCTGCCGAGCGAATTGGTCTTGTCTCATCCTGATACAGACAATTGATCAATCGCCGAATCAGAGTTCGGGACCGATGATCTTTGGCAATTGACGGTAGAGAAACCTTGGCATCACGGCCAAGAAGCCATCTGAGACTGGATCGTGTTCAATCGCCAAACTGGCGCCTACCAATCGAGCTGATTCGCGAATTCGGTGCAGCACATCATCGCGGCGTGGCCCCAGGGGCTCACTTCGGACAACGACCGGCAGACGGTCATAGGTCGCCGATGTTCCGACCCACCAATGCGATGAATCCACTTCTCGCACCTGCAGCCCCATCGGGTCCAGGACTCGCTCCAACATCTCGCCCGCCGTGACTTCGTTCCCGGCTTCACCGGCATAAGCCATCACCAATTGCCCAGGCGACAAACGACGGCGCTGAGCATCGTTCCAGTTAACCACGCAAGTCGCATCGTTGATTCGAGACGTTCGTCTCAACAAACCCGCCATCGCGATCGCGGTGTCGAGTTGCGACCCTGACTTGCCTTCGCTGAGAACTGGCCACGCGGGAGGCAGACCATCATCGACAAGCTTTTCAGTGGGCTGGTGCGTGTAAGCGGCCGACCATCGCGACATCACATCGTCGCTGAGCAGAGGCTCGTGCTGTCGCAACCGCCGCAAAGATTCCGTCGTCAAACAACGCAGATGCAATGCGTCTCTGGGCTCGAGTTCTACCACCGCGTTCAGTTGATCGAGAAGCTTTTCCGCGGACCCACGTTCGTTACCAAAGTCTTCCAGCTCTATCAGCGATTTCGTTTTCGCCTGAAGCATTTCCATCGGCAACGTCAACGTCAGCCGATCCTCTTCGGTTTCGATCTCCAATCCAGCCGACCGAGCGGCGCGGCCGAGCAACTGGCCGATCGTGGTCATTCCTTTGGAGTCGGTGGCGACGGGCTGCCTCAAATCCACATCCGCCAGATCCATCGATACCCAATCCAATTGAATCGGAATCAAGGTTGCTTCGCCAAGAAACAAAATCAGATCCGACAAAGGGTACCCCTTGGTGCTGACCGCCAAACGCATCTTCAGCGCCGTCTCGATGTTGACTTCCTCCGGCGGCGTCGCGATCAACATTGGATCGACAAACTCGTCTGCGGCGATGTCCAGAACGACGTCTTCCAACACCGGAGCTTCTGACATCGGCGGAGCATCGGGAGCTTGCCCGGGCATCTCCAACAAGATTTGGAACTGAGCGAATTCAGGCGGCAACTCCATCACCGGGTCTGGTTCCGATTCCGTTGACGGCGGTTTTGTGACAGGGCCGGCATTTGGTTGATCACGTCCGAGAACAGCGGGCGGACCATCGAGTGGGCTTCGAGGCATCAAGTCGTTGGGAACTCCCGGCACGTCCGAACCGCCCGCATCCAAAGCACCCGAGTCCGTATTGCCGTCGGACATCGGGTCGCCGCCGGCGGTGTCCGCTGACGTTCCAACCGCGTCCGGTGCGTTTTCCACCGATGCACCAGCATCAATGACGTCGACGTTTGGACTGATCGCCGGATCGTTCCCGTTCGATTCAATGTCCGCTTCGGAATCGGCCGAATCATTGGCGAACACATCTTCAATGGGTTCGTCGGACGTATTCGACACAAGCCCCGGCCCTGTCGTCGGCAGACCCGCGGTTTGATCGGGCTGGCGAAACCAAATGAACAAACCTGCCATGACCGAGACGCTGAGCAGCGAACCAACGATCCACATCGCGACTGATTTTGACGTCCCGCTTCGACGAGCTTGGTACAACTCGTTTGGATCGACACCGCCGGGCGATGCCATCGAATCCATTTCCGAATCGCTGGTCGTCTCCGGCAAAGCGCCTTCATCAGACTCAAACGATGTTTCGCTTGCCAACGGCGGAGCGATCAGCGGACCGGAATCACCAGCGGCATCAGACGATTCGGTTGGTAAGTCGCCGACCGACATGCCCGCTTCCGTCATCGCCTCACTGCCGATGGATTCATCACCAAGCGTGACGCGAGGAGGTGAAGGCGGACTGGGTTGAGCCACGTTGGTGGCGTGTTGCGGCGGATCGATTTGCACAAAGGAATTGCACTTAGGGCAATTCACAATCGTGCCAATCAAGCTCGGATTGCTGACCTTCAATCGAGACTGGCAACTGACGCACTGAACTGCGAAAGGTCGGAAATCGCCGCCGGAGGATGCCTCGTCAACCAACGATCACTTCCCACCCGCTTCCGCGATCATGCTGGAAACTTCCACCGTCACTAACGACGACGGCAACGCGTAACTAACCACTCGTCCGGCACGAGCGATGTTGACCCCGATGACTTGCCCGTCGCTGTTGAGCAAAGGCCCGCCGCATTGGTCGGGGTTGAGAACCGTATCGTGCTGCAACGCTTCTTCGAATCCGGACAGCCGAATGTTTCGAGCACCGTTGACGCGAGCATCGTTTTCAGATTCTTGCACGATCGCCGCTTCACGCATCTTTGCCGAGACCTCTTTCGTGTCACCATCGCGAACGATCGTGAGCTGAACGATCTCGCCGGGGAAAACCATCCGCAGCGTCGACATCACCGAATCTCGGTTGTTTTGCATCTGCCCGTTGATCGCGATGATCCGATCTCCCGATTCCAACCCGGCTTCGGAAGCACTGCTGTTGGGCAGAATTTGTTCGACTTGGGCTCCCGCGGTCGACGCTCTCGAATTCAGTTGCACGCCAAGCATTCCTCGGTAAGCAACCCGGCGTGGTCCTGCCCCCATCACACCCAAACCAATGACACGATTGGTCCGATCCGGGCTGATCAAAAAGCTTCCCACGGTAGGAACCTTGGATGTCAGAGTCACCGGCCGAAGCATTGGCAGGGTGCCGGTGCTGTCGCGTTCGATCACCAACAAAGCCAAATCGCTGCGTCGGCGGACCGCGGCAACTCGCGCCGGAAACATCCGCCCATCGCGCAGACGGACTCGGATGGGATCGTTGGACAATTCGCTTCGCTTGGTGATCACGTACGCATCCGTCGTCGGAACGGATGCACCCACATGCAGACTCGATCGAGCAACTACCGTGCCCAGTGAAACTGGACGTCCGCCGCAGATCACGCCGACCACTCCATCGCTGACACTCTCGGCGATTGGACGAACCAGTTGCATCATCTCGCCGTTGTCGCGGCGATGCATGACACGCTCGACCAAGCGTTCTTGCAACCAAGCCGGGACTGACGTTTCTTCTTGCGCGACGACCACACCGGCGAGCGACACGTTCACCAACGCAACGGTTGCCATCAAGGCGAACGTGCGGTGCAGTGATCGCTTCAAGGATGTCATTTGCAAATCAATCGCCACGGCCAATCTCCACAATCACTTTCACAGGTTGGCCGTCACGTCGCAGCCAAATCTTCACTCGTTCACCGGGCATCGTGTCCGAAACCGCGGCCTTCAATGATTCAAAATCGGTGATATCCACTTCGCCAAACGTGATGACTTGGTCACCCGCTCGAATGCCGCCTTGATCAGCCGGTGAACCCGGACCGACTCGAACAACGTTGGCGATCCCACCTTCGCTGTTGCCGCGGATTCCCAACACCGGGCGGAATCCCGGCAGATATCCCCAAGCGTTGCCGCCCTGCATTCTGTCCCAGTGTTCATTGTAGTGATCGACGGGGACATGCAAGTTGTCGGCGACGTCATTTCCAATCCGGCTGTGGACGGCGATCAGCTTGCCGGATAGATCAAACAACGGTCCACCGGAATCACCACCGATCAAAGCACAATCCGTGACGATTCGATCTGGGTACACAGCCAAAATTCGACCAACCCGAGTCACCATGCCTCGTTCAGCCTCGTAGCCACCAGGATGTCCCGTCGCGATGCACCACATTCCCGATTTCAGATTTTCACTGGTCCCAAGCGAAGCATGTGGCCATCCGATCTCTCGTCCCGCCGAGTCGCGGGAGTTTTGTCCCGGGTCAATTTTCATCAGCCCCGCATCAACACTGCGATTCATCCCCAACGTTTTCGCGGACACCGTCCGGCCGTCATTGAGCGTCAGCATGGCGGACTTGCCCGGACGCATCGCGACGTGAGCGGCGGTCAAGACGTAGCCGGTTGGAGTGATGATCACGCCGCAACCTTGAGCCGGTCCAATCTGGACGCTAACCGTGCATGCTTCCGCGGCCGCGGCGACGTTTTGTTGTTGCCTCTGCAGCGAACGCAATTGATCCAAGGAAGTTGGCACACCACCATCCGAAATCAATCGCCGCAATTCAGTTGGCGGCTCGATGAAGGTGCCGCCTGTTCGGCTGTCAAAAGCGTCCGAGGCGGACTCTTGCGCAAAATCGTTCTGGTTGACCGATCCCGGTGGGATCAACCTTTGCGACGTGATGTCGGGAGAAGCCCCGTAACTTTGTCGCGGAGGCACCAAGGTCGCGCCCGGTGGCAACGGAGGCGCACCGCCAATTGCCGAGGGAACTCCGCTAACAACCTGCGCGGGACTCACCGGTTGGGGCATCGCCAGAGCGAACAGAAAACAACTGGCAACCAGCCTCAGTCCGAGCGTGTCGTGAAATGGCATCGCGTGATTCATCAGGAGGAAAGACGGACGGTCCCCATTGTACCCCACCAACCAGCTCTTGGTTCAAGGTCTCGGCGGTCGCGACAATCTTGTTCAGGCGATAAAGTGCCGCTGCAACGCGTGCAATCGGACCAAACCACCCTATCGTCGCGAATCAACACTTCGGGCGGAATCCAGCGGGTCGGCCGCTCATTGGCGAACAATGTCCGCGAACGAGCCCTTGGTCCGCGAACGAGCCCTTGGATGTCGGCACGAAACCAATCGTTCGCTGTCAATGCATTTTAGTTGCAGTTTTCTCGCGAATCCGCCGCCAATCGCGACAGTTTGGTGAGCCCACGCGTTTCCATCCACTTTCCGCACGTTACACCCACCCCATGTCAAATTCGTTGCTCATCGTCGGTTGCGGTTACCTGGGTCTGCGAGCCGGCCGGTTGGCCCAGCAATCGGGATGGCAAGTCCACGCGACCACTCGCAGTCGTTTCGAAACATTGGCCGCCGAAGGTTTTCACCCCATCGCGTTCGACTGGAACGACTCACGCACCCTCAAACGCCTGCCGACAACGACTCACGTCTTGATCGCTGTCGCGTACGATCGCAACAGCCGCGTGGACCGATTCGCATCGCAAGTCGATGGCCTAGCGCGTCTGGTTCGGCACTTGGACAATGGTCGTCCAGAACACCAATCCGCCGACGTGTGTTACATCAGCACGACCGGCGTCTACCACCAAACCGGCGGCGTTTGGGTCGATGAAACGTCGCCCACGCATCCATCACGCGAAGGCGGCAAAGCTCACTTGGCAGCGGAAGCCAAGTTGCGTTCACTCCGAGTCGGCCGTCCCACCACAACACTTCGTTTGGCAGGCATCTACGGCCCCGGACGAGTCCCCCGTGCCGCCGACGTGATCGCCGAGCGTCCCATCGCATCGCCGCCTCATGGACATCTGAATTTGATCCACGTCGACGATGCGGCGACCGCGGTGATGAACAGTTTCGACAACCAACGGTTTGCATCGCGAGCACGCTCACCGCTTTACGTGGTGGCAGATGACGAACCAGTCCTGCGGCGAGAGTTCTACCAAGAGATCGCACGTGCGACCCGATCGGCGGAACCGACATTCGTGGACCCCAAGGCGGAATCGGGAGTTCGTTTCCGTAGTGAAACGGACAAACGAATTTGGAACCGTCGCGTTCGCCGCGACTTGCTTCCGCAGATGCAATTCCCAACCTATCGCGAAGGTCTTCGCGATGTTCTTCAAAGCGATGCCCTGAAATAAGCTGGACCAAATCGCGGTCGCAAACGTCAGACGAAGGACCGCGAGGGACGACCGCTTGACGAACGATCGTTCCGCAAAGGCAGAACGCTCTGCCACTCCAGCGTACAGAGATTGCGTAGTTTGTTGATGCAGCTATTTATGCTGCTTTCGCGCACC
>NZ_DDGH01000006.1:164713-165197 GCF_002337565.1 Rhodopirellula sp. UBA1907 | reverse complement strand
CGATCTCACCCGCCCGGACCAACAGATCGATCCCGTCGACGGCGACGTTCTCGCCATAGCGGTGATGCAAGTCGCGAATATCACAAAGGACATCGCCCAACGATGACGCGGACTCGTGCGGCGCGTCGATGGGACTGGTAGCAGTCGAGGTCGTTGTCATGAATGATTTTTTACAGTGAAGCTCGGAGAGTCATCACCAAGAGAACGGCGGGCAGAACAACCAATGACCAACGCAGCATCGTGCGAGCGGTTTTGTCGTTGGGGGTCGCACGGAAATTCAGGGAGGCTCGCAGGAGAGGCCATGAAGCGGCCAGGATTAGAACCGTCGCCACAACGCTGGCGACAGATGCGACCCATTGGCCATCGGGGAACCAAGCCAGGACCACGCCACAAGTTGCCAGAGCGACGCTGCCCAGGATGCTTTGCCAAGCCGCGTGTCGCCCGGTGGGTTCAACGGTCGTTGTCATGCAGAAACCGGCCTTGG
>NZ_DDGH01000006.1:119585-164575 GCF_002337565.1 Rhodopirellula sp. UBA1907 | reverse complement strand
CCGGCCTTGGCGTATTGTGTTCGGTACAACCAGGCGATGGCCATGAAGTGGGGGTACTGCCAACACGCCAGCACGCCAAACAACATCCAACCGGGCAATTCCGTCAGGGTGCCACCGGCGGCGGTGTAACCGATGAACACAGGAAGAGCTCCGGCGATCGCGCCGACGGTTGTGTTCCAAGCGGTGCGGGTTTTCATCGGGGTGTAAACCAGCACGTAAATCAACCAAGTCGCGATGCCAACGCACGCGGGAATCATTCCATTGCCCAGCCACAGAATGGCTGCTCCAGCGATTCCGCTGGCGGCGGTCAAAGCAACCGCGACGGCGTAGCTCATCCGGCCACCGGGGACGGGCCGATTCGCGGTCCGCGGCATGTTGCGGTCGATTCGGCATTCCCAAACTTGGTTGGCTGCGCCCGCACTGCCCGCGATCAAAGCGGTTCCGATCATCAACCAAAACCAATCGATCAACGTCAGCGTCGCGCTGCCGGCGATCAGAGCCGATGCCACGGTCGTGACCAGAATCATCGTGACGATGCGAGGTTTGGTCAGCTCAATGACGTCGGCGAAGACACTGCGATTGGCACTCGCGGCGACACCCGTTTTCGCTTGCGAGTCAGCGTTCAAGGTTTCGGCGTTCGCGTTGGTTTCTTGCACGGGAATTTCATCATTCAACGTGCTGGCTCGATCGGTCGAGGGACGCGGGCGGGAAACAGTTTTCATCCGCGGCTTGGGTTCCAGCACGGCGGTCGATCCACTCGCAGAAACCGGTCCATTCGCAGCAACACTGCGAGGAAGCGAGCCCAAGTTCTGGAGAGATCGGTCATCGAGGGACAGACCGCTCCCGGCGACAATCTCGAGCGTTTCGCGGCAATCAGATGCCATGATCGTTCCGGATTCAGGATGAGACAGAAAAGGATAAAACGCGGCGGCGGCGTAGCAACCGGACCAGCAGGAGCGATGAAACCGCCAAAATCAACGACCCCGTCGCGACGTGCCCCGTCACAATCCACGCATCCAACACGTTCTTGCTGTGCAGGAGATACGAGTCAGAAGCTGAAAACGAAGCCAGCATCCGTGGGTAGCCGTAGTTGACGATCCAGGTCGCGAACCCCAAGCCGATTTGAATGGCCACAAAGCATATCAAGGCACCCGCCGGTCGCGACAGCGTCAAATCGCCGCAGCGTCGCATTCGCCAGTACGCCAATCCGGTTGTCAGCCACAACACGAAGGCGATCGTGATGTGAGTCTTGACGATATGAGCGAATCCGACCGGGCTGAATCCGGGCAAGGCGTGACGCATCATCGCCCCCAAAACCAACTGCATGTAGGCCAAAACCAGCAGCGAGATCGGCCAGAATGCGGTCGGCGTTCGCTCGGAAGTTCCCTCGGCGGATTGTCGCACTGAAGCGGCCAACCATTTTCGTCCGGTGACGCAGGCGGCAATCACGCACAAGACAAAAAACGCGGGGCCGACGCATCCGTGGATCATCGCCAGCGTCCGGGCACTCAGCGTCACCCGCAAACCTCCCAGAACGCCCTGCCCGATCACGGCCGCCAGAACCATCACGGACAGTCCAATTGCCCAGCGGCGTTTTTCGGTTTTCAGAGAGGCGATCACCAATCCGATCGCGATGAATCCCACCAACGCGGCCAGCAAGCGATGACCGTGCTCGATGAACAAATCAAACGGTCCAAACAACCAGGTCGAAATTGGATACAGAAGCAGGTTGTACCCATATGTCCCCGGCCAATCCGGCACCGACATCCCAGCGTCGTAGGTCGTTACCAAGCCGCCGACCCAAATCAGTGGCCAGGTCAGACAAACCATCACGCGGGTCAGCCGGAATGGCCATTTTGGGACCAATTGAGAGGTTGGCTCGTTTGATTTCTCTTCGCCATGCGAATTGGCCGGCGTCTCGGGCATCTGCGGCGATGTTCTGTTTTCGGAATCAGCAACTTCGCTCATCGCTGTCCTCGTCGGTCAAAAATCTGTTCTCCCGCGATCCCACCGATCACGCATCCGCCAGCACCAAATGCGGCTCCGGCGACAATTCCCGACATCCCGAACAAGAACATGACGCCAATGCCCAAGGCCAAACCCACAATCGCACCGATGGTTCGATAATTGTCGCGACTCATGAGGAAACACCTGTTTCTGCGGCGGCAGGGGGATTTTTGTCCTCCGCCACACGCACGGACGGTTTGGGCGTGGGCTGGACCAAGGACTGAACGTAATGAACCAAGTCCCAAACGTCTCCAGGGGTCAAACCGGTTGTGCCCGCCGCCGACTTGCTCAAATCGATGCCCGGCATCGGTGTTCCCGCGATTCCATGCTGAATTCGGCGGAAAATCGTCTCGGGATCATCGCCGCCACGCAGCACCCCGCCGGCCAATCGCCGGGGCTGGATGATTCGCGGTGGTAACGCACCCGCCTTTTGGAAGGGTTTGACCGCATCAGCATCGGTCGGCGTGATACCGATCCGCGTCGTGAATTCTTTGGTCCAATCATCCAGGTCGTTCAGCGGCATGCCACCCTGCCCTCCCGGTCCGTGGCACCCAGCACAATTCGCGATCTGGCCGCCGAACAGCATCGAACCCCGGGCGATCGAGGCGTGCAGTTCGTCGGCGGCGTTGGGAATCGGTTCCGCGGGCACGGGAGCCACTGTTGTCTCGTTCCACTCGCTCACAACGTCTTGCAAAACAGAAATCGCGACGAGTTCCCCTTCGGTCGAAACGACTTGAGCATCGACGGTATCCGATTCATCCGACTTCGGTTCGTCACGGCTGGACTGGTTCAGGTCCGTGAAAATGATATTCCCATCCTCATCTTTCCCCGGATCGCTTTCTTCGGTGGTTGCTACTCGCAACCGCAAGTCATCGCTCGGCGGCGTTTCTTCGTATCCAAGGTCATCGATCGCGGCAGCCAAAAGCTGACGTTCGACTTCACCACGAATGGAGAGGTAGATCAAATAGTCGATCAACGCTTCGCGGTCGTCGGGCGTGACGGTCGCAAACGAAGGCATGGGCGATCCGGGGATCCCGTTTAGCAGCAGTCGTCTCAGGTCATCACGAGTCGGTTTGGCATCTCGCTCGCTCGATTTCCACTTGAACACACCAGCTCGAAAATCGCGTGGGTAAGGCCACTGGTACATCGATGCAGGACCGGTTCCGCTGCCCGAAACCCCATGACAAATGACGCAGTGTTCGGTGTACAGCCCACGGTGCACGTTCTCTGCGTCGCTTTCGACGGACCCGGAGGCTTGTTGCAATCGTTCCAGCGACACCAGTTCGCGAAGTTCGCCGGTGAGATGATCTGCCGGCCAAGCGGGCTCTTCCGGCGTTCCGAACAGCTCGGCGATGACCAATTCCACATCGGCGAGAGCCGCTTCGGTGGGGACATCGCGAGAGCGTTCGAGTGCCATCGCATGAACGCGATTGGATTCAAACTCCATCGTGCCGTCGCTGCAGCCGACCCCAACGGGAAGGCAGCACGCAGCGGCCAGCAACCAAAGACGTGAATGAGGCCCAAACAACGAAGAAATCCTTGCACTTGAAAACGAGTCAAACGCCCAATCGGAGCACATTTGCCCACAAGAGCCAACCGGAAAAAAAGACGCAGGGAAACGGCCCTGCGGCGATTCGCCTACCTCTGTGATCCCAAGCAGAGCGAACCAGCCTCCGCACGCTCAAAGTTCTGAGCTTGTGACGTGTCATGCAAATCGCAATAATCGGAGAGACCGGCATCGTGCAAACAGGAGGTTGCAAATGAAGGTTTCGATCGAAACTCAAGCTGCGAAAGCTCTCGCCCAGTGGAAAACGATTTTCGCTGACGAGGTGACGGAACAGGCAAAGCAGATTGCGGCGAAGAGTGATTCCACCAATTGCGTGACGCTCTCGCACTACCAACAGGCTGCCCCGATTGCCATGCAGTCACTCATGTTGGCGATTGCCAGGGAACAGACTGTCTATGCCGACCGAAAAGCCGCCTAGCCAAACGCCACATCCGAACAAAGATCTCATCTCGGATGACCAGGATTTTTGGTCACGGCAGTTTCTAAAGCACATTGAACTCAACCTCCTCGATGTGATCACTGGGCTCCCACCAAGTGCCTCCCAGGACGAGTACCAAGCTGCGACGCTACAAGCCGTGGTTGAAACGCTGCTGGACTCCGGGATGGCATTGGATGATTTTCCTTCGTTGGTTGCTAAGGCGATCGCCAAGATCGAGGGTAAACAATCATCGACGAATGCGACGCAGTGGACTTCTGCGATGAACGCTCGTCGTATGGATCTGATTGACCGTCAAATTCAGGAGACGATCACGGTTCAAGAGCAAATTGAATTGGCGCGGCTGACGGAGGCGATGCGGATGGTGGTCGATTCAGAGAAAAGCCAGCCGATGGAAGGAATGAAAGCCTTGCACGCAAAGCTACTGTCGGTTCGGGACGAAGAGCCAGGGAATTGATTTTCGATTACCCCGATCCTCGCACCCATCGCCGCCACCATCCAGGCGGTTATAGACGATACGAATCCTATCGGCCTTGGCTTCGCGATGACTTCTGTTTCCGATGTGTCTATTGCTTGAAACGAGAGACTTGGGGAACGACTATCGGCGAGTTTGACCTTGATCATTTCTCACCTCAGTCGGTGTCCACCAGCCGCACGCTCGACTATCTGAATCTTGTCTACTCCTGCCATCGCTGCAATTTGGTTAAGTCAGGACACCCAGTTGATGATCCGTTGGAGTACCTAACTAACCGAACTGTCGTGTCGCATCTCGACGGAGCCATCACTGGCACTGATCCAGAAACGTGGAAACTGATCCTGCAGCTCGACCTTGATTCTCCGGTAATGAGAAAGTGGCGTCATCAATGGATTCGCATCGTGCAGCTTGCTAGCGATCACGACGAAGAATTGCTGGAGCAATTGACGCGTTTCCCTGACGATCTCCCCAACCTTGCGAGACGACGGCCGCCCACCAACAACGCTCCAGAAGGAATTCCTCGGAGTTGGCACGCTCGACGGGAACGAGGCGAACTACCAAGGTCATACTGAAATGGGTAGCAGACCAGTGAGCAGCCTAAACAAATTTCGCGACCTCGCTTCAAAACAACGGAGTGCCTTGACTCCTGCATGAGACGCCAGGCTTCGCTGTGAAGCAGCGTGCATCAGCCCAGGCGGCCGCGCCAGGTGACTTGGCGGCCTCGAAGGTGGTTTGCGTACGCCCACCACTGGATCAGTAGGAAGCCGAGGATGGCGATCGGATGCAGGATCGAACCCACGATGCTTTGACGCAAACGGATCGCGGCGGTCAATCGAGGCACGTAGCTGACTAAGATCGCGATGGTGCTGACCAGGATCCCAATCACCACAGACGTCGAGACCGGCAAGCCTTCTGCGACCAAACTTGAGCGCTTTGAAAAAGCAAACGCAAGTGTGATCCAGGGCAACAGATTTGCTCCGCCCAACAGAATCGTGAATGGAATCAGCAACCGAGCATTCGCGATGCCTTCGTGAGCATTCTTAAGCAGTCCCTGCACGACCTCGCCTGTTGTTGTGTACATCCGGCAACTCGCCCATTGCGATCCATCCACGCAGTCCGTCAACATTCCATTTTCGCGAAATGCTTTGGGCAACTTCAGCCCATCGTGACGGCTGGATCGAATCGCGGCGTGGGTTCCCGCCGCTTGATAGGCGTCCTGCGTTGTAAAGAACAACTGCCCACATCCGGATGCATACGCAGGATGGTGGCTGCCTCGCATGCGAGCGAACGGCAAGTAAGAAAGCAAGATGAAATGCATCATCGGGATCAGCAGTTTCTCCGCCAGCGTGCCGGTCACTTGCCGAGGGAATGCACTGAGCAAGCCGATGTCGCCGCCTTCGTGTTGAACCCTTCGTCGTCGGCAAAGACCGATGATAGCGGTTGGTTCCAGTCGCACGTCGGCATCCAAAAACAAAAGGTGTTTGAATTCGGCATGCTGAGCCAATCGGTAGCAAGCGTGTTGCTTTCCGTTCCACCCTTTCGGCAAGTCGATGCCCTCAATCAACTTGACCCGTTGATCTTGCTGCATCAGTTCGCGGACGATCGAGCCTGTTTGATCGGTTGAACCATCGTCTAGCACGATGACTTCGAGGGTAACTTGCACGGACCGCAAAATGGATTCGACGCAAGCACGGATCGAGCCTTCTTCGTTTCTCGCTGGGATCAGCACCGACACCCGAGATGGACTGTCATCGTTCGGTTCGGTGGCCTTGATCGCTTCAGCAGACTCGCCATCCATGAACAGCGACAGGTTGGAAACGAACATGCCCGCTGCCAAAGCTACCAAAGCCAGCGAAACAAACGGAAGGACGGCGATGATGAACCATTGAAGCCAAGCGATCATTGGAATTGATCTCCATGGCCGGCTTGGAATGATCGACCCGTCATCCAAGACTTCAAGCGTCTCGCGGTGTCATACATTCCGGAGGCGCCGCGTTTACCGCGAAGCAAATTTTCAAATGGTTCACTGGATCGATCAATGCAAAGTTTTGCCAGTCGCGACTGACTGAACCGAAGACGCTCGGTGAGTTCTTCTGACCATTGTTGTTTGTCCCAGTCGCTCGCGGTGGGGATTGCGATCGCATCGCCGAATCGAAACAAGACAAGCGGCAATCGCTCGTCCCAGAATACGTACTCCATCGCCAGAGGCACGACCCAGCCTCGGTCAAGTTTCGAGCACACATGTGATAGGCCAGGCATCAACTCCGCCTCGTGATCACGAACGTCCGCGAAACGACCTTCCGGTGTGACCCACAATGCGCTGTGCTCACGCCCGAACAATGCCGCCGTGGTCTTTAGGAATTGGGCTGCGCCCCGATTCGAATCCGATTGCACACCGAAGAATCCGAGCTTTTCGAACACCTTGTATTGCTGCAAAGCTTCCGCATCGATCGGTGCGTAGAACTGTCGTGGCGACAGCAATCGTTCGTTGATGAAGTGCGCCAGCAGCGGATCCCACCATGAGGCATGATTGCTGTAAACAATCAGCGGAACGCTGCCGTCCGCCATCGGTGAGGCTTGCGCGTCATCCGGATTCGCTGCGGCCAACGATTGAAACTGCGTCTGCAGTTCCGTTTCGCGAGCGAACGCGATCGCATGAAAGTTGCGACGGAGGTAAGAGTGTAGGAATCGATGGAATCCGTTCTGAAACCAATCCGCTGGTTTCGCAATGACGTCGGAGTCTGCCGTCACGCGAATTTTCCGTTGGTGACGTCTTGGTCCAAAGAATCCGCCGCGATCCAGCCACTCATCAGAACCATAGGCATGCCAGGTCCGGGGTGGGCAGCGCCGCCGGCCAAGTACAGACCATGCAGATCCTTGCGGCGGTTGCCTGGTTTGAATGCGCCGGTGAACTTTCCATGGCTGGCCAAACCATAGATCGCGCCGTTGAGGACTCGGTAACGGTTGTGGATGCCTTCGGGGGTCAGCGAATCTTCCGTGACGATCGCATCACGAATGCTTTCCATTCCGGCAGTCCGTTCCAATTTGTCCAAGATCACGTCACGGTAACCCGGTAGCATCGCTTTCCAATCATGACCGGGGCGAAGATACGGTGTGTGAACCAGGATGTACAGCGATTCACAACCGTCCGGTGCCACTTCGGGTTCGCTAATCGCGGGAGCACAAACGTAGGCCGTTGGGTCGGGAGCCGGCTGACCCTTTTTGTAGATGTAGTCGAACTCTTCTTCGGGATCTTTGGAGAACACGAAGTTGTGATGTAGCAACTGTTCGTATCGCCGGTTCAGTCCCAGATACAGAACCACGCCGCTGCAGGCGGCTTCGTAGCGATTGGACTTTTCAAATTTGGTCGACTCCGGTGTACCGCTGAGTAATTCGCGGTAGGTTCGAACCGCGTCGCAGTTACTCACCACGGCATCGCAGGCAATCGTTTCGCCACCCGCGGTGGTCACTCCGCTGACGGACCCACCACCGGTTTCGATCCGAAGGATGTCCGTTCCGGTTCGGATGTCGACGCCGAGTTCACCGGCAAGTTTTGACAAGGCTTTGGGGACCGCTCGCGTGCCGCCGATCGGATACCAAATGCCTTCTTCGGTTTGCATGTGAGCGATGCTGCACAATACCGCCGGTGATGCGTATGGCGATGAGCCAACGTACTGAGTGAAGTGATCCATCATTTGTGACACACGATGTTCCGGAACGTGTGAGCGAACGATGGAAGCAACACTGCGCCCCATTTTGAGCGATAGAACATCTTTCAGCACCGCGGCGGAGAATGCACCGCCGACTTCCATTGTGTCCGCCAGTCCACCGATCGATCGCCAAAAGAAAAAACGATCCGAGACGCCATGAAGTTGCTTGCTTCGTTCGATGAACGATTCGTAGCCTTTGCCGGTTGATTCGCCGCCCGTGAACTCACGCAGGTGGCGTTTCATCTGCTCGACGTCAGCGACCAAATCCAACACCGTGTTGTCGGTGGTGCCGGATTGCGGGGTGGCTTCGAAGAAGCAACGCCACTGCGGATCCAATGCGACGAGTTCCAGATAGTCTTCCATCTTCCGACCAGCTTCCGTGAAGACTCGCCTGAGAACGCTGGGCAGCGTCAAGATGGTCGGCCCCATGTCGAACCGGTAGCCCTCGGTCTGGTGCACGGCCGCTTTGCCACCGACCCAATCATTTTTGTCGCAAAGCGTGACTTTGTGACCGCGGGCTGCCAACACGCATGCGGATGACAATCCGGCCAATCCACCACCAACGACAACCACGTGTTGCGGATTGGATGTCTTCTCGGCTGGAGCGTACGGGGCATTTGCGGCGGATTGGGTGGCGATCATCTGGGGCTTTCGATCCGTGGGGAAACGTTCCGGGCAAATGTGGGCGGTTTCGATTCGAAACGCCCTACTTTTTTAATGCACGCCACCGGGAGGCGGCAGTGGTGACGCGGCGGAGAGCTGCAATTCGCCGCCCCCAGCCCTCGCTGTGGGACAATTGCAGCACGCCCGACAACAACTCGGCGTCTGCATCGTTTCGAGGTGACAAGTGCATTGCCCCGCGGCCACGCCGAGTCGCAATGACTCGGCACCCCGTCATCGCGAGCAACCCTTCCGGCCCCCGGGTCACTCCAAAGCCGCTTTGACCTCGACCGCCAAAGGGCAAACGTGGATCGGCGGTTGGTGCGACCACGTCGTTGATCGTGACCACGCCGACATCCAAGCGTTCCGCAAACTCGCGAGCCTCGGACACTGGGCCGAAAACGGAAGCCGCTAAACGGTACGGGCATTCGTTGACGATTCGCACGGCTTGTTCGGTTTTTTGAACCGGGATGATCGAGATGACCGGTGCGAACACATCGCTCCGCAGGATCGCGTGGTCATCCGGCACGTTTTGAAGCACCACCGGGTGCATCTTGCCCTTCTGGCGAAGTCTATCGGATTTGTATTGACCTAGATTATCCTCGGCACCGTTTTCTAACGCATCGTCGATCAAGTCGGCGACGCCGGAACGTGCGGCCGGATGGACGGACACTTCGTTCGCGTTTCGCAGTCGATCGATGAGTCGTGGAGTGATCTGCGACGTCGTTGGATGATTGGGGATGATCAATCGACGTGGGCCGATGCAGGTCGCTCCGCTGTTGAACAGCAACCCAAACGCAAGGGCATCAATCACTCGGTCCACATCGGCACCGGGCAGAGCGATCGCCGCGTCAACGCCTGACAATTCCATGATCGATGGAGTCAGTGTATCAGCAGATTGCTTGAGGACCTGTTTTCCGGTTTGCGCTGATCCAGTCAGGACGACCAAATCAACGCCCTTTGATTGTGCCTCGATCGCCGCCTCGGTGGATGAGTCCAACAATGTGATGGCCGATTCGGGAACACCCGCGGCCACAAATGCGGCGACCAACTCCGCCGTGACGGTTTCTGATCCGGGAGCCGGTTTGAGCCAAACGTCGTTGCCGGCCGCCAGAGCCTGAGCCATTTGCACTCCCGTCAAAAGCAGCGGGTAGTTCCAGGTTCCGAGGATCAGAACGCGCCCAAGCGGGACTCGCTCGACAACGCTGCGGACGCCCCACATCCACACCGGACGGCCCTTCAAACCGACCTTTCGGGGTGCGAGTGTTTTCCTGCCGTGCTTGCCGATCCACCGCAATGCGTCGCACAAGGGGATCAATTCCGACGCCACCGTTTCTGCGTCGTCGGTGCGTTGTTCGCTTCGACTCAAGCGTGTCAACTGATCAACTCGTGATGCGATTTCGTCGCGTGCTCGACCCACAATTTGACATCGCTCGCGAATCGACCACGTAGCCCAGTTTGAGCCGCCGTGATAACCTATCCGCTCCGCACCAGGACGGTTTGAATTCGCGTTTTCTGACGTGGCGACCTGGGGTGCGTTGTTCAAAACAATCTTGTAAGCGTTGGATGGAAGATGGCAGTCAACGAAACGGATCTGGAAGTATTGCCCGTCATCGCTGATCGATGGAGCCCGTATCGATTTGATGGGCGTGAAGTCGAAGATGACAAGTTGCGTCGGTGCTTGGAAGCCGCTCGTTGGGCCGCCAGCAGTTTCAATGATCAACCTTGGTCATGGATTGTCGCACGTCGCCAAGACGGTGAAGCGTTCGAGGCGATGTTGCAGTGTCTATTAGAAGCCAACCGGGATTGGGCGTCGCGAGCCGGTGTGTTGATTTGCACCGTCATTCGCACCAATTTTTCGTACAACCAAAAACCGAACCGAGTCGCTCTACACGACCTCGGTGCGGCGGCGGCTCACATGTCACTGCAAGCGACCTCCTTGGGTTTGCAGGTGCATCAAATGGCCGGTGTCAATTTGAGCCAAGTTCGAGGCCAATATCAGCTTCCCGAAGGCTACGAACCGGCCACGGCGATCGCCATCGGGTACGCCGACGAACGTGAACCCAACACCGACGCCGAGCAAGTCTTGGAAGACCGTCAAAGCGGCGTCCGGGAAAGAACTCCATTGAAGAATCAAGTCTTCATGGATGCGTTCGGGCAAACAGCACCTTGGTTGTGATTTCGTGAGTTCTCGAGGACAGCTCCTGCCTGGCGTCATCGGCCATTCGCCCGCGATGCGTGAAGTTGATCGCGTGACGCGAAAGGTCGCGGTGAGCAATGCGTCGGTGCTGATCCTTGGAGAAACCGGAACGGGCAAAGAACTAATCGCGTCAGCGGTGCACCGGTTGAGCCACCGCAGTGGCGGCCCGTTCGTCAAAGTCAACTGCGGTGCTCTGAGCGAGAGTCTGCTGGAAAGCGAATTGTTCGGGCACGTGCGTGGCGCCTTTACCGGTGCCGTCGCCAACCGAGCCGGTCGTTTTGAAGCCGCCGACGGGGGCAGTATCTTTCTCGATGAGATCAACTCCACCACGTTGACGTTGCAGGTCAAGCTTCTGCGAGTGTTGCAGGAGAAGGAATTCGAACGAGTTGGTGACACGTCGAGTCATCGGACCGACGCGAGAATCATTGCGGCCAGTAACCGCGACTTGATGCGTCAGGTGCAGCTCGAAGAGTTCCGGGAAGACCTTTATTGGCGATTGAACGTGGTGCCAATCGAGCTGCCTGCGCTGCGTCACCGTCGTGAAGACATCCCAGCGCTCGTGGCGTTCTTCTTGGATCACTACAACGAGGTCAACGACCGCTATGTCTCGCACCTGGGCTCAGGTGTGATGCGTGCGTTGCAGGATTACCATTGGCCGGGGAACGTTCGCGAACTTCAAAACTATGTTGAGCGAGCGGTCGTGATGAGCGACACCGATGAGTTGGTGCTCGACGCATTGCCTCTGTGCGTTCGCGATCCTCATCACAGCGCGCCGGTTCGCGAATTGACCAGTGCCGCGGGTGGATTGCAGGCACCGCCGGTTTCCAACGGAATGAATGAAGTGCGTCCGGCCGACGTCGCGCCGGGAGCACCCGCCGGTGCAAATGCGGCACTTGATATCAATCGAATGGATCTGAAAACGCTCGCTCGGATCGTCGTCCAACGCGGTTTGGACGAAGCCGACGACGCCGAGGATTTGCACTCGGTCGTCGTCGATCAAGTCGAACGCGAACTGATTTCTCAGTTGTTACTGCGGTGCGGCGGCGTGCAGACCAAAACCGCGTCGCGTCTCGGGATGAACCGAAACACATTGTCCAAAAAGATGAAGGACTACGGCCTGAACCTCGACGATTGATCGCGAGCATTCAGGGCTGGTTCAATCGCCGAGTTAGTTCACTCGCAGGGCTAGTTCATTCAGCGTCAATTGGCAACCAATTGACCAAGTCAATCACGACGTAGCCGTTGGCATCTTCATTCGAGATAACCACTTTCGCGGGTTGTGATTTGTCGAACGCATAGTTGCCCAACGACAGCAGCTTGCTGGATTTGGAATCGGATTTGATCTGCGTTTGATCAATTCGATGTGTCGTCGTGCCCGCTTTGTGATGGACATCGACGCGAGTTTGTTTGGATCGGTTGGAGTTGGTGGGAAAGCTCAGTCGCACTTCGTAGTGACCCGATTTCGGCAGATCCGCCTGGTAGATCGCTTGCTTGATGCGATCGGTGACTTTGCCGTCGTGGTGATAGCCCGAGCCGTAGAAGTTGCCCGAAGCATGACTTTGGATCCAACCGCCAATGCGTTCGGCTTGCGTGTCATCGACGCTGACGCCTTCGACGGTTTTCAGATCCAGCGACTCAGGATGGCTGGATTTCGCAACGCTCGCTGGCGTTTCCAGGATTTGTTCGTCATCGAGCAGACGCTTGCGAACGTCCGTGTAGGGTACGTCTTGAACGGCGGTGTCGGATCGGTTGGCTAGTGCGGCGATCGTCGCGGCGGATTGACCAAGGATCATGAAGACTGGTTCCATACGGATCGAACCGAACGCGACGTGAGTGGCTGAAACACAAACCGGTGAAAGCAAATTCTCGCACTCGTCGCGTTTTGGAAGCAACGCACCCATCGCGATTTTGTATGGGCCGCGGGTTGAAACGCCGAGGTCGCCTTCGTTTTGCACGTAGCCTTCCGGTGTGATGTATCGCTGAGTGTTGTGCGAGTCGATTCCGTAGGAACCCATGCCGACGGAGTCAGGGGTGGGCAAGTCTTTTCGCAAATGGTTCTCGGTCATCACGAATTGGCCGACCATCCGTCGGGCTTCGCGAACGTAGATCTGGTGCGGCCAGTGATCGTTGTCGGTGAACTCATCCGCCGACAATCCCCACTGATTGATTTCGTCTTGGACTTCCTTTGGTACCCTTGGGTCGGTGGCGATGAAGTACAGCAATCCGCGTTGGTAATCTTCGTGCTGCTGAATGATTTCTTGGCGACGTTCGTAGGTCGCTTCGGGGTAGTCGTAGTTGGCACCAATGTTGTCGAAGCTGACTGGGCCGTGATTGTTGGTGTCCGTTTTATGGTTTGGCAGCGGATCGAATTTCTTGAACACATCTCGCCAACCGGCTTCGAAAGTACGAGCCATGATCTCGTATGTTGCGGGGTCATAGCCTTCCGGACGCTTCCACGCGACGCGGTTTTCTGGGTGATTGGTCATGCACGTGCGGAAGCAATAAGCTTGCACGTGATCGTCAGCGGATCCGAACTCGCCTGGTGGATCGGGACTGACCAAGGGAATCACGCCGCTGCTTGGGTCGCCCGGTACGACATACGGATCAACTCGTTTGGGCAGCACATCAAAGTGGTGTGAGTGATGCAGGACGCCGGTTTGAACTCCCGCGTGAGGTTCGTTGTAATCTTTGATTCCTTCGCGGCCGTGAGCTGTTTGGACTCCCGCCGCGGCGATCAGGTCGCCTTCGTAGGTGGCATCGATGAACATCTTTCCCGGGTAGGTTTTTCCGTCCAGGGTTTGAATGGACTGGATGCGACCATCCTGCTTCTTGACTCCCTTTTCCCGATCCAGCCAAGCGTCGCGAACGACGGTGATGTCGTGTTCGGCCAACATCTCATCGAGGATGTTTTCGGCGACGTGTGGTTCAAACACCCACATCGTTGCTTGATCATCGTCACTGGCCCGGTGCCCTTGGGCGCGGTTGCCGTACTTCTCTCGCGTTTGGAATTTCCAGGACGAGTCGTCTTGGTAGTGCTTGTAGACGCGGTGGTAGAAGTCCTTCGCGAGGCCACCAATCACACCTTTGTTGCCGGTATCGGTCCAGCCGAGTCCGCCGCTGGTCAAACCGCCCAAGTGTTTGTCGGGCGAAACCATGATGACCGACTGCCCCATGCGAGCAGATTGAATCGCTGCGGTAACGGCGGCTGCGGTTCCACCGTAAACGACAACGTCGTGGGACGTTTCAGCATTTGTGCGTGAGGTGGGGAAGAGCAACAACGTGGCAAGAATCATCGAGCACATCGACAGACGATGGCTCCAAGCAGCGGAACGCATGGGGTTGGGATCCGGGTGGGGAAGGATGGTGGGGCAGGTCAAAAAGAAAGCCCGATGAGTGGGACACTCATCGGGCTTCGCAGTTTAGTCGAACTCAGCATGCGTCATGGGCTTCATTGAAACCCAGACCATGGTCCGGGGCGATCAAAGACCAGCGTCGGTCGCTGGCAATTCGTTCGATTTGATTTTTTCGCCGAAGGTCTTGCCGTCTTTGCTCTTCACTTCAGCAACTTTCTTGAAAGCGGCCGAGATTTTTGCGGCGGCTTCTTCTGGATGCTCTTTGAAGTATTCCTTGGGGAAGTCCTTCTTGTCGAGCAGTTTGTGCAATGCACGTCCGTACTCGTTGCGAGCTTCTTTCTTTTCTGGTGCACCTTTGACGTGGCAGAGATTGCAACCGGCTTTGCGAGTTGCTTTCACGAAATCAGCGTCGGTGTCTTCAGTGATGTAGTCAGCTTTCCACTGTTTGCCAAATTCGCTGATCGCGAACGATGGGGTGGAAAAGCAGGCAGCGATGCCCAGAACAAGAGCCAAGCGTTTCATCAAGCAGGTTCCTCAAGTAAAGATCAGGTGGGTTTTAGGCGGGAGCCGACGAGGCCGTCGACGCACCATTAAAGTCACGGTGTGGGGGGAAAGTCAAATGTACGTTCCATCGGCATTCTAGGTAGAGACCGTTCCTGGAATCCACCCACAACTGATCCATCTTGCCTAAAGTCTCGCGGTGACCACCGGCTAGAGGGGGTGGATTCGGGCAGTTGTTCGGTCCAACGGACGGTCCAACGTGGTGGGCGTTCGTTCATCCAAGGCGGCGGATTTTCAAGGATTTCCAGGATATCGCTCATCGTAGTGAGTCTGGTTTGCCCCAATTCGTCGCGAATCAGCAGCATTGGGTCGTCCAAAGCGGTGTCGGTGTCGTAGGCGTTGCCTGAGCCACGCAAACGGACCCAAATTTCATCTCGGTCGACACGTGGGATTCCCGTTAATTCAATGTGAGGAATTCCCGTGTCGACGACAAAGACGCATTCCTCGGCTCGTCGCTCGATCTCGACCGGGTAGGGCGCGCTGACGCCCATCCGCATTTGCAGCAGCCCTTTGGGCGTGATCGCGGTCAGCTGCTCCAGCGACAATCGCACGGATCCCGATGAGGGGTGAGGTGGTTGAAGTGCACCGCCCATTTCGATCATTCGGCGTGAAACCGCCAGCAATCCGTTTTCCCAAAGCAATTGAAGTTCGGCGGCGACGTCCATCCGCAACATCGTGATTTGACCGCGAACGATCACGTTGGACAGTTCAATGGAAACCAACGGCAACGCTCCGCTGGTATCTGAGACACCGCCGCTTTCGATTCGGTCATAAGGCAGCCGTTCTGGATCGGTGACGATGCTGAAAGCTTGCACATCGTCCCGACGCGAAGCGTTGTCGATCGTCACCGTGCAATCACGCAGGCGGACGCGGCGGTTGTCGTTGATGGCGAACAGGGCTCCGCCGTCGGTTTCCGTTGCCGGCACGGTCCAGAAAAAATGCAGCCCTGACATCTCGATTCGGTGAGAACCGATAGTCATCATCTCGCTGCGTTGCATGTCCACGTTCTCGGTTGAACGGAACAAAATCTCAGTCCCACCAGGCAGACTGGACGAAAGAATCAAATCACTGCGCGGGATCGTTACCGGCGCGGATACGAGTTGTGGTGTCGCAATGTCGATGCGATCGATTTCCAACTCGTCGGCCAGCTGTAATGCATCAGACAAAGTCGTGGCAAGCTGCACGCCGGCGCGAGCGGCTTCTTCGCGAAGCTGGGGAACTCGTAGTGCTTCGGTCGAAACGATCTGAACTCGAATGGGTTCGGGCGGCGTTGTCGCCACTGGCAGATTGGTATCCGAATCCTTGGTGGCAACGGAATCGCCGGACGAGTCGCCGCCGGCGAGCGGTCGCGAGGAGCTCGTGGCATTTGGGGGCAGCATGTTGGCTGCGACGGAGTCGGACGTGGTCGCCGAACCAACCGATTCGCCCGTCAGTGGGTTTGCGTTGACGGGCCCAATCATCGGTCCGCCCGTCATTGGAGTCGCGGTGTAGATCGGGTTGTTGCCAGAGGCTCCTTCGCGATTGACAACGCTGGGGACGGTTGGGGCCAACGGCAGTGTTTGGTAGGGCTCACCCGTCATTCCAGGCGGAAGAGGCAGGCCGCTGATGCGAGGCGGATCAATTCCGATTGAAGGTGAACCGTCGGTGCCGCTCCCGTCTACGGATGTCGCGGAATCGTTGACCGTCATTCCACCGGCGAGAGGCGTCGAAGCTGAGATGACAGAATCGGGATCAATCGACGGTGGGATTGATGGATCTTGTTGCGTTGTGCTGCGTCCCGTCATGCCGCTTTCAGCGATTTGATCGATCGCCGTCAAAGGTTCGGTTCCGCCGATGCCGGTGGCGCGAGCTTGTTCAGCAGCCGTTCCAGTCGCGGATGTTCCGCTGGGCAGCCGATCGCCGACGGATGTTGCCGGCAGTTGGCCTGGCGGCAGCAAGGCACCCTGCCCTGCCGACGACCCGTTTCGCGGGTCCATTGCGCCGGCGGTTTCGGTCGCTGGAGAGCTCGTTGATGTCGAAGTTGGTGCACCTTGCGAAAACGGCCGCGACGTCTCTAAATCGGTTGAACCGATGACGTCTTGCAGGTTTTCGGTCGATCGCGGTGCGACGGATTCAGTTGCATCAGGCGAGACCGAATTGTCGATCGCGAGACTGAAGTCCCGCCGCGACGGCATGGAAAGCAGTTCCACCGCGAGTGCACTGAAGAGCAGAATTCCTGCGGCGATCATCCAAGGCAAATGGCGACGCAACCGTCGCATCGATTCGCGGTGATCATGATCTTCCACGGTCGGAACGGTGACGCCGCGACTGCGTGGCAAGTTCTCTCGCGAGGCCAGTTCTCGCAGGTCCGCGATCAGCGTTTCGCTGCGCTGATAACGTTCCTCGGGAAGTTTCGCGAGCATCTTGTTCAGGATCGCCGTCATCTCCGGCGGTACATCCTCACGGTGTTCGCGGATATCTGGAATCGCAGCGTTGCCGTGGCTGAGCAACTTCTGCAGCATCGTTCCGCCAGGGAACGGTGGCGATCCGGTCAACATGTAGAACAGCGTGCATCCCAGCGAATACAAGTCGCTGCGGATGTCGGCCAATCTTGGGTCGCGGGCTTGTTCGGGTGAGATGTAATCGAACGTTCCCAGCGTGACGCCACTGGCTGTCATGTCTTCGCTGGTGTCGAAGTTGTCCGACCGAGCCAACCCCATGTCGACGAGCTTGACCTCACCATCGGTCGTGACGATCACATTGGATGGTTTGATGTCTCGGTGAACGATGCCTCGCCGTGATGCGTGTCCGATTGCCTCGGCGACTTGGGTCGTGAAGAACAACGCGTCATCGAGTGACAACGGTCCGCCATTGGCGACCATGTCGCGAACATTGGCACCGTCGATGTATTCAAAGACGATGTAGTGCCACGGGCCATCGTTGCCGACATCGAAAACGCGAGCGATCAACGGGTGATCCAGCTTCGCGGCACTTTGGGCTTCGTTTCGGAAGCGTCGTTGCAAGTCGGGGTCATCGGCCGCGAACGGGATGACCTTCACCGCCACGGTCCGTCCCAGTTGTTCATCGCGGGCGCGGAAGACGGCACCCATCCCGCCGCCGCCAATTTGATCTAGCAGCAAGAAGTGATTGAGACGCTGGCCACCAAGATCTCGCGTGATTGATGCGGGCGTGTTGTGTCGATGCGACGCGTGCGAAGAGTCTCGAAGTCGAAACGGCTCACCCGACATTCTGTGCGATCGAGTGGCCGAGATGTTTGATCGGCTCGATCCAGCGCGGATCACCGTGTCAGCACCCTCGATCACCTCATCAATCGGATACGGCTGATTCGAACGAGCTGACTTCGATCCACCGGATGCTCGCTGATCGTCCTGCAACGATTCATCATCCGCATCGACGATCGGTTCGACCAACGAAGGGTCGGATGATTCTTGCGGCGAGTCGTCTTGGTTTGCCGGTGCTGGTTTGGGTCGGTGCACCGTGGATCCCTCCGGCAAAACCGCGGAACGGTCCGGATGCGAGGAATCGGCTGATGAGAGCGACCGGGAATCCATGCGACGCAGCGGCGGAAAAGACAGAAGAGAAGAGGCAGTCCATTCCCACTCAGGATAGTTCTTTCAACCGGCGCGGGCAAACAAACTCAACGGCTAGATACCGGTTTCGCCGCAGAAAAAACGTAGCTTCGCCGATCCCAAGCCGACTTCTTGGGCCATTTCCGAGAGTGTCGTGAGCGCGTCTTGACCCACCGATCCGAGGTCCACGGTCCAGTCGTTGACGTACAGGTCCACGTGCTGCATCAGCACCGAATCGTCCATTTCCTGGGCGTATCGACGCATCGCGGGCAGCGCAGAATCAGGATTCTGCCGAGCTGATTGGAGCGACCGGCGAATCACGTCGCAGGCCGCCCCCATCGTGGCGGGGGAATGCCGGTCTCGCATCACCAAGCCGCCCAGCGGCAGGGGACGTTTGGTTGCGTTTTCCCAGAGATTTCCGAGGTCAGCAGCCAAATGCAGGCCCGATTCCGCGTAGGTGAAACGCCCTTCGTGGATGCAGACTCCGAAATCCGCCTCGGAACGCTGAAGAGCCGGCATGATTTCGGAAAACACGACCTGACGCACCGAAGTGGAGTCTGGATAGAACAGCCGAAACAACAGATGTGCGGTCGTGTGTTCGCCGGGGCACAGCGTGATTTGATCCGGAGTTTGTGGCTTGGCTCCGTTGTGGGCTGAAAGCAGCAATGGGCCGACGCCGAACCCAAGTGCCGATCCCACCGGTAAAACCTGAGTCTCACCGGCCATCAGCAACGCCGCATGGAAACTGGTCTTCGCCAAGTCGAATTCGCCTGCCAGTAGGCGCTGATTCAGCTCGTCAATGTCCAACAACTCGATTCGCCATGTAAAGCCACCGGTGTCAAACGACGACTCGCCGGGGGCCATCGCCGCATCCAACAACCCCGAAAAAGCAAAGGTGTCGTTGGGGCACGTGGAAATTCCCAGGTGAAGCTCAGGGCCTTCGCCGATTCGAACTTCGTGCGGGACAGATTGGATCGAGTTCACCGGTTCCGTTTATCTAGGGGCCATGAGTGTGCAGCCGAGCGTCTGTGGGCCCGTGCAAATCTGAGGGCCAAGCCTCGGGGCTGTGATGGGCTCAATTGTTGGACATGCCCAGCACATCAAACATGCTGTACAGGCCTGGGCCCTTGTTTTGGTGGATCAACCATTTCGCGGCAGCCAACGCACCCGACGCATAGCAATCGCGGTTGCTGGCGGCGACGTTGAGCTCAATTTTCTCGCCCAACATCCCAAACACGATCGTGTGTTCGCCCGGATTGTCGCCCACGCGAATGGCGTGATAGCCGATTTCTTCGCGAGTTCGAACGCCCGTGTGACCTTCTCGACCGTGAACATGCGTGGTGGATTCACCCAACTGTCCAGCAATCAATTCGCCAAACTTCAAAGCGGTGCCGCTGGGAGCGTCTGCTTTGAAGCGGTGGTGCCGCTCCAAAATCTCAACGTCCAGACCACCGGCGACATCTTTCAATGCGGCGGTGATCTGTTCGGAAATCTTCATCGACAAATTGACCGCCAACGACATGCTCGGTGCCCAGACGACCGGAATCGACGAAGCAGCCTCGGACAGGTTTTGCTTTTGTTCATCAGACAAACCCGTCGTCGCCACCACCAACGGCGAGCCGACTTTCACGCAGTGTTCGACGCAGCCGTCGATGGCTTCGGGAAGCGAGAAGTCGATCACGGCTTGGTTGGTGGCTGAATCGTCCAGCACTGGCCAATGCGAAGAAATTTGAATGCCCGAGGGGGCTTCGCCGGCCACGGCACCTGAATCTTGGCCGAGGTGATCCGACTTGGCGTGATCGATGGCACCGACCAATTGAAAGTTGGGATCCGCCAAACCAAGAGCCACGACGCGGCGTCCCATGCGACCGGCTGCACCATGAACTGTAAGAGAAATCGGGCCTGTTGAATCTGCCACCGAATGGAACCGTCTGTGAGAGGAAATGAACTGCGATCACACCGCGAAGGCTTCAATCTAGCGACCCCACAAACGAACCAACAGGTCGGACGACGGGCCGCCCATGGAGTCATGTTTTTTGTCGTTGTTAGCCTTTGAATAACGATGTGCGACTCTCACGCATTGTCCCGCCCTGCCCCAAATCCAGAATGAGCTCGCAGCGAAGAGACGTTCGCAGCAAATTTCCACGAGGGACGCTCGATTAGGAATGTCGATGCCCGCCACTGACGGCCAAAATGAGACTGCTGCTGACGCGGGGCCCGCTGATCGGACAACGTGCGTTCTGACTCATCCCGGATTGCAGTTGGGAATGAGCGTCGCGGTCCTGATCGCGGCGGTCGCTTGGATGCAAACGACTTCTTCGCGATCGAGCCTGGAAACCGCCGGTCAATCACCGGAAGCGTCCGCCAAGTTGAGCATTGGGTTGAACTCGTCCGACGCTCGTGAATTGTCATTGTTGCCGGGAATTGGTCCCAAATTGGCCGATCGGGTTGTCCGGCATCGAGAATCTCATGGCCCATTTGCATCGGTCGAGGATTTGTTGGCAGTTCACGGCGTCGGCCCAAAGTTGTTGCATTCGCTGCGACCCTGGGTTCACGTCACGCAACCTGCGCCGGCGTCGCCCGAGCAATTGGCGGGCTCCGATCGCTCGGGATTCGGGGAAACCTCAACGAAGCACGGGCGAAAAGCCGATCAGCCCTCGACAGCAAATCCGACGGCGGCGACCGATCGGTTTGACGATTTCGGGGGTGGCGGCCATGATGAACATCTCGCGAGAGTCGCCTCCGGCCGACTTTCGGACTGACCGCGTCCACACGTCGACGTCGGCAAACGATTCCCAACCACGTGATTCAACGAGCATTCCAATGGCTCTGGCCGAAGACAAAGTCCGCGAAGCCCTCAAAGAGGTCATCGATCCCGAGTTGTACGTCAACATTGTTGACCTGGGATTGGTGTATGTCGTCCAAGTCGGTGAGGAAAAAGAGGACGGCCGTCACGACGTGAATGTCGAAATGACGATGACCAGCCCCATGTGTCCAGCTGGTCCTCAGTTGGTCGCAGGAACCAAGAACGCCGCTGAGTCACTCGAAGAAGTCGACACCTGTGACGTGAAAGTTGTCATGGAGCCAGCCTGGACTCCGGACTGCATGACCGACGAAGCTCGCGATCACCTCGGCATCTTTTAGTCGCGGTGACGGATTCGCTGCCCATGCATAAATACGGATTTCGCGTGGCCTATCAGGAAACGGATGGGCAACGTCGAGTTCACCATGCCAACTACCTGAATTACTTCGAGCGTGGGCGTGTCGAGATGCTGCGCGATCTCGGACACAATTACAAAACGATCGAAGACGACGGCCGAATGTTGGTCGTCGCCGAAATGAACGTGAAGTATTTCGCTCCTGCCGAGTTCGATGATTGGTTGGAGCTGACGACCACCGTTGTCGAAATTCGCAAAGTTCGAATGCGGCATCTCTACCAAATTCACCGTGGCGACCAATTGATCGTCGAAGCGGATTCGGTAATCGCGTGCGTCGATCGAACCGGCAAATTGGCTCGTTTGCCGAACCTGGAAACTCGCTGACGGCGATCCCCGCATGCGAGTCTTTGTCGGCGAATTTCTTTGTGGCGGTGGCATGGCGTCCACGCCCGATGATCAAATCCCTTCTTCGCTGCTGAGCGAAGGACTCGCGATGTGGCGAGCCTTGGTCACCGATTTCGCCGACTGGGCCGAAGTGGTCACGCCGATCGATCCCAGGTTGAATTTAAGCTTCGATCGCATGCGAGATTCGGTTCGTTGCGTTCCGCTTCGATCCGGGGAAAACGTCCGCGAGCAGTGGTTGGCCATCGCGAAAACTTGTGACATTGCCCTCGTCGTTGCGCCCGAAACCGATGATGAACTCGGGCAGATGGTCCAGTCCTTTCGCGAGGCGGGACTGGACGTGCTCTCGGCCGATCAGGCGACACTTCGTATGGCCAGCGACAAATGGTTGAGCGCGAAATGGTTGGTGGAAAATGACATCCCAACGCCGATGGCTTGGTCGAGCGAATCGAGGCTCGATGCGGATGGGACACGACGACCAAGCGGACTCGGTACCATCGGATTGAAAGCGAAACGTTGGGTGCGAAAGCCGCGTGACGGATGTGGTTCCGATTCCGTTCTCGTATTCCACAATTTGCAAGCGGCTTGTTCGACCATGGCGAGCGGCGACCTCGTTCAAGCATGGGTCGAGGGGCGGCCTGCTTCTGTGTTGGTGGTTGGCGGAACGACAAAGGGAGGCGCCGATCAAGTCATTTGTCCCGCGGTTTGGCAGCACTGTCGGTTAGACGAGGATGATTCCGATTCCGCGAATCGATCCGACGTTTGGAAGGCGTGCTACACCGGCGGCAGCGGACCGATTGAATCCGAACTGCAATCGCGAGTCGTTTCGCTTGCCGAGCAAGTCACGCGTGCTTTGCCTGAACCGCTGCGTGGGTTCTTGGGGATCGACGTTGTCTTGGGGGACCGAATCGAAGACGACTGCGTGATCGAAATCAATCCTCGACTGACGACGTCCTACATCGGTATCCGACAAATGACGGATAAGAATCTGACTTCGATCTGGAATCCAGAGTCGAGCTGTGAGCGGTGGATCGCCGGCGGGCAACTTCGTGTTGGACCGCGGCAAGTTTGTTGGACGTCAGAAGGCGACGTTCAGATCGAATCGCCGAGGGACGGCGAATCCTAATTCATCACATGCGAGAAGCCGCGGCGAAGAAGCCGCCGGCACAACCGCCACAGATGATTGCGGTGATTGCCGTTTTCCAGTTGTCACGGAAATGTCGAATCACGAAGACCGGGACGTAGAGGATCGTCAGCGACAAAAGGCCCTCATTGCGACTGACTTTGAAAGCGCGGGCGATCAGGGTCAGCACTGCACCGATGGCTACCATCGCAAACGCGGCTCCGCCCAGGTTGCAGAACATTTGCAGTGGTTTGAACTGCAACTGCTCGACCCGGCGGGAAGCGTTCACGGCCAAGACCGCGATTGTGACGGCACTGCCGAGGATGAAGAGGATCAAAGCCAGCATCCACGGAGGCATGCCTGCACCTTTGTGCATTTTTTCTTGCAAAGCCACATCGCGGACCATGTCCTGTTCCGCTTTCATGAGCGCCAGAGTGCCCATGTCGATGTCGACGCCGGCAACCTTGTGGCTCTCCAGGCTCGTGCCAGTTTCTTTGTTGTAGCCACATTTGGTGCACAAAACCGCTCCGGCTGCCATCTCGGATCTGCAGGACGGGCAGACCGCGAAAACTTGGCGATCGAAACCTTCTTCGGCGAACAAATCGTCGAGAGAGTCTGATTGTGATGCCGCGGGGGCTGGTCGAGCCGCTGCGGGGCGAGCGGCGGCGGCTTTGGGTTTTGCCGTTTTCGCGGCGGCGGTTTTACCCCCCCCGCCTGATGCGGGCACGCGAATTGCTTTGCTGCAGCCCGAGCATTTGACCGCTTTTCCGGCAAATTCATCGCGGACGCTGAGTTGTTTGCCACAGGAGCATTGCAAGCGAATCGGCATCTAGAAATCGTTGGCAAAAGGAATGGAGGGCGTCTCGCGAAACCTGGCGGGCCGCTCCAGCGAGATGCGGGCCAATTGGTGAGGCGGTTTCGGCGTTAGTATAGATGCAAATGGCCGAAACGACGACTCACAATTGAGTCTTTGATAACTCACCTCCGTGCTAGTAATTCTTGGTCGCTTAAGCAAACTTGTGATGGATCCTCGGCTCCGCGAATCGGTTCGCCCTCCGCCTGAACGTCTAACCTGAACACTGCATCGTGAATTCACCCGAACGTGATCTTTCCGACCGTCTCGCGAAGCTCTCTCCCGAACAGAGAGCAGCACTGCGAAAACGCTTGGCCCGTTCGTCATCTTCGACGTCTGCTCCCGCCGCCCAGCCCGCCGATTCGGGTCAATCCAAATCGTCTGTCGAGCCAATCGCGGTTGTCGGCGTCTCGTGCCGCTTTCCCGGTGCACCTGATTTGGATGCGTATTGGAAGGTCGTCTCCGAAGGCATCGATGCGACCGCGGAGATCCCACCGGAACGCTGGGACGTCGATTCTCTCTACGACCCGACCGGTCAGAAAGCGGGCCGGATGTCAGTCCGTCGCGCGGGCATGGTCGACAACATTGATCAGTTCGATCCAAAGTTCTTTGGTATCTCACCTCGCGAAGCGGCGCGGATGGATCCCCAGCAACGACTGCTGTTGGAAGTCAGTTGGGAAGCGTTAGAGATTGCCGGCATTCCGGTGAGCAGTTTGGCGGGAACGCCGGTCGGTGCCTACGTCGGAATTGGTGGCACGGATTATTCCAAAGTCCCCTCCACGTACGATGGTTACTACCAATACATCGACGCGCATGTCGGGACCGGCAACGCGCTTTCGATCGCCGCCAACCGATTGTCTTACATCATGGATCTTCGCGGTCCTAGCATGGCGATCGACACGGCGTGTTCGTCTTCGACGATGGCGATTCACTTGGCCGTGCAGAGTCTACGTGCCGGCGAGTGCGATGCTGCGTTGGCCGGTGGCGTCAACGCAATCTTGACCCCCGAAACAACGATCGCGTTTTCGAAGGCACGCATGTTGTCGCCGGATGGTCAGTGCCGACCGTTCGATGCCGACGCCAATGGCTATGTCCGCGGTGAAGGTTGCGGCATGCTGTTGCTGAAACGTTTGAGCGATGCGGAGCGAGACGGCGATCGTATCTGGGGAACGATCCTGGCCAGCGCGACCAATCAAGACGGCCGAACCAGCGGCATCACCGCACCCAATGGTGTGTCACAACAAGCGGTCATTCGAACCGCCCTTCGCGAAGCCGGACTGCCCGCGTCACGAGTCAACTACATCGAAGCGCACGGCACTGGGACGCCGTTGGGTGATCCGATCGAAGTCGATGCGCTGACGCAAGTGTTCTCTGGCAAACCGGGAGTCGATCCGCCTTGCTATGTGACCAGCGTCAAAGCCAACGTGGGGCACATGGAAACCGTTTCGGGTGTGGCCGGCATCATCAAGTTGTTGCTGATGATGCGTCACCAAACCATTCCTGGTCAGCTTCATCTGAACAAGCTCAACCCGCGAATGTCGCTGAAGCGGTCACGCATCGTGATACCCGCTCAGTCACCACCTTGGCCGGTCGATGATGAGCCGTTGGTGGCTGGAGTCAGCTCATTCGGATTTGGTGGAGCCAACACTCACCTTGTGATGCAGCAGTACGCGGCGAAGGAAACGGTCGAGCCTACCGGTTCGACGGATTTAGCCACGACAGATCGAACGCAGCACGTGTTGAGTCTGAGCGGCAAGAGTGACGCTGCCATCGCGGAGGTCGTTTCACGGTTGAAACAGCACCTCGATCGCACCGACGACAACGTGGTGGATGTGGCACACACGATGAATGTCGGCCGCGTTCATCACACGCACCGAACCGCGGTGGTTTTTGAAGACGCGAAGCAACTTCATCGTCAGCTGACTCAGTTGAGCGATGGCAAGAAAGGCCCCGGCATTCGAAGCGGGCAAACGGTGACCAGTCGCGCGACTCGAACCGCGTTCCTGTTCACCGGACAAGGCTCGCAGGCTGCAGGTATGGGGCGTGGCTTGTTTGAAACGCAGCCGGTGTTTCGCAAGTCGATGAAGCGTTGCGATGAACTCTTGGCAAAGGTTCTGCCAAAGCGATTGCTGGATGTTTTGTACGGCGAAGGTCCCGACACCGAACTGGTTCACCAAACGCGATACACCCAACCCGCTCTTTTCGCGATCGAGTATTCGCTGGCACAGTTGTGGTTGTCATGGGGATTGAAGCCGAACGTCGTGCTTGGACACAGCGTCGGAGAATTCGCGGCGGCCTGCATCGCCGGTGTCGTGTCGCTGGAGGACGCGCTGAGCTTGATCGCACACCGTGGGCGATTGATGGGCGAGTTGCCTTCCGGTGGCGGCATGACAGCGATGTTTGAATCGGCGGAAGTCATCGCCAATCATCTTCGCGAATTTGAATCATCGGGCGGAGGATCGCTGTCAGTCGCCGCTGAAAACGGTCCGCAGAACACGGTTGTTTCCGGTCCACAATCGGATCTGGATGCGTTTGCAAAACACTGCGAAGAAGCTGACATTGCTTCGAAGGCTCTGCAAGTATCGCATGCGTTCCATTCGCAATTGATGGAACCGATGTTGGATGAGTTCCGGCAGATCGCTGAACAGTGCGAATTCAAAACGCCGCGCATCCCTTTGATCAGCAACCTGACCGGTGAGCAATGGACCAAGGCTTGGGACGCTAACTATCTGTGCGACCACATCCGCAACGCGGTCCGCTTTGAGCCGAGCATGCGAACTCTGGCGGAGATGGACATCGACGTCATGTTGGAAGTGGGACCGTCGCCGATTTTAACCGGCATGGGTAAGCGTTGTTTGCCGGAATCCTCCGCCACCTGGGCCACCTCGCTGCGGTCGGGCAAAGACGACGAGACGACTTTGTTCGAAGCGGTGGGCGACGTGCACACTCGTGGTGGAAAAATTGATTGGAAAGCGTTTGATCAGCCGTGGAAGCGGCAGCGTTTGGTATTGCCCACCTATCCGTTTGATCGTCAACGCTATTGGTTGGATCCATCCGATGAGATCGTCGAGGATCCATCTCGCAATCGCTCGGGATCGGGTGAACCACTACATCCGATGCTTGGTCGCTTGCAGCCATCAGCACTGCGAAGTCGTTTGTATGAGAACGCATTGTCGGCCCGGTCGCCGGAGTTCTTGGCGGATCACGCGGTGCAAGGTTCCGTCAACTTGCCCGGAGCTGCCTTTGTTGAGGTTGCCTTTGCCGCGGCGAGAGACCGCTTCGGTCCGGGGGCACATTCGGTAACGGATGCCAATATCGAACAAGCCATGTTCGTCAGCGAGGAACGCTGGAAAACGTTCCAAACGATCGTCGATGAGAGTCTATCGCTGGAAGTCTATTCTCGCGATCGGGTCGATACGAGCGATTCATGGCAGCGGCACATGTCGGCGTCGTTGGTTCCTGCCGAGCAAACCGATGAGTCGGCCGATTCGGAAGTTGTTCCGCCTCCATCAGGTTTGTCGACCGTCGCTCAGCGATTTGTGGGTGGCAAGGATCACGACGAGTTCTATGACCTGATGGCGCATCGCCGACTGGAGTACGGCCCCCGTTTCCGGATGCTGAATCGTGTCGATTACTCGATTGACGAAGCGTTGGGGCAAGTTCAATGCGATGAGGCCACGCGTGCCGAACTGGATGATTACATTCTGCATCCCGTTCTGGGCGACGCGTTGATGCAAACATTCTCGGCGTTGGTTCCGCGACCTGATCATGACACGTTCAGCGAAGCGACGTACATGCCGACGAAAGTCTCGCGGGCAGTTGTGTACCAGCGACCCGAAGGGACACTTCGTACCTATGGACGTAGGTCATCGCCGGGCGACGTCTTGGACCCCGAGTTCGTCGAAGGCGATGTTTGGTTGGTCAATGAGCGTGACGAAGTCGTTGCCGAATGGACTGGCGTTCGCGTCACCCGGGTTGGACGCGTCGGTGGTGGAAAGTCAGAGTCACTCGACGATTCGCTTTACCAAATCGATTGGCAGGTGACCGAATCCTTGTCCGATGACATTGACTTGGACGGTAAGCAAGTTTGGCTGTTGGGCGAATCAGGATCGCGTCGAGAATCTTTGGCCAAGCAATTGGTTGACTTCGGTGCTGAAGTCGTCGAGGGAGACTTGGGAGATGATCTGAAAACACTCGCGGAGAAAACCGAATCGACCAAACCACTTTCGGCGCTCATCACGCTTTGGGACCTGAGCGACGAATCAAGCAATCCAGCCGATGATGCGGAGGCGGTTTGTCAGTTGGCCCTCAAGCAGATTCGCTCGGCGATCACGCACGTACCGGTGAGCAAACATTTTCGCGGTTGGTGGCATGTCACACAGGGGGCACAATCAGTTTCGGAATCGGAGTCGTCCATCGACTTGGTCCATTCACCTTTGTGGGGAATGATTCGCGTCGCGATGATGGAACTCGCCGATCTGAAACCTTCGTTGCTGGAGGTGGATCCGTCCGCTTCCGATCAATCCAATGGGCAAGCCATCGCGGCCGAGATGATTGCTGCGGATGACGAGGATCACGTTGCTTACCGAGATGGCATGCGTCACCTGGGACGGTTGGTGAAGCGACGTGCCCCAGCGGCATCAGAAAGCGACACGATAGTCACGATTCCGTCACAGCCGCACCGGCTGCGTTTTCGACAAACCGGTAGTTTCGATTCGTTGTATTTCGAGCCGATGGAACGCGAGACGCCTCAGGGAAGTGAGGTGGAACTGCGGGTCAATGCGGCGGGACTGAACTTCAGCGATGTCCTGAAAGTCATGGGGCTGTATCCCGGAATCACTGACAAAGTGGTGCCATTGGGGATTGAATGCTCCGGTGTGGTTACCGCGGTTGGCAAAGAAGCGAAGCGTTTTCAAGTTGGCGATCAAGTGATGGGGGTCGCTCCGTTCAGCTTTGGTTCGCACGCGAAAACGCCTGAGTACACGTTGGTCAAACGCCCGGCTGGAATGGACGATGTCGAAGCCGCAACCATCCCCATCGCTTTCTTGACCGCATGGTATGGATTGGTGCATTTGGCTGACGTTCAGCCTGGCGAACGTGTGTTGATTCATGCGGGGGCGGGCGGTGTCGGATTGGCGGCAACCCAAATCGCTCAATACCTCGGTGCCGAAATCATCGCGACCGCCGGCAGCGACGAGAAACGTGATTTCCTTCGTGAATGCGGCGTGAAGCATGTCTTCAACTCTCGAACCACGGAGTTTGCCGACGACATCCGTCGTGCATTCTCAGGTGAAGGTGTGGACGTGGTCTTGAATTCGCTTCCCGGCGAGGCCATTCCAAAAAGTCTCGGTGTGCTCAACGCATACGGTCGCTTTCTAGAGATCGGAAAGACTGATATCTACCAGGATCGCAAGGTTGGATTGTTGCCATTCCAAGACAACCTGTCCTACCACGCGATCGATTTGGATCGAGTGTTGCGACAGCGTCCGGCGAAGATCGAGAAGTTATGGGCGGAACTTGCTGAGCGATTCGAGGCCGGCGACTTGCAACCGATCGCTTGCACCGAGTTTGATCAGACCGAGATGGTCGAAACGTTCCGTTACATGGCGCAGCGAAAGAACATCGGCAAAGTCATCACGCGAATGTCGACGCATGCGACGACTGATGCTGTGCCGCAACAAGAAGCATCCGACTCGACCGTGTTGATCACCGGAGGCACCGGTGCGATTGGTTTGAAGCTCGCGAAGCAATTGATCGACGAAGGTACGACCAGCATCGCTTTGCTATCTCGCCGACAACCGGTTGGTGAAGTCGCGGCTAAGATCGATGCGTTGACGCAGGACGTTGATTCGGTGCGGGTGACTGTGTTGCAAGGTGACGTGGGTGACCTTGATTCGTTGAAGTCGGCACTCAAACAACTGCCCGGCGATCTGCCGCCTATCGGGCATGTCTATCACGCAGCAGGAGTTCTGCAGGATGGATTGTTGATGGACATGACCGAAGAACAGTTGCATGTTCCCATGGGACCCAAAATCCAAGGTGGTTGGAACCTGCACGTGGCAACGAAGGATCTTCCGATCGAATCGTTTGTGCTGTTCTCTTCCATCGCCGCTTGTTTAGGATCACCCGGACAAGCCAACTACGCGGCAGCCAATAGCTTTTTGGATTCCCTGGCAGAATATCGCCGTGGCAAAGGTTTGCCGGCGACTAGTATCGCTTGGGGCCCGTGGGCTGAGTCCGGAATGGCGGCCACCGAGGATCGGTCGTCGCAACTTGAATCGCGAGGAATGCGATTGCTTCCCGCCAATGCTTGTCTGCAAACAATGCAGCAACTCATCGATGCCGGCGATCGATACGTGGCCGTGATGGATGTGGATTGGCCCGCGATGACGAAAAGCATGCGGCGCAGTCGGCCGTTCTTCGCCGAGTTTGCGGATCACTCCGATGTCGATGGCAAAGCGAGCGTGGATCAAGTCGACCAGGAGTTCCGTTCCCAATTGTCGGGAGTTTCTGAAAGCGAACGAACCGACCTTTTGCGTCAGTATTTTGCTTCTGAACTGGCCCGGTTGATGGGCTGGGAAGCGGAGCAGATTGACGTGAAGCAAAAACTCAGTGAATTGGGCATGGATTCGCTGATCGCGATGGAACTGAAGAATAATCTCGAGCAACGCTTGGCAATCACGATTCCAATGTCAGCACTTGTCGAGTCGCCGTCGATTAACAGTTTGGTCGGTCATGTGGTTTCTCAGTTTGCCGACGAAGACGGCGAGATGAAGAAGACGTCGGAGAAGTCACAACAACCTGGCGGCGACCGAACCGCGTTGATCGTGCCCTTGAAAGCCGATGGTGCTCGTTCGCCTTGGTTGTGTATTCATCCGCTGGGAGGATCGACCGCTTGCTACTCCGAGTTTTCGCAACAGGTCGACGACGACCAACCGGTGTACGCTTTGGTCGGTGGAGGATCCGATGGCGTCAGCGAACCGCCGGCGTCGTTGGATGCCATGATGCAAGAGTATGTTGAGCTCGTGCAAGAACAGTTCGGCGATGATGAGTTGCGTCTGATTGGTTGGTCTGCGGGCGGTGTCTTTGCTCTTGAACTCGCACGCCGATTGGAAAGCGAAGCCCGAGTCAACGTCGCGGTGACGTTGTTGGACACGCCTCTTCCATCGATCTACCGCAATGTGGATCCGAATGATGATGTGCAGTTCGTCGCCGATCTGATCCAGTTCTCCAATGCATTCTCTGGGACAGACATGCACTTGTCGGCGGAAGAGTTGGAGGACGCTCGTGGGACCGATCAGATTTGGCAGCGTGTCTTGGAAGAAGCCCAGCGTGCCGGAGTCCTCACCCAGTCCGCATCGGCAGAAATGGTTCGTAAGTTGATCGATACCAGCCGTCAGCACGTGCAGTTCATCAAGTCGTATGAGATCGACCCGTCCAGTCCAAGTGTGCAGTTGATTCTTCCGGCGAAGACGACGGCCTTGGAAGGTTCTTCAGGAGAACGTTGGACCGATCACTTGGATTGGGCTTCTCACCTGGATAGCGAAGTGCTTGTTGAACAAACCGATGGTGATCACTTCACCATGCTGTTGGGTGAGCACGCGAAAGAGCTGGCGAAGAGAATGGAGCAACACGCGACGGCCAAGTGATCCTGTCTCTTCGTAGCCAGGACGAATGCCTAACTGGCTCGTCGAGCGGCACTACTTTGCCATCAGGTATCCAACCCCGCGGACCGATTTAATTCGCGTGGGTTGATTGGGGTCATCGCCCAGTTTGCGTCGAACTCGTGAGACACGCAGGTCAATCGATCGGTCGAGTCCGTCGTAGGGCAGCCCCAGCAAATCGACATAGATGTCTTTGCGAGCGACCACTGATCCCGCACGAAGTGCTAAGTATTCGATCAAGTCAAATTCCGCGGTGGTCATGTCGACCGGGTCGCCCGCAATGGTGACCTGTCGTCGGGCGGGCGTCACGACCAAATCACCAACGATGATTCGATCTTCGTCGGTCAGTTGAGCGTCTGATTTTTTCAGATGATTCTTTAGCCGGGCCAGCAATGCACGCGGACGAACCGGTTTGCTCATGAAATCATCCGCACCCACTTCTAGAGCGACCACTTCATCGATTTCTTCGCCGCGTGCGGTCAGGACGATGATTGGGCCCGAGAATTGATTGCGCACCGATCGACACACATCGATCCCGTTCATGCTGGGCAATCCAATGTCCAAAACAATCGCATCAAATCGGTCGTGGACGATTCTTTGAGCAGCGAGTTTGCCATCGTTTTCGACCTCAACATGAAATCCATTTTCATGAAGGAAGTCACTCACCATCGCTGCCAAATGGGTGTCGTCTTCGACCAATAGCAGTCGATCTTGCATTACATCTATTCCTTCTCGGACATGAACGTTCACCGACTGAAACCCCAGTCCCCGTCAAAGGTTCCGGCGGAAACGGGGGGCGGTGATGAAACCGACTTGAAACCAATTTTCGACTCAATTTGGCGGAACCTCCTACCCGTATCGGCATTGAAGCCTTGCCGTGAGTGGAGACTCACACGGTTTCACCAACAGGAGGAAAAAATGAATCGAAAATCAATCACTTGCAGCAATGGGCACCATTTGCGAGCCGCCGGGGCGCTGTCCGGCAAGACTCTGCCCTGTCCGAAATGTGGTGTCGCAGTCACCATTCCGTGGGAAGAAGCGTTCACGGTTCCTGAAGAACCCCCCGTACGCGACACGCTGTCCGATACCGGCGTCATGCGAATTCTAGGTGAGACCGCGGTGGCTCCCGCTACCGAAACCCAGCCGGACGCGAATCAAGCGAATCCAGAATCACACCGGCCGTGCCCGCGGTGCGAGTACTTGGTCAGCGATCAGTCCACGGTGTGCCCGAAGTGTGCTTGCTACATGGGCATGATGCCTCAATTTTTGCGAGCACTGCTTCCCAAGAATCTGTCCGCCTGAACGGACGAACAAGTCGCCGATAAGACCCCTTCAAGGAATCCTGCCTGGATGCCTTGAAGGGACGGGATCAAACAAAGATCACTTCTCGACGGTCAGCTCACGCCGATAGATGGTCGTACCGTTGGTCACGTACAAGTGTGAGTGTTCCGGACCGGCCAGCACGCAGCTGGTCAAAGGTTGATCCGAATCGGGTTTGGGAAGCACTCCGCAGGGGCGACCGGTGGGATCAAAGATCTGCACGCCCAGTTCGCTGGTGACATAGAAGCGGCCGAGCTTGTCAACCGCCGAGCCGTCTCCCTTGGACGCTTGGATGTACTGGGGTGGTTCGTTGAAATTGAAATCGCCCTTGGGATCGATCGGCAATCGCATCGGCATGGTTGGCATCTTTGCATCGAGCACACCGTTCTTGTTGACTCGGAATGTCCATGTCGATGGTCCACCATGATCCGAAACGAGCAGCGTGCCGCCGTCGTTGGACAGTGCGATGCCGTTGGGACGGGTGATGCCCACATCGACCGCGGTCACTTCACCAGTCTTGATGTCGATTCGAGTGACTTGGTGAGCTCTAGTCTCGGTGATGAACAAATAGCCCTCGTCCGAAACCGCGAGATCGTTGGGGGCGACGTTTTCAGCGATCGTCTTCACTTCACCTGATTTTGGATCGATTGAGATCACTCGCTTCTTGGATCCTTGGCAGGCGTAGAGCAGATTGCCGGGACCAAACATCAATCCGCTGATGGATTCCTTCGCGATGACCGATTTGCTTTGGTCTTTCGCGTCGACTCGCACCACTGCCGGAGCACGCATGTCGCAGTAATAAAAATTGCCGTCTGCGTCGCTGCAGGGAGCGTCAGAAAATCCAAGGTTGTCAGCGACGACTTCCCATGACTTACCTGGGACGAGAAGATTCAAGAGCGTCAGGTCGCCACGAAGGTCATCGGAAGTGTCGATGGATGGTGTGTGTTTTTTGCTGCGCCACAACCATTTCATTGCCTCGGGAAACTGCATGCTGCCGAAGTCAGCGTTGTGCCCGAAACCTTCTGCCCAATCCAGGCGAACGTCGTATCCCATGTAGGACAAAGATGATTCCATGCGTTGATTGGCAATCGGCCAATGACCAAACGGGTTGTCGTTGTCGCCGCTGGTATCTGACATGTAGACGCGAATGGGTTTGGGTTCGGTCTTGCGGATCAAAGACGAATAAAGGTCTCCCCCACGCAAATTCACGAAGCTGCCGACATTGGAGTAAACCTTGCGGAATTGGTCGGGGCGTTCCCATGCAACGGTGAAGGCACAGATCGCACCGGAGCTGGATCCGCCAATCGCACGCATGTTGGGATCGTTGGAAAGGTTGTATTTCTTTTCAACCTCGGGAAGGATCTCTTCCAACAAGAATCGACTGTACCGATCGCCCAAGCTGTCGTATTCGAAACCTCGATTGGAAGACTTGCGGCCCTTTCGAGGTTTGGATTTGTCGTGCCCTGGATTGAGAAACACCGCAATGGTTGGCGGCATGTCACCGCTTGCGATCAAGTTGTCAAACACGGTTGGGATACGCCAGCGACCCTTTGTGTCACGCATCCGCTCACCGTCTTGGAACACCATCAATGTCGCTGGTTTGCTCGCGTCGTACTGAGCCGGAACGTAGATGGACCAGTCGCGAATGGTGTTGCCAAAGATCTCTGAGTGCCAAGGCGGCATCGATTCCACTTTGCCTTGCGGAACGTTTTCGTTCACGATCGCGAGCGGGTGTGGTTCCCACTTGGGTTTGGTGGATGACGGCGGGATGAGAGTGGACTCCGCGTCGTCGTTCCACAACCACTGCAAGGCACTGGGCAGTTCTTTGCCGCCCCACTGACCACTGTGTCCGCCTTCGGTCATGACGAACTTGTATTGGTAGCCCGCGAATTGAAGTGCAGCGGCCATGTCGCGGTTTGCCAGCGGCCAGTTGCCATGTAGGTTGCTCAGGTCATCGCGGCCTTCTTGCAAGTAGACTTGGATGGGTTTCGGATTTGACTTTGTTTTGCGAATCAAACCGGGATAGGCCCAACCGCCACGAATGTTGGTGAAGCTGCCGATGTGACTAAGCACTTTGCCAAATTGATCTGGCCGTTCCCAAGCCACGGTGAAGGCGCAGATGCCACCGGAAGAGATGCCCGCAACGGCGCGGCGTTTGGGATCGGTCGAGACTTTCAAATCCTTCAGTGCAACTGGGAGGAATTCGTTGATCAGGAAGTTCGAATAACGATCACCCAAAGAGTCGTATTCGAATGAACGGTTACTACGGTTCTTGGCACCGGGTTTGGTGGCCGGGACGGTGCCTGGATTGACAAAGACGGCGATCGTCGGAGGCAAGGAACCGTTGTCGATCAAGTTGTCCAGGACGATCGGAACGCGGAACGCGCCGTTTGGTTTGGCGTAGTTCATTCCGTCCATGAACACCATCAAGTTGGCTGGTGACTCGGGATCGTATTGCGACGGAACATAGACGGCGTAGTCTCGCCGAGTCCCCGGATAGATCTCGCTGGTGTCGAACACTCCCTTCGTGATTTCGCCCTGTGGCACGTCATCCTGAACCGTTCGCAGCGATTCGTCGTCTGCGTTTGCACTCAGTGCGGTCGAGGCAACGAAAACTGCGGCGAGCATCCAAAGACAGGAGCACGACCGGATCCATGAAGCGAAATGCTTCTTCGCTGGAAAGACTGCTATCGGATCGACGGGGTGAAGCATGATGAATCGCTCGGTGGGATGCTGTTGGGGTGGGATCCTTCCGCGTAAGATCGCGTGAGGGGGATCTGATCATCGTTGCTGGAGAGTTGCCAAGCAAGTGCCGCGAACAGATGAACATCACGGGTGGGAAGATTGCTCCGGCCTGATAAGTTGCTTTCAAAGCCACTTCACCTCAGCAAACGTTTCATGAACATCATTTCACTTCTGCCCAGTGCGACCGAAATCATCTGCGCGTTGGGATTGCAGGACCAATTGGTAGGTGTCACACATGAGTGCGATTATCCATCCGGAGTTGATCGTCTTGCGAAGGTCACTCAGACGTTGATTCCGCATGATGCGACCAGCGGCGAGATCGACACGATGGTGCGAGAGCGATTGCAGACCGAGCGAGCTTTGTACTCACTGAATATGCCGGTGGTGGAATCGCTGGCGCCGGATCTGATCGTGACCCAAGCTTTGTGCGACGTTTGCGCGGTGGCTGAGTCGGAGGTCAACGCGGCGGCGTGCTCCTTGCCCGGACAGCCTCGTGTGGTGAACCTGGAACCGACTTCTTTGTCGGAGATGTTTGATTGCATCACCTTGGTTGGTGAAGCCGCAGGTTGTCCGGACCGGGCGACAGCTCTGATTGACCAATTGCAATCACGAGTCGCTCGAGTACGAAAACGCTCGGAGGATTTGTTGTCACGGCCCGAGACAAAGGTACCGAGCGTGATGTTGTTGGAATGGATCGACCCTCCGTTCAGTGCCGGTCACTGGAGTCCGGAGTTGGTGCGACTAGCCGGCGGCCACGAATGTGTGGGCGAGGCCGGTGAGCGTTCGGAGACCACCTCTTGGGACCGCATTCGAGAAGCGGATCCGGACGTGTTGTTCATCGCGTGTTGCGGTTTCAGCGTGTCGCGAACATTGGAAGACATGCCGATTCTGCGTGGCTATCCCGGATGGTCCGACATGAAGTGTGTTCGCGAAGAACGTGTCTACGTGGTCGACGGTTCGGCCTACTTCAGCCGGCCAGGCCCACGCTTAGTCGACAGCCTAGAAATTCTCGCCAATGCCCTTCACCCTGAAGTCCACCCTCTTCCAGATGGCCTATCACCTGCCATGCATCTCATCTAAGCGATGCGTTCTTCGGTGATGTGGGTTGTGCCATCGGGATCGACGCGTCGGAAGAAGCAGCTTTCGTAGTTTTCGTGGCAGGCTGCTCCGGTTTGGTCGACGGACAACAGGATCGTGTCGGCGTCGCAGTCCACTCGGATTTCTCGCACGACTTGAGCGTGGCCGCTGGTGTCACCCTTCCGCCAAAGTTTGCCTCTCGAGCGGCTGAAATAAACCGCTCGGTTGCCCGAGATGGTTTCGTCCCAAGCTTCGCGATTCATCCACGCCAGCATCAGCACTCGCCCGGTCGTGGCGTCTTGGGCGATGGCGGGCAGCAATGGTTGACCGGTCTTGGGACACGGGATTCCAGCATCAAAGTTGGGAATGGGGGATGACATGAGGATGATCAGGTGTTGAGTTTGACAATGATTTTGCCCGCCAGCTGACTGCTGTCTTCGAGCGTCGCGGATTCTTGCAAGGCGTGTGCTTGGGCGGCTTCGTCCAGGCTGAATCGAGCACTGATGTTCGCGGACAATTTGCCGGACGCCAACCACTGGGAAATGTCTTCGGCGGCGTTTTTCATTTCCATCGGGGTGGCTTTGAACATCACAAAGCCATGCAGCGAACATTCCTTGACATAGAACGGACCCACGGGGAATGCGGGCTTGGCATCGCGTCCCGCCATCAAGACCATGCGTCCCCGACCGGCCATCAGATCGATTGCCATGTCAAAGTCTGGCTCACGCCGCGTCTCCCAGAGCACATTGACTCCGTCGGGAGCGAATGCTTTGGTGCGATCCGCGATGGATTCATCTTTGTAGAGAATCACTTCTTCAGCACCGAGATCGCGGCATACTTGTGCCTTCGCTTCACTGCCGGCAGTCGTGATCACGCGAGCACCGGTTGCAGCCGCCATTTGCACCACCATGGAACCCACACCGCCGCTGCCGCCGATGATCAGGATTGTTTCGCCTGGTTCCAACTGAGCTTCACGAAAGAGACCAAGGTGAGCGGTGACTCCAACCAATGCACACGCGGCGGCGTCTTCGTACGGCACCGGTTCAGGCAATTTGAATGTCCAGTGTTCATCGACGGCAATCAATTCAGACAGGGTGCCCTGCCGTCCAAGCAAGCCTTGGTTGGTACACCAAACCCGATCACCGATAGACAATCGCTTGACACCCGGGCCGACGCTTTCGACCACGCCGGCAGCATCGCATCCGGGAACAAACGGTTGCGGCAATTCCATCGCGATGGTGCCGTTCCGGATGTAAGTGTCGATCGGATTGATTGCGGAGGCGTACACTCGAATCACAACTTGGCCGGGACCCGGAGTAGGGTCAGGCAGTTCACCGATTTGAAGAGTGTCGGCAGGTCCTGTTTCGGTGATGAAGGCGGCTTTCATGGGGGCACTCGCTGAAGAAGTCATTCATCAAAAGAGGAGGGGAAGATCGTCGTGGACGATCATCATCGCATTGGGAGCGAATATTTTAGCGTTGCCTGACCGATTCGCGAATGCGAGAGACCCAATCGGTTGCTTTGCTTTGAAGATCCGCGATGGCTTTGGATTCCGGCGAATCGGCATCGTTGGTGTTGGGATTGTTGGTGGCATCTTTCAGTCGCTCCACCCAATCGGAATCCTGGATAGCGGATTCGACTTCAGCGGCCATCGCCACGTCTTCTTTTGGCGCGAAGTAACGTAAACATGATTTCAGCGTATGAGATGCCGATCTCAGTTTGTTCGCGTCGCCTTGTTTGGCACCTTGTTGAAGATTGGTCAGCAACGAAGGGACTTCCATCAAGAACGCATCGCAAACGGAATCCATCGTCTCGGAATCACCGCCGCAATGCTTCGACAATTGCGAACGCCAATCCCATTGATGGTTGTCTTCCGTCACGACGCTTGTTTCGTCGGATGCTGCTTCGGTGGAAGACGATGAATCATCGGAACTTGAATTCGCGATGTTCAGGTTGGAGGGCGTTTGTGAATTCGTTGCCTGCGACAATGTCGGCGGCAACATTGCATCCGATTCCGAGGACTGAGAAACACCAAGGACCCGTTCAATTTCCGTCAGTAAGAGATCCAGGTCGACCGGTTTGGTGATGTAGCCATCCATTCCTGCTTCGCGGCAAAGCTGACGATGCTGGTCGGTGACATGGGCGGTCAACGCGATGATTGGTGGCGGAGTCTTGCCCGCTTGTGAGGCATGTTGGTGAATGATTCGGGTCGCTTCGGTTCCATCCATGTTCGGCATCTGCAGATCCATGAGGACGCAGTCGAAGGTGTTGGATGCCAATCGCTCAACGGCCGCTTCACCTGAGTCCGCGGTTTGGACGCGATGGCCCGAAGCAACCAATTGGTCATGAATCACCAAACGATTGGTGGCGCTGTCGTCAACAACGAGCAACTTGTATCCCTGGCCGGCGTCGGTCGGTGAAGCGTTGATCGGTTCGTTGGTTGATTGTGAATTGGTAAGCAACGCGGCGCCGGGAGCCTGTGATTTCGAAGTGGTTGGATCGCTCTTGGTCGTTGTCGAAAGTTTGTTTCCTCGGCGGCGTTTGCGTTGTCCGCGGCTCGATTGCAAGAGCGGTTTCCCTGCCAGCCAACGACGAAGTTCGTCGGGATGCAGTGGTTCGATCACCACCGCGTCTTCACGCTTGGCACGCCTGGGCGTAGGTTCACCGGCTCTGGTGACCCAGAGGACTCGGTCGCTCGATTTACGAGCTCGGATGCGGAAGGCGGCGTCCGCGGTTTGGTCCGTGAGGATCCAGTGAAGGTGAACGCATTCGGGTTCCAGCATCGACGGCGTGCGGATTGGCCAGCGACAGTGCAACAACGTTTCCGCGATTGCATCTTGCATGGTTGTGTTGCCAACCGAGACCACCGCGGTGGCGCCATCGGTGGCCGGAACAGTTCGCTTCTTTTCTGCATGTTTCGGGTTCGTATCCAGTGGCAATGCAAGGGCGCACTGAAATTGGCTGCCCAGGTCTACTTGGCTGGTCACGGTGATGTCGCCACCCATTCGTTGAGCCAAACCGCGAGCGATTGCCAGGCCCAATCCCGTTCCGCCGAACTGCTTGTTGGTGCCGCGATCGGCTTGTTCAAACGCGTCAAAAATTCGCGATTGATTCTCGGGAGCGATACCAATGCCGGTGTCTGACACGGTCAATTCAAACCACGCCATCGGAGCGTCGCTTGCGGATTCGCTGGTTGTGATTCCGAGCGAGTCGCCATTATTGTCGTTTGACCCGGGGGCGTCGCCGATGGGACTCAGTCGCAAACTAACTTCGCCTCGATTGGTGAACTTGATCGCGTTGCCAGCCAAGTTGATCACGATTTGGCGAATGCGTTTTGGGTCGGCGATCACTCGTCGAGGTGTGTCGGGAGCAATCGACAAGCACAAGCGAACAGGTTTGTCGGCAACGCGAACGGCGAGGCAACCAAAGGCGTCACCGACGACCTCATGCAGATCGACTGGGACCGGATCGATGGCAACGCGACCGGCTTCGATGGCGGCGAAGTCAAGGATGTCTTCAATGACATCACGAAGCAATTCTGTGTTTTGAGCAATGAGGTTGACGTAACGACGCGCCGCCGTGGGAAGGGTTTGCTGACCCAATAAATCCGTCAGTCCTCGGATGCCGCCGAGTGGTGTCCGCAATTCGTGTGAAATGCCCGCCATGAATTGCGTCTTGGTACGGTTGGCTTGTTCAGCGGCTGCTTTCGCTTCCCGCATCGCTTCAAACGCGGCCCGTTGCAACGTGACGTCGCGAATGATGACGGCTTGGCCGGTCGCGTCACCGACCGGAATGTGGTGGATGGACACTTCGCTCTCAAACGAACTGCCATCGCCGCGTCGGAGTCGTAGTTGATGGCGTTCGGCCAGTGGCAATCCACTCCACTGATCGGACACCGGCGATATCAAATCATTGAGGGGACGCCCAACCAATCGTCCGCCACCGGCTTGTAGGAGTTCGCTGGCCGACGGGTTGGCTTCCACGATCGCACGTTGGTCATCGATCAACAGGACCGCGTCACCGGCGGCATCGAACAACGCTCTTTTTCGAGCCTCACTGTCTCGAAGGGCGATCTCGTTGCGATGTTTTTCGGTAATGTCCCAAAAGATGATTTGAACGCCAACGCACTGTCCGTTTTGATCATACTCCGGCGCTTTGAAGACTTGGGCAAAACCAATGCGACCATCGGGGCCCGGGTGCACTTCCACTTTGTCGACGGCTTGTCCGGTCGACATCACCGACAAATCATCGGCGCGATATTTGGCACCGATGGAATCACCAAAAAGTTCCGCATCGGTACTGCCGATCACATCGACGGGAGTCATTCCGATGTCGGCGCAAAACTGTTCGTTGGCGTAGGTGAACACGCCTTCGGCGCTTTTGCGTGCGACCTGCAGGTGCATGCGATCGATCAGCGATTGGAACGTTGTTTCGCTCTGGTCCAGACGATGCTGAGTCTCTTGCCGTCGCGTGACTTCGTTACGCAGGGCTCGGTTGACTCGCCGGATCTGCAGCGATCGCCGATGCACTCGGTGCTGGAGCATCCGTTGGTGTTTCAGTCGTGTGCGCAAACGGCCCTGCAAGTAGATGTGAAAATAGCCCGTGGCCATCAACGCGAAAAATGTCCAGAGGCGGACTGGTTCGATCCAGGCGAATGGTTCCGCACCAACCTCGCCCGCGAACCGTTGGGCGATCGGGCCAAAGACATGGAACAAACCCACCGCGGCGACGGCAACGCTTTGAATCGCTGTCATCCAGGTGATGAAGCGACGGTGGAGAACTCGCCAGGCCAGCGGCAAGAAAATTAGATGAGCAACCACGACCGCCCAGTCCGGCGGCGTCATGGCATCGGCAACGGCAACGAAGAGAACAAGGATCACCCAAGATCGTGGACGTCGCCAAAGTTGTGTCCACCATCGTCGCATGAGTTCAAAGCTTTTTGGCGAGTTCTTCATCGGCGTGACGTTGCCACCAATGGCGTGCGTTTTCTTGTGTCCAAGGATACCGCGGTGCGAGTGTATCCAACCGCTGGATCAGATCCGCGATGGAGCCCACACGGTCGTGTTTTTCCTTGGCCATGCAGGCTTGCACCAGTGCATTCAATTCGTCTTCGACCGACTCGCCGCGATGCGTTTCAATCTCGAGCGGTTGTTGCGTCAAAATCAACGCGAACATGGACTCGGGATCGCATTCGGCAAATGGCGGACGACCCGACAACAAAAAGTATAAGACACAACCCAGTGAATAGACATCGCTTCGCGGGTCCATCACCGAGGGGGCACGGAATCGTTCGGGTGCCATGTACATCGGGGTTCCCGCCCAAACGGTTTCGGCGGTTTGGAAGACGCCTTGATTGGGCTCGAGCGGTTTGGCCAATCCAAAGTCAAACACCACCGCCCAGTCACCCACAATCGTGTCAAAGCTGAGCATGATGTTTTGTGGTTTGAGGTCGCGATGCATCAGGCCTTGGGAATGAGCTTCCAGAACGGCTTGGCAAACCTGACGCATGATCCATATCGCTCGAGCCGGTTCTTGATGACCGCTTCGGGCGACGATTTCGGACAACGTCAGACCGTCGAGCAGTTGCATCACGCAAAATGCTTCGCCGTGTTCGTTGTGCCCGTAATCGTAAATCGTCACGCTGTGAGGGCTGCGCAAACTTGCTGCCAATCGTGCTTCGCGGTCAAATCGGCGATGGTCATCGTCGTCTTGCCGGTCGACCCGCAGCACTTTCAATGCGATCTCGCGTCCCAGTTCCGTGTGACTGGCTCGATAAACGACTCCCATTCCGCCGGCACCAAGTTCCTCATGGATGTGATAGCGTCCAAGTGGTTGTTTCAGAGCCGATGGTGCCGGGCTTTTGGACAGGCGTTTGGCAACCAAGATCGGAAGCAGCGATGTGACCGAGAGCAATAAAGCCCACGGCCAAGTCGACGCCAACGGATAGGTAAGTTGATGGGAATCACTCTCGATGATCAGTCCCATTCCAAACTCGGGCAGCCATCGCCATACACCGACGCAGTCCTTGCCGGTGTAGGTGCGGTAAGTCTGGCCACTCACTTGAGGTTCGGGGCTGTGTGAAACCGAGGCTGCCGCAATTGTCAGTGGGTGAATCGTGCGACCGATCGGCAATTCACCGTTTGGATTCAGCATTGCCGATTCGGTCAGGCGGTCGAGTTGGGCGACGAGCTGATTCAGACGTTCTTCCGCTTCGGACGGGTTGGCAATTTCAGTGACGCGAAATCTAGCTCCCAGCGACTGTGCGATCTGTTCGGGCAAATTCACACTGCGAGTTTGCATGAAACCCTCGCGGTCGACCATGTAGGCATCGACCGAATTCGCTTGGCTTATAAAGGCAAGCGTTTCATTCAACCATCGATTCGTGTTCGGCGGAATGATGACAGCCGCGCCGAGTACATCCGGTCGAAGCGAGTTCTGTTTTTCAGTTTCGGTGGATGATTGTTCGTGAATGGGAACGATCCACGCCAATGGATTGGACACCGCATGATCCAGTTCGTCGGCGAGCGTTTTGCCGAGCAAGGTTGCCAGAGGCGATGGAGCATGGAGCACGGTCCGTCCACTGAGTGCTCGAGCCAAATCAGCCGCCCCATCGGGCGGGAGTTGGATATTGGCTTCGTCGGTCACGGCGCGGCCGCGATCGTTGCCGAAGACAATGGTTAAAGGTTGAAGGTCTCGACTGAAGAAGATGACGTCAGGCGGTTGGAACGTCGGAAGATCGTGCGACTCAAGTTCAGGTCGATCGGCGTTCACGTTGCGAACGGCGTCGGTGAATTGCTGTGTCTGATCGTCGATCGAGTCGGCAAGTTCAGCTGGTGACAAATTTTGAGACCGTGAACGGATCGCGTTTCGAACTCCTGGCTGACGAGCTAAATCGATGGCGAATTGTTTGTCGCGGTTCAGCAGTTGTTCCACTTTGATCGTGGATAGATTCAATGCTAACGAAAGTGAACGCTGGATCGACGAATCGGCTTGTCGTTGCAGACGGCGGTCCACCCATGCGGCGACCACCCAGATGCACGCGATCGTGACGGCGGTGAGCAGCCAAACGACCCAGTTGTATTGCTTTGCTCGATTGATTGGTCCAATCGAGGTCAACGTTTTTCGTTGCCGATTGCGAGACGGTTGCGGACGGTTCGCATCGTGACGCGGCATCGCATGGGTTCGCTGCGCGGCGTGCACGGTGTGTCCCGCACTGGCGTTGCTAGGCATCGAACCTGGGGTGGAGCTACGCGAAAGATCCGCACTGGAATCGGACTTTGCACCCGAGGCGGTTGCCGACATGGAACGGATCGCTCTTATAACTTCCGATTCCGTCGTTTCGCGAGGTGTTGGCAGTCCTGTCCCAAAGGGCACCGAACCATTGCCAGGCTTTGGCCGTGCCGCTGCGCCTTCCACACGAGCCGCGTTGGGATCATGTTCGGCAAGAAGCGAAAGGACTTCGCGAATCAGTTCTTCGTCGCCGGAAGCTTGGTCGCGAATGAATTTCTCTCTCGCGTCCTCTTCGATCTCTTCGGCTTCCCAGAACAGGTCGCGGACACGTTGGTAACGATCCGCATCCATCATGAGGTGGGCGATTGATCGTCGGCGGGCACGTCATCGGCCTTGGGTGCTGAGTCGACTTCTCCTGGGTCAGCTTCTTCTCGGCTCTCTTCGTCTGGGTCGCGAAGTTCGCGTCGCATCCAAGCACGAGCCATGGCCCATTCTTTTTCGACGGTGCGAAGTCCAAGGTTCAGTTCCGCAGCAATCTCTTTCATGCCCAGCCCACCAAAGAATCGCAGTTCGACCACTCGGGCTTGACGCGGGCTCAGGCTCGCCAGTTGCAGCAGCAGTTCATCCAGTGCGACAACGTCATCATCTTGGTCCAACAAAAAAGTGACTTCGTCATCCAGCTGACGCCGAATCCAACCACCGCCACGCTTTTGAGCTTGGGTCCGCCGAGCGTGATCGACCAGGATCCGTCGCATCACCGTCGCACCGATTGCGAAGAAGTGCGTCTTGCCCTGCCAATCAACATGGTCTTGGTCGACCATCCGCACATAGGCTTGGTGAACCAGGGACGAGCTGCTCAGGCGTTCTCGCCGGGGTTCAG
>NZ_DDGH01000006.1:113567-119475 GCF_002337565.1 Rhodopirellula sp. UBA1907 | reverse complement strand
TTCAGATTGAAGGAACCGGCCCGCCATGCGACGCAAATCATCGTATAAAAACGAGAACATCTGGTCGGTTTTGGCAGCGTCACCGTTTTGACTACTTTGCAAGATTTGCGTGATCGACGACATCAACGAAGCTCAACGGGACAGTGACCAAACTTTGGCGATATGTAAGGTTTGGGAGTGAATGTCAACGATCTCTTTGACTTCTACAGAGTAACCCCCAGCCATGGCGATTGCCACCGGCAAATCGTTGTGACGACACCACTGGAGCACCATCTCGTCTCTTTGTCGCAATCCTTCCATTGTCAGGGACAGTCGACCCAACCGGTCGTTCTTGAAAGGATCGGCACCGGCGAGGTAGATGACCAAGTCAAATCGACCAGAATCACTTTGATGTTTTTCAAGTTTCGCGAGGACGGATCGCAATGCGTCGCAATAGTCTTCATCGCCCGTTCCGTCGGGAAGGCTGACGTCCAGGTCGCTGGGCATTTTCCGCAGGGGAAAGTTTTTGACCCCGTGAACCGAACAGGTGAAAACGCTAGGGACATCTTTCAAGATTGACGCGGTCCCGTTGCCTTGGTGGACGTCCAAATCGATGATCGCGGCTCGCTGAATCTGTCCCTCGGACTGAAGTGTTCGGATCGCGACCGCGGCATCGTTGAACACGCAGTAGCCTTCGCCTTCGCTGGCGAACGCATGGTGCGTGCCACCGGCGAGGTTGGCGGAGACTCCTTCCTCGAGGGCCGCCCGTGCCGCTGAGATCGTGGCACCGGTGCTTCGGCGTGAACGCTCCACCATTTTCTCGGACCATGGAAATCCGATGCGCCGGATTTCTTGCTTGGTCAAAGTTCCCGACTGAACCCGCTGGACATAGTCCGGTGTGTGGCAATGAAGAAGTTGCTCGTCGGTTGCCGCTTGAGGGACGATCAGTGCGTCGTCGCGATGATGATCGGATTCGACGATCCGCTGTCTCAAGAGATGGTACTTGGAAATCGGAAACCTGTGGCCGTCAGGCAACGGCAGGTCAAAGTGATCGGTGTAGTACAGACGCAATGCAGGCGAGTTGGCTGAGGGTTAGACTTGGTGTTGTGTCCTCGACATCATGATCCACTGCAACACCTTATCGCACCCGACAAGACGAATGAATTCAGATCCTTCTTCCACTCCGAACATGCCGCATTCTGACCTGGACAATTCGAGCGATTCAAGTGGCGCAACCTTGGCCGGTTGGGCGTTTCAAGGAATGGTGATCACGTTTGGACTGACGATGGGTTGTGTGTTCATGGGAGTGATCCTCTGGATGATCGGCGGAAACGAGCCACCAGAAGAGGATCAAACGATCTTCGTTTTAGTTGGTGTGGTCGCATTGGTGGCCAATGTGATGGTCGCGTTTCTCGTGCCTGCCATGTTGCGATCGGCGGCTGCTACGGAATTGAAATCCGCCGATGGAGCAGTCGCTTCCGCTCGCACTTGGGCACAATGGCCTGAACGGGAACCCATGCCTTTGCCGCTGAGTCGTTTTTGCCAGACCGATCAAACGGCTCGGTTGATCGGGCAGGCCGTCATGGAAGGCACCGCGGCGATCAACTTCGTGATGATGTTTCTCACTCGATCGCCAGTCAATTTGTTGTGCGGCCTCGTCGCCTTATTGGGCGTGGTGGCGATGTTCCCGACGGTCGGACGGATGCGAAATCGCATCGCGTCGGCTTTGGAAGCCTAAACTCAATGCACTGATTTCCCTCCGCTGTTCAGCATCCCTCCTACCGACGAATCCCACATGAAAATTCTACGGACAAAGAAACTCGTTTTGCATCTGGCGTTTCGAGGCGGGCTCGCTGCTCTGCTTGTCGGTTGCGTTTTGCTGCCGGTCGCGATCGTGCGAGCGGAAGAAACGATCGCAGATGCACCAGTCGCTTCCGAAGCATTGCCTGAGCTGAAGACACTCGATGGGCATTTTCCGTTTGACGTTCCCGAAACACTCGAGCAATGGGGATTACGGGCGGAACAACTGCGGACGCGGGTCGCGATGGCAACCGGCCTACATCCAATGCTGCCTCGGCCGCCGATTGAGGCGACCATTCATTCCGTGGTGAAACGCGATGGGTTCCAAATCGAAAAGGTTTACTTCGAGAGTCTGCCCGGGCACTTCGTGACTGGATTGTTGTTTCGCCCGACAGGAGACAGCGTCGCCCGCGGATTGAACGCGGATGGAAAGCGTCCTGGTGTTCTTTGCCCACACGGGCACGGTGGCCGGATGATGCGCAACGATGCTGACAAGATGAAGCAGCTGATTGAAAACGGCGACGAAATGTACATGGAGTCGGGCAGTCATCCCAAGCTGGCTCGATGTGCGACGTTGGCTCGGATGGGATGTGTGTCGTTCATCTTCGACATGGTTGGGTACGCGGATTCCGTGCAGCTCAGCTACGAGTTCGCTCACCGTCGACACGCGACTCGGCCTGAGGAAAGCGTTCCCGCTGGTTCCGATCCGGAGTTGTTTTTCAGTACACCGGCCGAAGCTCGCTTGCAGTCGATTCTTGGTCTGCAGACTTACAATGCGTTGCGTTCCTTCGATTTTCTGGCGTCCCTGGATGAGGTCGATCCGGATCGCTTGGCGGTAACTGGCGGCAGTGGCGGCGGGACTCAAACGATTCTTTTGGATGCACTGGAACCGCGAATTGCGGCAAGCTTTCCCAATGGAATGGTGTCGACATCGATGCAAGGTGGATGTGCCTGCGAGAACGCATGCTTGCTTCGGATTGGCACGGGCAACGTGGAATTGGCGGCGTTGATGGCACCCAAGCCGATGGGAATGACGGCTGCGGACGATTGGACGATCGAGATGATGTCGGATGGGTATCCCGAACTGAAACAACTGTATTCGATGATGGACCAACCCGATCACGTGCTGTGTGAATCATTGGTGCAATTCAAACACAATTACAACTATGTGACTCGCCGGATCATGTATGGATGGATGAACGAGCATCTGAATCTTGGATTGGAGACTCCCATCGTCGAAACCGATTTTCCCGCGATCACTGATGATGAGGGTGCGGTTTGGAACGACGACCATCCGGCACCAACTCAGCGAGGTCCGAAGCACGAGCAATCCTTGTTGGGTTGGTGGAACGACCAGAGTCAGCAGTTGCTGGAGGATTGTCTTGGGCAGTCGGTGACCGAAAAAGGTTTTGATCAAATGATCCGCCCTGCTCTCGCAACGCTATTTGATTTACCGATGCCAGAGACCTCCAGCGTGTCCGTGTCGTACTCGGATCCCGTCGAGCATGATTCCGGAGCGACGTTGGTCTCTGGAGTCGTGACCGATGAGACTCGCCGGCGTGAGATCCCAATTCGAAAATGGGTCTCGCAGTCGGAAGGCGATGCCTCCTCCGATGGAACGGTACTCTGGGTGCACTCGGCCACCGACGAGACGACGGACTTTCCAGAATGGTCGGACGCATTTGCGGCTCAGCTAGAAAAGTCAAAAACAATCATTGTGATCGACATTGCCGCGATGCCGACGGACGCTCCCGAAGGCAAGCAGCGAACGAATCCCCAACCACGGCGTGCGTCGTCGGCGTTCACCTTCGGTTACAACCGGCCGTTGGCCGCCACGCGATGCGGCGATGTTTTGGCTGTCGTCTCCGCCTTCCAAAACCCGCCGGGAGGTGTGAGCTTAGTGGCACCCAAAGGTTCCGCAGCATACGTCTTGCCGGCGGCGGCCATCGCCGGCCCCTTCCTCGCTGATGCGACGATTGACGTCAGCGGATTCCGTTTCGCGGACCTGCTTCATCAAGATGACGAGCACTTTGTTCCCGGCATCGTGAAGTACGGCGACGTGGATGCGTTGGCCGCGTGGCGTGCGCCGTATGCGTTGACGATTCAGGACTCGAAAGAATACCAGTGGCCGACGACGAAAGCGATTTACGACGCACGTGACGCCTCGGACCAAGTCCAGTGGCAAGTGAATCGTTGAGGCTGAGCCGATGCTCGGAGATGGAGCATCACTGAGCGCATGAAAAAGGCCCGAGCGAACTCGGGCCTGATGTTGCATGGCGTGAGATTCACGCCGGGCAATTTGCTTTTGCTACCGAATCATTCTTTGGCGGCTTCGGGCAGGTCTTTGTCGACCAAGCCCCATCCGCCGCGACCGCCGGAGATACGGCTCTCGACATCGTCTACCGTTTCGAGGGCGGTTGGCTCCCAGAAGTTCTTGAGAGCTTCGCGATCGAGTGGTTCCAAGGAACGGAACAAACGGAAGCCAACTCCACGAGAAGGATCGTCGGTAAACCACCAAGGGCTTTTGGGGAAGTTTGGATCTTCGTTCTTCCATTCGTCATCGTCGGATGCCAGTCGAGCGGCACTGCGAAGTTCCGGTGGATCACTTTCCCAGCTGCCACCGCGGGCGACGCACGGCCAAGGATTTTCTGGCCAACGAACTGCGTCGATTGCATTGTCAACGGGCGATTCCTTCAACCACTGGTAGCCTTCTTCGGAATACTCGTTGACGGTCCACTCGGCTGCATTGCCGTGCATGTCATGCAAACCAAACGGGTTAGGCTTTTTGGTTCCGACGTGAGCCGGGCCGTCGTATGAGTTGTCGAAGTACCAAGCGTATTCTTCGATGTCGTCGGCGCTGTCGCCCCAGCTGTAAGCGGTCTGGGTTCCACCGCGAGCGGCGTATTCCCATTCAGCTTCGGTTGGCAAACGGTACTGGTTGTCCGTGATCAGGCTCAACCATTTGGTGAATTGCTGGGCGGCGTACTGCGTCATCGTCACGGCGGGTTGTTCTGGGTCTTCGCCGTACTCGTAAGTGAACGAGGGGTCGTACAATTCGGTCGGTGCCGTGATCGAGTCGGCCTGGTTCGATTCGTCCACGGTGCGGACGCCTTCGGCTTCGAACGATTTGAACACGGCGTACATTCGCATGTATTCCTTGTACATCGCCCAAGTCGTTTCGGTCTTTGCGACCCACATCGGCGAGACGTTGATCTCAACGGTTGGGCCTTCGTCTTCCGCGCGTGGATCCTCGTCCTCGGGGCTGCCCATCGTGAACTTGCCACCGGGAACCGGGATCATTTCGAACGTGATGTCGGTGCCCGGAATTTTTTCCGTGTAGGGAACCATGAATCGACCATCGCCCAAATCCACCGATGGTCCTTCGGCGGGTTTTTCGCTTGAAATCCCAACCGTCGACGCTTGGCTGGATTCGACTGCGGTTTCTTGGGCATGCACCGAATTCGGTGTACCGGAAGGAAGGATCGACCCAGCTGCCATCGAGCAGACGGCAGCGATGCCGAGTGGGCGGAGAGAGCGTTTCAAATCAAACGTCATAGTGTGACAAATGGAACAAGTGAGTGGATCGGAAGTCGTTTTCGCAACGATTGAGTTTAGTCGAAGAAACCAGCAAACTGAATGCGTTTTCGAGGCGAATGTGGTCTTGGATCAGCCCGCCACGAACCGGGCGGGGGAGCGTTGATCCCTGGTTGGAACCAGTTCGAAGACATCAATGCTACCGCAATCGACCAAATCGCCAGCGTAATTGGCGGCGATCAGGTTTTTGCCTCCTTGGGTCAGTTTCAACCGTTCGGCGAGTGTTTCGGAACTGTTGACGCCATCGTGCGTGATGCAGTGCTGCCACGCTGAGAGTGCGATCGCGCCCGAATCGTTCAAAAGCTCGATCGGACCATCATAAAAACGCGGTGAATCTGCCAGCCGTTGATGGCACATTGCGATGATGGCCCCAGCCAAAAGCACGTCTTCCGTGGTCACACATCCATTGGTTCCCGCGCAGACGATTCTGGCAAAACCCTCTTCATCGGGGTTGGCGGCATTCCATTTCACCAAGCGGTCGATGACGGCGGACAAGTTTGCGAAACTGGCCAGCCACATCTGCTCGCATTCTTCG
>NZ_DDGH01000006.1:93238-113443 GCF_002337565.1 Rhodopirellula sp. UBA1907 | reverse complement strand
GCTCGCATTCTTCGGCCGCCTTGATCGCAGCGGTTCCATTGGTGGTCGTCAGCACCAAATCGCGGTCACCCACACCGGCGGGAGAATACTCGCCCGGGGAATTTCCGTAGTCGAATCCCATGATCGGTTGGCAGCCCCGTTCGCCGCACAGCAACGGCGTGTTCTCGGGATCCGCAGCGGTTTTCATCGCGAAAGCTTCTTCGATTTCGCCGCAGGTCGTGATCGATTTGGCCCCGGCGGACAGCGCGGTCGCGGCAACCGTCGTCGCCCGCAAAACGTCGATGACCACGGCGACCGAAGCGGGGGCTCGTTCGGATTGACCGGCGGCGTTGGGCGTGAGCCAGGTTTCGATTTTCATGATGTTTCGAATCGGGGGGATAATGTCAAAAGAGCGTGAGGGTGGGACGGCGATCAATAGCGATCTTGTTCGGCTTCCGCCCACACGTCGGCGTGATCGGAATCGTCAAAATGGACATGAATCACGCTGGGGCTACAACACACCGGACAATCTTCGACATACTGTTGGTCACGTCCAGCGGCGATGTCGAGCGGAATCACGATCTCCTCCCCACAACTGTCGCAGACGTAAACGCCATCCAACGCCGCGTCCGTGGCTGTCGGTTCGGGCGAGTCCCAGTTGTCGTCCTGCGGCAACGGGTCATCGTTGAGCAATCGCTGCCACTCCGGCACAAGATCGCCGGTCGGATCCTCGCTGCTCCATTCGTCGCGTCGCGCGTGGCTCGCATCGTCGAAGTCATCTGGATCGAGGTGGTTCATGATTTCAACAACATCCAATTACGTTTCACAATTCACTCACCGGAGTTCCGATGAATTTCACACAAGTTCGGCTCGCACAAAGCCTGCTGGTCGGCAGCCTGTTCATTGGAACGCTCGGTTGCGGAGTCAGCAGCACCAAAACGATTCCGATTCCACCCGCCGAGCAATCCGCCGCGGATGAATTGGCTGAAGCAAACTTGGCCGCGGCCTGGGATGATATCGCGGGTGCCAAGACCAAGTTGCGAGGCGACGACGTCGTGGTCGTCGATCTTCGGGAAGTCGCCGAGTCGGATTTGGACAACGCGGTGAAGCTGCTTTCCAACACCAGCACGGTCAGCGAGTTGTTCATGCCCGCTGCGGCGTGGGCGGACGGAACGGTTTTGCGATTGGCCGCCCTGCCCAATCTGAAACGTTTGCGAATTTATGGCAAGGAGTTTGATGACGCGAAAGCAAAATCGATCTCTGGTTTGCCAGCCTTGATCGCGGTCACGTTCCAGGACACTTCTGTCACCGATGACGGCGCGAGTGTGTTGGCTGAGTTGAACGAGCTACAAGATATCTCGTTGATGAATTCACCGGTGACCGACAAAGCACTCATTGCTATTTCAACGCTGCCCAAATTGACGAAACTCAAACTGCGAGGCACCAAAATCACGGGCGAGGCGTTTGAGCCGATTTCGAAGTTGCCGCTGGAAGATTTGGAGCTCGCAGAAACCGACTTTGGTCCCGAAGGAATGCCCGCGATCGCGAATATTGAGGGTTTAGAGAAAATCAATCTCTGGCTCACCAAGATCGACAACGAGTCACTGAAGGCATTCGAAGGAAAGACTTCGCTCACCGTTTTGAACATCGACAACTGCCCCGCCATCACCGAAGAAGCGATCCCAGTGATTGTCTCACTGCCTCATTTGAAGTTGCTGCACTTGGGCAAGACCAGCGTCGCTCCTGACGCTCTGCCCCAGCTGAAACCACTGCAGGAATTGGAGACGTTGTTCGTCACCAACCTCGGTTTGGAAGAGGAACCCGCCAAAGAACTGGAAGCCATGTTTCCAAACCTCAAGCGATTCGAATATTGAATCGTCGGGCGAGGATAACGATTGCTTGAACCGCGAAGCCGGTTAGTGACTGGCCGCTTTGGCCCGCATGTAGATGGCTTCGTTTTCCTTCGCGGAGTCAAAGAGATCGACGATCGGATGCGGGTAGTCCTCTCCGATCGTGACACCGACTTCCCGTTGACGTTCCGGTGACATCTTCCACGGTTCGTGAATTTCGGTCTCGCTGAGGTCGCGAAGTTCGGGTAACCAGTGTTTGGCGTATTCACCTTGTTTGTCGTAGTCTCGAGACTGCTTGGTGATATTGAAGAACCGAAATCCGCGAGCGTCATTGCCAACACCAGCGGCATAATTCCAGTTGCCGTAGTTACTGGCGACGTCATAGTCGACCAGTTGCGACTCAAACCACTGGGCCCCCCACCTCCAATCAAGACCAAGGTTTTTCGTCAGAAAGCTGGCGACGTTTTGGCGACCACGATTGGACATGTATCCGGTCGTCCGTAGCTCCCGCATATTCGCGTCGACCAACGGGTAACCGGTCGTTCCTTCTTGCCAACGCCCAAACAAATCTCGATCAGATTTCCAATCGACATCCACGCCGCGTAGGCCACTCGCACGAAACAGTGTTGCACCGTGTTTGCAAGAGATCCATCGAAAGTAATCACGCCAAAGAAGTTCGAAGATCATCCAATAGGTCGATTTGTTTTCGACGCGTTCTTCTTCGTAACGACGCACCTGATCCGCGATCATTCGTGGCGAAACGCAACCGTGAGCGAGCCAAGGTGAGAACTTCGAAGAGTCGTTCGGCTCCAGCATTCCATTGCGAGTCTCTTTGTAGATCCGCAAGCGATCTTCGTTCCAGATGTAATCCTCGATCCGTTGCTGTGCCGCGTTTTGCCCGCCGGGAAACTGATTCAAGCAACGTGCATCGGATGGTGGTGTTGATAGCCCAAGTGATTCCAACGCTAGAATGTCTCCGGCATTCACGTCCTCGGGCAACGTGCCGTTGAATCGAGCGGGTTGGTCGAGCGGCGATCGAGCCTCGCACCGCTTTTCGATTTCCTTGCGAAAGTCGGTGAAAAGACCGGGCGTGTCCGCGATTTCGAACGGCAAGTCATCGGGATGAATCAGAGTGTCGCCGTAGGCAACGTGAGTCGAGACGCCATGCCGGTCGCACAGTTGTTGAACGGATTCGGCGGTGCTGGCTTCTTCGGTTCCCGGTTCATGATGAAAGTGAACCGCGTTGATTGACAGGGAAGGCAAAAGATCCTGCAAGACTGTTTCGGGACGGCCGACTCGAACGATCAGTTCTCCGCCGAGCGACCGCAACCGGGAACGCAGGTCAGTGAGGCATTCGATTAGGAACCGGGCACGAAATGGCCCGGTGCGATGGAATCCCAGTTCAACCGTTTCAAACTGTCGCGGGTCGATGCAGTGAACGGCAAAGCAACGGTCGGCAGTTGATGCGCGAAGAAGAGGTTCGTGGTCAATGGTTCGAAGATCATTTCGAAACCAAACCAATGCGTTCGCCATAACATGCCAATCGGTTGTCAAATAAGTCCGAGGGCCTGCTGCCATGAACGCTTTTGTTTGGTCACGCCGTACTCTTTGTGCAGTTCGGACCAGGATTTGGAAATCGCGGCGCAAGCGTCCTCAGGAGTTTGTCCGCCTGTCAAGCATTTGCGAACTTCGCTGTCCAAGGCCGCGAGATATCGATCGCCGCCGACCAAGTTCAGAGGTGGCATCACGTTTGGATTTTGCCAAGCTGACCGAAGCCACGGCTGGTAGTTCCCGCCCGCCGCATCATCGATGGATGAACTGGACGTCGGATGCTGCAATCCAGGGATCGAGCGATACAACGGTTCGCTGCCTTCGCCTCCCGCCAACCATTTCAGAAACTGACTGGCCGCCGCGGTTTGTCGGCAGGATGCGGCGAGGGATCCAACGATGGTTTGCGGTGCGAACACGACGCGTCCGGTTCGTTCCAGCTTCTCGCCGTCGGCATCGACCACATCGGACTGGACGATCGGGAACGCGGCGACTTGGACATTGCTGGTCGCAGCGACTTCGTCGTCCGCATTCCGTTCGGTTTGGTTTTTTGGAAAGCCGATGCCAGCGACCAGTTTGCCGGAGCCGACATTGCGAAAAATTTCGCCGGGAGTCATCGGTGACTCGGGGCCGTGTTTGGCGGTGGCTGCCATTTGCCGCAGGACATCGACGTATTCCGGCTGCGTCAGCAACGGTTCCAGCGTGTTGCGATCGAATAACCAAGTGGCGCTGAGGACGGAGGCCAATCGCCACAGATACGAAACACCGGCCCAACCTTCCGCGGTGGGCTCGGCAACCTGGCCGGGAAATTCCGAGGCGAGTTGCTCGAATCCTTCCCAGGTGATGGTCGACGACGAGGAAACCTTGCTCGTCGCCTTTTCGCCGACCAGCATCGCTGGCAATGATCCACCCAGGCACTTGGCTCGCAATTCTCGTCCATAGGTCGTCGCCACGCGGACCGCGGGCGGATCCGCTTTGTTCACGGTGAATTCTATGTCTGCGTTTGAGCTGGCGTCCGACTTCAGCGGTGGCATGACGAGGTCACGCGAAACCATTTCGCCGAGCTGGCTGAGCGGGTACGCGATCACATCCGCCTTTGCCGCGGCATCCCAGATGGACGGTTCGTCCCCTGAAGTTTCCGGCGATGCACTGGTGGCAGAGTTGCTCGGCGGAGCGATGACGGTGATCTTCAGTGGTTGTTCGCTGATGGATTGCCATGTTCGACGCAAGGTGTCGGCGTCAGCCTCGGTTCCTGTCCAAATCACACGCAGTGGAACGTCAGTGCGAACGGTGGGGGCGGATTCGGATTCGTCGCTCACGGAAGTTTCGCGGCAACCGGCCAACACGGCGACTCCGGCGGCCGACGTCCAACCCAACCACTGTCGTCGTTGCAACACAGAAGGCTGGCCGCGATTGGGCTCACTCGATTGGCTGGAAGGCGAAATGTCGCCACTCTGGTTCGGGCCGCCATCGGCGAACGAGGCGGTTGGGGACGCATCCCGATCGGCAGATTCAATCTTCGCGAGGCGAGTTTTCGCAGACATCGTGGGGGCTCGTGGGACGTCGTTCTGAATGTTGGTTGCGTGGTTGAAAACGCAAGTACGCGTTATACTGCCCGCCAGTTCGCTTTATCGGAGCGGCTCTCATCCCACTCGTCTTTGATTTCACCGTACTGAAGCAGCGCAATATGGCTCATTATCTTGGCATCGACATTGGCACCAGCGGCACGAAGACCCTGCTGATCGACGAAACCGGCCATGTGGTTGCCGAGGCGAATGCTGAATATCCCATGGAACAACCCAAACCGGGTTGGACCCAACAGGATCCTGAGCACTGGTGGGCGGCGACAAAAAAGACCGTCAAAGCGGTGATGAAAAAATCAGGTGTCGACAAGGCTGACGTGAAAGCGATCGGTTTGTCGGGACAAATGCACGGTTCGGTTTTTCTGGACCGTGATGACAATGTGATTCGTCCGGCATTGTTGTGGAATGACCAACGCACCGCGGATCAGTGTGATCAAATCACGTCGGCCGCTGGCTCACGTGAAAAACTGATCGGCATGGTCGCCAATCCGGCTCTGACCGGGTTTCAGGCGCCGAAAGTGCTTTGGTTGCGAGACAACGAGAAACGCAACTTCGACAAACTCGCGAAAGTTTTGTTGCCCAAGGACGACATCCGCCGGCGACTGACGGGCGACTATGTCACCGAAGTCAGCGATGCCAGCGGCACGTTGTTTTTGGACGTGAAAAAACGTGATTGGTCGAAGGCTTTGCTTGGCAAATTGGATTTGTCCACCGACCTTTTGCCTCGCGTGGTCGAGTCCGAAGATGTCACGGGTACGTTGACCAAGGAAGCCGCGAAGGCTCTCGGTCTGACCACAGAATGCAAGGTTGTCGGGGGGGCGGGAGACTGTGCCGCCGGCGCGATTGGCAACGGCATCGTGAAAACGGGTTTGCTGAGCACGTCGATCGGAACCAGCGGTGTGATGTTCGTTCACAGCGACGAACCCAACGTCGATGCGTCCGGGCGACTCCACACGTTCTGTCACGCCGTTCGCGGCAAGTGGCACATGATGGGGGTGAACTTGACCAGCGGCGGTTCGCTGCAATGGTGGGTAGACCAAGTCGTCCAAGGTTTGGCCGGAATTCCCTCGTCGAAGCGGTTCGAAGCCGCCACGGCGGAAGCTGAAAAGGCAATCGCCGGCAGCGGCGGGATGCTATTTTTGCCCTACCTGAACGGTGAACGAACACCGCACGCGGATCCAAACGCTCGCGGTGCATTCGTTGGTATGAATCTCACCCATGATCGAGCGGCAATGACCCGAGCGGTGATGGAAGGCATCACATTTGCACTGCGTGACAGCCTGGAAATCATCGAGTCGCTCGGCGTTCCTGTTCGCCAAATCCGCGCCAGCGGTGGCGGCAGCAAGAACGTGTTTTGGCGTCAGATGCAAGCCGATGTGTTCGGCAAGAAGATCACGACCTTGAAGGTCGAGCAGGGACCAGCCTTCGGCGTCGCCTTGCTCGCCGCGGTCGGCGATGGTGCTTACAAGCACATCGCGCAGGCATGCCAAGCGACCATCGAAGTGGCTGCCGAAACCAAAGCGGATCGTTCCGCGAAACTCACTTACAACAAGCTCTTTCCTGTCTACCGATCTCTGTACGGCAGTTTGAAAGACGACATGCACCAACTGGCTGAATTGCAATCAACAAATTGAACGAATCCTCAGAAGCAAACGATCTCGCCATTCGGCGTCAGATCATCGACGAAACCCAATGCGTGGTGGTCAAGGTCGGCACGCGAGTTCTCACTACATCGGACGGCAAACTCGATCTCGATCGCGTGGATCGACTGGCGGAACAACTTTGCCGCATCGCCGACACCGGACGTCAAACCATCATGGTCAGTAGCGGTGCCGTCGGCGCCGGCGTCGCCAAGCTGGGTTTGCCGCAGCGTCCAACCGACCTGAAGTCGTTGCAGGCGATCGCCGCGATCGGGCAAGCCGACTTGATCGGTGCCTACGAAAAGTCGTTGCAGAAACGAGGCCGGCACGCGGCTCAAGTTTTGCTAACCCGAAACGACCTTCGTCGTCGCAGTGGTTACTTGCACGTGCGAAACGCGCTCAACGGAATTGATGAGTTGGGCGCGATCGCGGTCGTCAACGAAAACGACTCGGTCGCCGTTTCGGAATTGAAGACGACCTTCGGCGACAACGATCGTTTGGCCGCGCAAGTCGCGGGGCTTTTCAACGATGTGATGCTGATTTTGTTGACGGATGTTTCCGCGCTGTACGACGGACACCCCGACGAAAAAGACAGCCAGCCGATTCACATGGTTCACGATGTGGACGACGGTGTGATGGCGTTGGTTGACGATCAAGTGTCGGCGGTCAGCAAAGGTGGCATGGGCGGGAAGCTTCGAGCTTCGAAGCTGGCCAACTCACACGGGCATCCCACCATCATTGGATCCGGTACCGAAGATTTCGTGCTCGACCGGATTTTCGCGGGCGACGCCGTCGGAACACTGTTTGTGCCGCCGAAGCGTTCGCTGAAAGGACGTCGACGTTGGATCGGTAGCTCCGCCAATGTTGCGGGAACGTTGTTCCTCGACCAAGGCGCGGTGGATGCCATTCAAAAGCATGGCCGCAGTCTCTTGGCAATTGGGATCCAACGTGTTGAAGGGACCTTTGCGCACGGGAATGTGGTCCGCTTGGTCGGTCCCGACGGCGAAGAGTTCGGACGTGGGCTATCGAACTACCGCAGCCACGAAGTGGCCCGCATCGCTGGCAAACCCAGCGAGCAAATCGAATGGATTCTCGGGCATCGTCCGTACGAAAACGTGATTCACCGCAACAACTTGGTGCTGCGGATCGTTCCCGAATGAGCCGTGGGCTGGGCTTCTAAGCCCGGCCAAACCCGAGCGACGGTCTTGGAAGACCATCGTACGAGCAGTCCGCTGAGCCGGTACGCAACCCGTCCGGCTAAGCCGCACGCCGAAGCGGTTCACGATGCACGGAAGTCATCGGTAACGTTTCGGGATTGTCATCCACGGACAGAACGCCGGATGTTTGCACGGAACGCGAAATCGCGTTTCCGGCCAACGGAGCGGTCATGCGTCGAAGGCCCGAGATCAAACTGGATGGACGAAGTCCGCCGGCCAGTGTGGTTGTAAGCAAGCGTTGGATACCGCGACCCCAACCAGCCGATCCACCACCGCGGAAGTGATCCGAGATGGCTTGCAGGCGGCGATGGTTTTGGTGGATGCGAAGGTCGTAGTCGAGCACTTCGGTTTCGAAGTCAACACTCATCACGCTGTCTTCGGCAACGACGCATCGCCAGCCGGCTTGCGTGGTCAAGTGACCGTAAGCAAGCGATGCTTCGATCGTGTCGGTACCGCGGTAGCTGATCGCCAAACTGCGAAGCAGATCACGACGCCAGAACGACGCGGCCAGGAAGGCTCCTTCGACGCGAGCGGCGGCTTTGCGAGCGACTTGTTTGTCGCCAAATCCGATTGGGCCGCAGGCGGACGAAGCGGTGGTTCGCCATCCAGCGTGCTCGATGCGTTGCGTTTCCGAGTCACGGACCACGGGCACGACCACACCGGTTTCGTGGCCTTCGAATTGTGCGAGAGCTGCGTCGGTCCAGTTTTCCGTGGCGACGTGGCCATCCGCGACGACGTGCACGAATCGGCCCATCGCCAATTCAGCGGCTTCGGAAATCTGGCGCAGGACGCTGGTCGAACCACTGTCGACGAAACGAACTTCTTCGCCCAAATCAAACGGGTCGTCATAGGTCCCGTCATGAGGCACAATCACCTCGCACCCATCTGGGCGATGCTGCAATACGCTTGCGAGCGAGGATTCGAAAGCCGCGCCATCACCACCATGAGGGACGACGATCGACAAACGCGGGATGTTAGACAAATTTCGCACCACTGCACCTGCCAAGGATTTTGCTTACCGGGCCGACCGAGACCCTCGGTTCGCCGCTGAGAAAGGATTTCGGACGCAACCGTGATTCCAGTTGAGACGATCGGTCCGGTTCATCTCGAAAGCCGGCAAGTTCCTTTTGAGGCAGACGGACCGACCCGATAATCGTCATCGCTTTCCAGACCCTTCCTTTTTCCACCCGCGAATCTCACCACGTGAAACGTTTGCTATGAAACAAGTCTCCCTTGGTCATGATGGTTTTCCCGTTTCGCGACTTGGATTCGGGGGGTGGGCTCTTGGTGGACAATGGGGCGCTCAAGACGACGAGGCTTCCCTCGCTGCACTTCAGCACGCCATCGAACACGGGATCACTTTCATCGACACTGCTCCCGGATACGGGGATGGCCGCAGTGAACAAGTCATCGGCCAGTTCCTGAAACAGCTGCCCGCCTCGATCCGCGAAAAGATTCATGTGGCGACCAAAACGCCACCTTCGGAAGGCCCGTGGCCACCCAGCCCGTATTGCCGCTGGCAAGATCGATACGGTGCCGCCTACATCCGAGCCAACGTCGAAGAACGCTTGCGAAACCTCGGTGTCGAATGCCTTGATCTGTTGCAACTGCACTCCTGGACGTCGGCCTGGAACGATGACCCGCAGCCACTGCTCGTGCTGCAAAAGCTTCGTCAGGAAGGCAAGATCAACCGCATTGGTTTGTGCACGCCCGAGCAAGATCAGAACTGCGTGATCCAGTTGATGCGAGATGGATTGGTCGATGTGGTTCAGGTCGTGTTCAACATCTTTGAACAAGAACCCGCCGCCCAGTTGTTGCCCGTTGCAGAAGAGACGGGGACCGGAGTGATCGTTCGCGTTTCATTGGACGAAGGTGCCCTGACCGGCAAGTACTCGGCCGATCACCAGTTCCCGGAGGACGACTTCCGGTCCGGTTACTTCGCCGGCGATCGCATGCAGCGGACGGCAAAACGAGTCGATGCCATTCGCGATGATTTGAAAGAGTTTGGGTTGGACGAGCATTATTCGTTGGCCGCGACCGCGATTCAGTTCGCCATGTCACCCTCGGCGGTTCAAACCGTGATTGTCGGTATGCGAAATGTCGAACAAGTCGCATTGAACGTGGCGACGGAAGCCTTGCCGGCTTTGCCCGAAGATTTCCTTCGTCGTTTGCAACTGCACCAATGGCGTCGCGGCGTTTGGTACAGCGGCAAGTGAATCACAGACCGGCGAGTGGTTGATCCGCGTCGCCGAACTCTTCCATCGGCACTCCCATGCGATCCATGATCGACAGATACATGCTGCAAAGCCGTCGGTCGTCGTCGGATTTTTCGAGGTAGTCCAACACACGGCCGGTTTCCATGTTTCCTGACAAGCCACCGGTCAACAGCACCGGCAGTTTGCTGGAATCGTGAGCGTTGCCTGACCACATGCTGGAAAGGAACAACAAACATGAATGGTCCAACACCGTGCCGTCGCCTTCCGCCATCGCGTCCAGCTTGCCGGCCAAGTACGCGTACTGGCTGCAGTAGTATCGCGAAATCCGTTCGTAGGCATCCGAGCGATCGCTGTGCGAAGCCGAATGGTGCGTCGATTTGACGTCCAGGAATGGATAGAACAATCCCGACAAATCACGGTTAAGCAGCAGCGTCGCGACACGAGCTTTGTCGGTTTGAAAACCCAACGCGACGATGTCACACATCAATCGCATGTGCTCTCGGATATCTTCGGGCAACCCGTCGTCGGGACGTTTCATTGCATGAATCGGTTTGCCTTGGTCTTTCGCTCGATCGCTCGCTTTCGCGTGTGCAGCTCGCATCGACGCCGCACGCTTCTCCACCTCACGAACGCTGCTCATAAACTCTTCTAACTTGGCTCGGTCGGACACGCTGACTTGTCGTCGCAAAGACGCCGCGTCTTCACCCACTCGGTCCAGAATGCTTTCGTTGCGACGACTGCCCTGATTATCGAACAGTGCGTCAAACGCGAGCGATGGGTAGACCTCCATCGGCACCGGCGAAGTCGCGTTTTGCCACGAAATGTGGGAACTGTACGCCATCGAGAAATTGGTCTCGTGGTATCCCGTGACCGGTTGCTCACATCCGAGTACCAAGCTTGGAACCGCCGTTTGATCTTGGAAATGATTCGCGAGCACTTGGTCCATGCTGATGCCGCCGCGAAGCTCGGATCCTTTCTTGAGCGAAGCACCCGAAAGAATGTTGCCGGTTTGCCCCGGGTGAATGCCCACCCCGGTCGCGTTCTCGTTGAACAGTCCGGTGATGAAGTTCATCTTGTGTTTGAGCGATTCCATGGGAGCCAGGCTTTTGCCCAGCTCCATGTCTTTGCCGGAGCCTTTGGCCCACCAGTGATCCGCATTGATCCCGCAACCCATGAACAACGCGGCAAAGCGTTGTGGAGTTTCGGCGGCATCATTTCCAACCATCGTTTCGCGGCCCCAAACCGGGATCGATTCCAACCAAGGCAAAGCCATGGCAACACCGGCACCGCGCAGCAATGTTCGTCGATTGACAGCGTGAGTCATGGGGAAGGTTCCGTTTCTGAATGAGGAGCGTTGTCGACGGAGGCGAGTTGAACGCGTTTGTTGCGAAACGCGGGGCTGGTCACGATCGTTTCGATCATGGACTGAAAACGATAGTCGTTGGCTTCTAAGTTGGTCTGCATCTCAGTGATCAAGGATTCATCCGATAGCTGCAAGGAACGTCCAAGTGCGAAGGCCAAAAGCTTGCGACAAAGATGTTCAACGAAGTCTCTTTCACGGTCGCGACGAATGTAGTCTCGCAGTCCATCGATGCCGATTCCTTGGCTGCCATCGGGGAACACCACGCTGGCGTCGATCGCACGTCCGCCCAGGTCCGCGTCTCGCATTTCACCAACGGGACCGTAGCCTTCGAAGACCAATCCCATCGAGTCGATTCTCTCGTGGCATCCCGCGCAACTGGGGTGTTCACGGTGCCGAGCAAGGGCCTCGCGGATGGTCAGGTCACCGAGTTTGGATTCGTCTTCGGGCAACTCCGGAACCTCGGCGGGGGGTGCCGGGACGTGCTCGCCGAGAACTCGCTGGACAACCCAATTGCCTCGCTGCACGGGGCTGGTTCTCAGTCCTGGCGAATTGCGAGTCAAAAACACGCCCATCGGCAATAAACCGCCTCGGCCGTACTCATTGGCATCGGGCAGCTGAATCCAACCGTCTTCGGAGTCCGACGTTTGCAGCAGCGAGTCAAAGCGTTTCGCGTCGATGCCATAGTGCGTCGCCAGGTCTAGATCGACGAACGTATGTTTCGCGTACAGCAGATCGAGCACTGATCCGTCTCGTTGGATCAGGTCGGTGAAGAACCGCAGAGGTTCTTCCAGCATCGACTGTCGCAGGTCATCCGTGAACGTCGGGAACTTTTCGCGGTCGACTCCGTTGTGCTGATCAAAGCGTCGGAAGTTCAACCAGTTGCCCATGAATTCGCGAACGAAGCCTTGGCTGCGAATGTCGCTCAACATCCGATGTGTTTGCTCGGCGAGAACGTTTGGATCTTGCAGACGATCCTGTGCCGCAAGTTCCATCAGTTCTTCGTCCGGCATGCTCGACCAAACGAAGTAGCTCAACCGGTTTGCCAACGAATGAGAGTCCAGTGGCTCGACACCGGATGGCAATTTCGAGTCAATCGTGTCGGAGCCGGCCAATTGATTGGTGGGGTCAACGCGGTAGCAAAAATGGGGCGACATCAAAATCCGCACGACGCAATCGCGAATGGATTCTTCGTGATCGAGTTCGCCTTCGGTTCGCAAGTATTGATAGAACGCGAGCAGGGAATCTTTGTCAGATTGTTTGAGTGGCCGGCGGTACGCTCGCTCGGCAAACTGCAACATTGCTTCGAGCTGAACGGGTTCAGATTGCTCGCGAATTTGTTCGAGCGATCGAAAGGTTTTCGACATGTCGTCGAAGTATCGCCGGATCGCCGCGAGAGCTTTCGGGCTCGCTCCAACGCGTTCGGCTTTTTTTGTGTAGGCATCGCACAAACCACGGACCTTCTCTTCCGCGATGCAGTCCTTGTCTTCAGCGCGGTACCGATCGAACTCGCGGTCACGCATGAATTTGGAGTCGGTTCGGTCAAACCAGATGAAGCCCGCGTATTGACGCATGGGAGCGGAAGTCACGAAATCGAGTTCCAACCAAAGGCGATCGAGCGTTTCGCGTTGGTCGTCGGTCAACATCAAGTCGCAAAGGGGAGCGTCGTCGCGGAAGTATCCCATTTGGCTGTGGAAACCGGCGCTCAAGAAGCGGCCCTTGAGCTTTTTTTCCTTCTTTTGGTCCAGGTACACCCGGGCCCGTTCGGACACCAAGAACTGGTCCGGAAACACGCTGCAGAATCGATCCAGCTCTTGCGAGAAAGTCTCCTGGTCGGTTTCTGATTCGGGCACGGTCATGGCCGTGACCACGGCGTCTTGTGCGGGAATCTCAAACCGGCTGGGATCGAAACTCTTCATCAGTTCCGGAAGTGGAGGCAGTTGGTCTTTCGCGAATCGCCGACGATTCGCAACGAACTGCCGGTTCTTCCAAAGCACCAACGATTGCGAGCCAGGATTCATATCCGGTGCGGTCAGGTTGGGGACATCAGGAATCAAGGATTCACGTAGCGACTCAATGAATTCGGCGATGGCGTCGCAGTGCGTTCGAGCTTCGGAATCGGTGAGGTCTTTTTGAGCAACCTCATTCCACATCTGTTTTAAGGCGACAATGGGACCGATGGCTGGTTGTTCGTCATCGCCCTGTTCCGCCCGGAGCAAGTCGTCTAGCACTCGGCAGTACTTTGCGCTGACTCCATGTTGTTGGCATTGCTCATCCAACGAGGCTGCGGACGAAGCCTGCTGGTTCTTCCAGACAACAAACAAGTGGTCGGAGATCTCGGTGTTTTGCTGTCGATAGAAATCGATGATTCGGTTGACGCAAAATTTATCGCGATCAGTGGGCGTGATCACAGGGTGAGGAGAGAACGCCAGTCCCGAAGGCGTGATCGCCATGTGCTCGGCAACGCGCCGAGCTGCCTGCAAGTATTTTTTGAGCAATGCGGGAGACATCGTCAGCGATTCACCGGAGTTGTCGAAGCCGGCTTCGTTGGCTGGGTCGATGGGAAAGTCCGCTGCGGGACGAATGTCGACGCCGGTGAGATCGCGGATGGTGCGATCATATTCGGCACTGCTGAGTCGCCGGGCGAGCACCAACCCGGGATCGCCACTGGTTCGTTTTGCTTCTGCCGCTTTGAGGGATTCGATCCAAGCGATCACTGCGTCGCGTTGTGCGGCGGAAGGCTGGATGTCGGAATCTTCCGGAGGCATGTCGCCGACTTCCAAACGGTCCAAGACAACCGCCCAGTGACGGAACCGTTTCACAACATCGTCGATGTTTCGGTCCGCGCTGAGGTCGAGGTCACCTTCCGCAGATTGGTCGTCATGACACTGCAAGCAATTCTGTTGCAGAAACGGTTGAACCGTGTCTTGAAAGACGGTTTGAAGAGAATCCGATCCGTGACTTGTGCCGCAGCAACAGCCAACAAGAAGGATCAGTGTGAGTCGCATGGAATGCATGGCCGCGTTGTGGTTAGGAGGGAACGCGAATCGGGGCATAGGGTGCGGGGGGACCGCGGCGGGGGCGATCGCGGCCGAGACAACCGACGAACGGGTTAGTCATGATAGCCCATTCCCATCCTGAACGAACCAGTAAACCAAACTGGGGGGCGGCGATTTTGCAATCTGGGCTCGCGTCATCCATACTGAGTGGTCTCTTCTGGCGACGTCAGTTTCGGTTCAACACCGGTTTGCTGGCCTATCGCCCCGCCACATGATTCTCATCTCGAGAGCGTTTCTCATGACCGCTGTTCCCACCAATGAAGGAAGCGAGGCGACTGCTGGGCCGACGCGGCGTCAGCAACTCGAACATCATCTGAAGACGTGCCCGACGGATCGTGACAGCTATCTGGAGTTGGCCACGATCTATCGCGAAGAAAATCGGCCGTTGCAGGCAGCCAAAATTCTGCGGCAGGCCCATGAGACTTTTCCGGATGATTCGTCGTTGCTGTGGGAACTTGAAGAAGCCCAATTGGCTCGATCGGTGCAGCAATTGGTTGAAGTCCGTGACTTGGCGACTCGACTGGGCAATTCATCCGCGGATCACGAGCTCGAACGCGCGACCGCGGATTGGGGAAATTGCCGGCTGAAGGTTTGCCGGGCTCGGTTGAACCGCGATCCATCGCTGACGTATTTGCGGATGGTATTGGGGGAAGCTCTCTATGACCTGGAACGATACGACGAAGCGATTGATGAGTTGGAACCGTTGCTGGATTCAGCAACCCATTCGCCGGGAGCTTACCTGCTCACCGGGCGATGCCAGTTGCTACTCAGCCAAGACATGGCGGCGATGAAGTCGTTGCGGCAAGCGTCAATTCGCCGCGCGGTCATCGGTCCCGCGAAAACTCGTTCGGCCGCTTTGAAGTTGCTGATCGATTTGGCCGACCGTCATGGGCTCAGTGCGAGTTTGCAGTTCTATCAACAATCTCTTCAGGCGATTTCATGAATCAAGCTATCGGTGATCCGGATCAAATTCGCCAGTTTGCATCGCAGTTGGCTCGGTTTGCGGAAGAGCTGCGGCAACGTGGAACGGGCTTGTCGGCGCAGATGAACCAGTTGGAACAGAGCTGGCGGGATGACCAGCAAAGAAAATTCAATCAAGAATTTCAGGATCAACTGCGACAACTGCAACGGCTCGTGCAGGCGACCGACGAGCATGTTCCGTATCTGATGCGAAAAGCTGATCAATTGGACGCTTATCTCGGGCGTTGATTGCCGAGGCATGTTGGCAAATCACAGCAATCAGACTGAGCCGCCGAGCCCTGATAGGCTGAAACCGCTTTCAGCCTGGGCGGCTTCATGACGAATTCTGTCGGATTAGCGGACGCGTGGTGTCGTTCGCGTCGCCGGATCGCCGAGGGGTTCTTGCAACGAGCGGTCGCAATGTCCACGCTAGTGACGCGGGAACGAAAAAATCCGACGCCCCATTCACACAAATGCCGCTTCAGGCACTTCGGTGATATGGCCGATACTTCCCGTCTAAACTTGCGATTCAACCTGACCGCGACCCCACTTTGTTCAAAGGCACTTCCCGACGATGAGCCAGCACCCGAACTCATTTCCAAAATTGCACAACGCTGCTTGGCCCGGAGTGGTCGGCAAGGGCGACGATGATGCCAACCCCATCATTCCCTTGGACGAAATGCTTGACCTGACCGCTGCGGCGGAAGTGGACGGGCGGAAATTCGATGGAGTCGATTTGTTTTTGTTTTCGCCTCACGTTTCCATCGACGCCGATGACGCGGAACTGGAAGCTTTGGCCGAGAAGGTTCGCAGTCGATCGTTGAACATCGGAACCGTGGTCGCCCCCGTTTGGGAACCAACCGGCGGCGGAAGTGCGGGTGGCAGTCCCGAAGAAGTCGATGCATTCTTGAAACAAGTCCGCAAGGGATGCGAGATCGGCAAGAAGCTGCGTGAGCTTGGCGTGCGTCCCTATGGATGCATTCGCTTGGACAGCGCGATGGGTGTGGCCGATTGGGTGAAAGATCCCGATGCCAACCAAAGCAAGATCGCCGACACGTTCAAGGCTGCTTCGGACATCGCCGAAGAGTACGACGAGCGTCTCGCAGCCGAAGGCGAAATTTGCTGGGGTGGAATGCACTCTTGGAAGAAGATGGTCGACTTGCTGGAACGCGTCGGTCACCCCGAGCGTTTCGGTTTCCAAGCTGACATGGCACACACGTTGTTGTACTTGCTTGGCTACAACGCTCCTGAAGATGCAATCCTGCCGCAGGACTTCGACTGGGCCGATAAAGAGAAGAAGGCCGCGGCGTTGAAAGAGCTGACGCATGCCTTGCGACCTTGGACGATTGACTTCCACGTTGCACAAAACGATGCGACCGTGCACGGAACGGGAAGCCATGACAAAACCGGACGTCACTGTTTGCCAAACGATCCCAACGGCAAATTGGACATCGCCACCGACGCGGGCCACTGGCTGCGTGATGAACACGGCGACGTGTTGCAAACCTGCAAACACATTTGCTGGGACGGATGCATGTTCCCGAACGATGTCATGCATCAACCAAGCACTTGGAACGACATCTTGGCGGCGATGCTGAGCGTTCAAGATGCTCACGGTTGGAACGAGTGATTCGTTTTTATTGAACCGACATTAATGTGAAACAGTGCGACTCATGCCGCATTGCTGAATCGACAAAGTGTCAGGACGCCCACCTTCCGGTCGCGATCAGTGTTGCGGCGGAAGGTTACCTGACCTCCATTCATATTCAATCTCCTACTATTCCCCAATCGACGAATGAAACCTCTGAACATCGGCCTGATCGGCTACGGCTTCATGGGCCGAACGCACACCAACGGATACCGCCAGGCACCTCGCTTCTTTGACCTGGAATACCATCCCGTTTTGAAAGCGGTTTGCGCTCGAAACGAAGAAAAGGCCAAGGCCTTCGCCGAGCAACAAGGTTACGAGTCGGTCGAAACCGATTGGCGCAAGTTGCTCGAACGCGACGACATCGACGCTGTCGACGTATGCGTTCCCAATAACTTGCACAAAGAAATTTCGATCGCCGCCGCGGAAGCCGGCAAGATGGTTTTGTGCGAAAAGCCTTTGGCGATGAACACCGCCGAAGGCATCGAGATGTGCGAAGCGGTCGAAAAGGCCGGCGTTCGCAACATGGTTTGGTACAACTACCGCCGAGTCCCCGCGGTGACGTTGGCGAAACAAATGATCGACGAAGGTCGACTCGGAAAGATTTTCCACTACCGTGCCAACTTCCTGCAGGACTGGACGATCAACGCGGACGTTCCTCAAGGCGGTGCGGCAACGTGGCGTTTGGATGCGGAAGCCGCTGGCAGTGGCGTGACCGGTGACTTGCTGGCCCACTGCATCGACACCGCGTTGTGGCTCAACGGCAGCATCCAAGATGTTTCGGCAGTGACGGAAACGTTTGTCAAAGAACGCGTTCACTCCGAAACCGGTGAAAAGACTCCCGTCAAGATTGATGACGCGTGTGCTTTCCATTGCCACTTCGACAACGGTTCGCTCGGGTTGTTTGAGTCGACCCGGTACGCTCGTGGTCACAAAGCGTTGTACACGCTGGAAATCAACGGCGAGCACGGTTCGCTTCGTTGGGATTTGCACGACCTGCATCGTTTGGAATTCTTTGACCACAACGACGACAGCATCGTCCGCGGCTGGCGAAGCATTCACGTCAGCGATGGCGATCAGCCTTACATGGCCAACTGGTGGGTTCCTGGATTGCAGATCGGCTATGAGCACACCTTCGTGCACCAAGTCGCTGACTTCTTGAAGTCATTGGAGTCGGACCAACCCGCCGCTCCGACTTTCCGCGATGCACTGGAAACGCAGCGAGTTTGTGACGCCGTGCTCGACAGTGCCGCAACACGCAGCTGGAAAGACGTGAAGTGAAAGCCAGCGACCTGACTGGTTTGGCAGAGCTGTTTCCTGCCGATCGGTTTCGAACCGATTCGGCGGCCCAGGCTGCTTTTGAATCAGACGGGTTGCTCGCATACACCGCTCGACCTCGCGGGGTGGTCTTTCCCGAGACCGCCGACGAGGTCGTGTCCGCGGTGCGGTGGTGTTACGAACATCACGTGCCGGTGGTCGCACGAGGCAGCGGCACGGGCCTCTCCGGTGGCGCAATGCCACATCGCGATGGGATTGTGATCGCGCTGAATCGGCTGAACCGAATCTTGCACGTCGATCCCGTCGAACGAACCGCGACGGTTCAGTGCGGGGTGGTGAACCTTGCCGTTTCTCAAGCCGCTCGCCCACACGGGTTGTACTTCGCACCGGACCCTTCCAGCCAATCCGTTTGCACGATTGGCGGCAACATCGCATTCAATTCCGGTGGCGCTCACTGCCTAAAATACGGCATGACCGCCGGTCACACGTTGTCGATGGATGTGGTGCTCGGCGACGGAACCGTGACGAGCATCGGTGGATCGTCATTGGAGCACGCCGGTCCGGATACAACCGGTTTTTTGTGCGGCAACGAAGGCATGTTGGGGATCGCGTTGCAAGCCACTCTGCGATTGCTGCCGCTGCCGGAAGTTTTCCACACGGTGTTGGTTGGGTACGACGACATCCGCGCCGCCGGGAATGCGGTTGGTGCGATCATCGCCGCGAATTTGTTGCCTGGTGCGATGGAGATCATGGACGCGATGTCGATTCGCGCCGCCGAAGCCGCCGTGGCGTGTGGCTATCCCAAAAACGCGAATAGCGTGCTGATCGTTGAGCTGGAAGGTTCCGCTGAACGTGTCGCGATGGAAAAAGAAATTCTGGCGGAGGTGATCGCGGGCACTCAACCATCTGCGGTGGAGATCGCCGCCAATGATGCGGAGCGGCTGGCGATTTGGAAGGGACGCAAGTCGGTCTTCTCAGCGGCCGGTCGACTCAGCCCTGACTTCATCGTGCAAGATGGTGTCGTTCCGCGGCGCTGTTTGGGCGAAGCCCTCGAACGAATTGAATCGATGAGTCGTGAGTGTGGTGTGCCGGTCGCGAATGTCTTTCATGCTGGCGATGGCAATTTGCACCCGTTGATCATGTACGACGGAAAGATTCCGGGTGCTTTTGATGCGGCCAATGATTTTGCTCATGCGATTCTTCGGTTGTGCATCGAGATGGGCGGATCAATCACCGGCGAGCATGGCGTTGGGATTGAGAAGCGTGGCGTTTTTGCCGAGATGTTTGACGAGCCGACGATCGATTTGATGCACCGCGTCAGAGCGGAGATGGACCCGCATGAGATCTGCAATCGCGGCAAGATGTTTCCGGATGCGGAGTCCCCTGCTCTGTCCACATCGGGATTGCATCCATTGGAAAAAGCGGGGGTGATCTTCCGTGAGTGAACCCGAGATGACTCCCGCGTCTGCGGTGCCCGACGTGGAAGCTCCTGAATCCGTACGGCACTGGGCCGATCTGATTCGGGATTGGAAGGCGTCATCATCATCGACGCATTTGATTCCCGTAGGTGGGTGCAGCAAACCCGGTTTGTCTCGACTGAGTAGCGCCGAGTCTGCGGCTTCGGAACCTGTCGCGACGCAACGCTATTCCACGCGGAACCTTTCGGGCATTCTGCAGTATGACCCATCCGAGTTCACCATTTCGGTTGCCTCGGGAACGCCTCTAGAAGAGATCATGGCGGCGCTCTCGGAGAACGGTCAGACTCTGCCCTTTGACCCACCGCGAGCCCAATTCGGTGCGACGATCGGTGGTTGCGTTGCCTCGGGTTGGAGCGGTCCCGGTCGTTGGAGATACGGCGGCCTGCGTG
>NZ_DDGH01000006.1:88960-93156 GCF_002337565.1 Rhodopirellula sp. UBA1907 | reverse complement strand
GGCCTGCGTGATTTTATTCTTGCTGCGTCCTTCTTGGATGGTTTGGGCAACGAAGTTCATACCGGCGCACCGGTGGTGAAGAACGCTGCTGGGTTCGACTTTCCAAAGCTGATGGTGGGAAGCCTTGGGCGATTGGGCGTGTTGACGCGGCTGACATTCAAAGTTTTCCCTCAATCGGTCGAACCGAACACTTGGGTCGTGAGGTGCGGCGACCTCGCGTCGGCAACCTTGCACATGCAAACGCTCACGCGGTTGCCGGTGGAATTGGATGCGATTGAGTTGTGCCAGCCAGGAATGACGGATTTGCATGATTGGTCCATCGTGTTGCGAGTGCCCGGACCGGAGGCGGTGGTGGAGTCCATCATGGATCGAGTTCAACGCAACGTCGGCGAGGCGGAAGTGCGAAGGTTGTCCGAAGAGCATGCCGACAAGTCGTGGTCGAAACTGTTGCACGTCGAAGGAGAAGTCTCGGTTCGCATTCCGATAACCCCGCGACAAATTGAAACCGTTGTTCAGACATTTCCCAGCGAGCTGACTGAGCTGGGATGGAGAATGCACTTTGGTTTGGCTGGCAATGTCTTGTTCGTCACAGGTGCGGGCGACTTGCAAGTTTTGAACTCTTGGTTGATCGAACATGGTCTGGCCGGTTTGGTGCTCAACGCCGGTGACGCTTCGACGCATGGAACGCAAATCGGTATGTGGCGGCATGACGAAGTGGTCGTGCGGGTGGCGAAGGCGATTGATCCTCATCGATGCTTCGCGCCGCTTTTGTTTGGCGAGCCCCTGCACACAAAACGTTTGGAGGCTTGATCGCCATGCAGCATGACATTCCCTTGGATCGTTCTGGCCCCAATGCGGATGCGATGGCGGAAGCTGTCAGCACGTGCATTCGTTGTGGCTTTTGCTTGTCGGCTTGTCCAACCTATGACGTGATGCAACGCGAATCCGACTCGCCTCGCGGACGCATCATTTTGATGAAGGAAGTTTTGGAAGGCGCGATGCCGGCCGACAAAGCTGCACCTCATCTGGATGCTTGCTTGGGATGTTTGGCTTGCGAGCCAGCCTGCCCGTCGGGTGTTTCGTATCGACATCTGCTCAGTCCTTACCGATCGCTCGTTCGAGATCGCGTTTCGGCCGCTTGGCCGCAGAGATTGCAACGTTGGCTGACCGCTCAAACCCTGCCGTATCCCAATCGCTTTCGATTCGCGGCACGGATGGGAGTGATCGGCAAGAAGTTCTCCGCGTTGGTGCCTTCGGTGTTGCGACCGATGTTGGAGTTGTTGCCAAGCTCGTTGCCGACCGCGAAACCGCTGCAAGAACACTACGCCGCATCCGGTGAGCAAGTTGGACGAGTTGCATTGCTGGCCGGTTGTGCACAACAAGTTCTGGCACCTGGAATCAATGTCGCCACCATCGCGGTGCTTCGGCACATTGGATTGGAAGTGGTTGTCCCGCCTGAGCAGAGTTGTTGTGGATCGCTTGCCTGGCACGTGGGCGATGGTGAACGCGCGGCCAAGTTCGCTCGCAACAACGTGCGAGCATTCTCAAACGATCAGCAACCGATCGACGCGATTGTGACCAACGCGGCCGGCTGCGGATCGGGGATGCAAGAGTACGGGATGATCTTGCGGGGGACGGATGTCGAATCGAAAGCAAAGGCTTTGGCCGCAACGGTGAAAGATGTTTCGGTGGTTGTGTGCGAGCATGCGGATCGGCTTCGGTTGAAGCGACCATCGTTTGTTCATGAGGCCGAAGCCATTGTGCGAGTGGCCTACCACGACGCCTGTCACTTGGCGAATGCACAAGGCGTGCGGTTGCAGCCTCGTGAGGTGCTCTGTCGCATTCCGGATGTTGAGTTGGTGGACGTTGGCGAGTCGCACTTGTGTTGCGGTTCAGCCGGGACTTACAACTTGGATCAACCTGAAACGGCGGATGAACTCGGGCGTCGGAAGGCGAAAGCCGTTTTGGCAACGGGGGCTCCGATTGTCGTCAGCGGAAACATCGGTTGCCTGACGCAGCTGCAAACACATCTGAATTCGATGGCGACCGAAGCCCATCCGGCACCCCGGGTCATGCACACGATGGAATTTCTCAACGCGTGCCTGGTTGAATCCCCTTCACCGTAAACAATCTTGAGCTGAAGAGACCCCGATGAGTGCGAATGAATTGTCCCTGAGCGAGCTGGAATCGTTGGCTCGTCAAGAAAACGTCCACGGGAAGACCGTCGATTGTTTGCTCGCGTTGCAATCGGACGACGAAGAGGTTCGAACTTGGGCAGTGGAGGCTTTGTCTGGATCAATTGAGCCGACCGCTGACGAGGAAGAAGAGATGGCGGGATTGTTGGAGACGGTGTTGTACGAAGGCGAGGACGGCGAAAGCTGGAGTCCTTTGGCCGCAGATCAGCTTTACTGGACCGCGACGATGCTCGGGCGATTGCCTCTGATCGATCCCTCCACGACAAAAGTCTTGCAAGAGCTCGCTGAATCCGATTCCGCCACCCTCGGAGCGGCTGCCAAGCGGGCTCGATCGGTGGTCGGACGATTGGGCGAGTGACAGAATCTCCGTCATCGGATCGCTGGGGGGCAGAAACTCGCATTCCATTGCGTGAAAGCCGATTTGCAATGGACTTTTGGGGGCGGATAGCTAGTCTTTTGCAACAAACCGCCCGCGACGATTTTTTTCGCGACTTGGCGGTCAACGCATCCGGGTTCATTGGGTCCCTGTATCGCTCACATGGTTGTGAACGAGGGGAACACCATCTTGGTCCTGGGGCGAGTTCTTGAGCGACCAGGAAGTGGTTCAACGGGCTCGCTGATTGCACGGCTCACGCTTCACGTGAATCGATTCCCACCTTGGACCCTGTTTTGAACAAATTTGAAGATCTGGGGCTGACTGGCCCTTTGCTGCAAGGCCTCGAGCAAGCCGGCTACGAAACTCCGACCCCCATCCAAGCTCAATCCATCCCCGAAATCCTTGACGGCAACGATGTCCTCGGTGCTGCTCAAACCGGCACGGGCAAAACGGCCGCGTTCGCCTTGCCGATCCTGCAGATCATGTGGGAGGACGATCAAGAACGTCGCGAGCCATCCAAGGGGCGTGGTCGACGGCCCGGACGCCGACCCATCCGCACGTTGGTGCTTTCACCGACCCGTGAGTTGTCGGCTCAGATCGAAGCGAACTTTCGGATTTACGGCAAAAAGACACGGCTTCGCAGCACGGTCATTTTCGGAGGTGTCAACCAAAACCCTCAAGTTCGTGAATTGCAATCTGGCGTCGACACGTTGGTTGCCACGCCCGGGCGATTGTTGGATTTGGTCAACCAAGGCTTCATCGATTTGAATGATGTCGAAATCTTGGTTCTCGACGAAGCCGACCACATGCTGGACATGGGGTTCTTGCCTGATGTCAAACGCATCCTGAAGTATCTGCCTCGTGATCGGCAGAATCTGTTGTTTTCGGCGACTATGCCAGGACCCATTCGAAAACTAGCCGACGAGATTTTGGTTGATCCGGTCACGATTCAAATTGCCCCGCAAAAACCTACCGTCGAACGGATCGAACAATCAATCTGCTTTGTCGCTCAAGCTGACAAGCCGCGATTGCTGAGTCACTTTGTCGAAACCAAGGCTACCGGCTCGACTTTGGTGTTCACCCGCACCAAACACGGTGCCGATGCGGTTGCCAGGCGATTGGTCAAAGCCGGAGTGAAGGCCGCAGCGATTCATGGCAACAAGACTCAAGCCAACCGCGTTCGAACGCTGAATAAATTCAAAAACGATGAACTCGATGTGTTGGTGGCAACCGATGTGGCCGCTCGCGGGATCGACATCGATGGCATCCAAACCGTGATCAACTACGACACGCCCAACACCCCCGAAGCCTACGTTCACCGGATTGGTCGGACGGGACGGGCGGGACGCGAAGGCGAGACGGTGATGTTTTGTGGCGGTCATGAGACCAAGTTCTTCATCGCGATTGAGCGTGAAATCAAACTGCAGATTCCTGTCGCGACGGGGTTGCCCGGTTGCCAGCCGCGACCGTTGCAAGACCCAGGATCCGGTGACAAATCAGGCTCGCGCTCGGGTGGTCGATCCGGTGGCGGCGGACGAAGCGGCGGTGGTCGCTCGCGTTCCGGCACGGGAGCACAAGGTGGTTCAGGTGGCGGAGCCAAACCCGGTGGTCGTCGCCGTCGCGGA
>NZ_DDGH01000006.1:75325-88844 GCF_002337565.1 Rhodopirellula sp. UBA1907 | reverse complement strand
GACGAGCCGAAGGCAGCGTCAGCGGTCGCGGAAGCACCGTGGGACGCAAGTCAGCCGGCAGCGAAGCGGGCAAGTCCGGCGGTTCAAAGAAGAATCGCGGACGCGGTGGACGACCCGCATCACGCTGATTTTTAGAGCTCTGGTTGAGCGCCGGTTTCTTCGTAGATCGGCAAGTGCCGGTAGTAAACTTCCAGATTCAGTAGGTTCATGGCAGTGACGTACAAGCGTCCGCCATGAGCACTCCATCGATCCGGCACGGGCAGTTCGGGATCCCAGCTGCCCGCTTCCGGTCCCTGTTTGATCTGGCTGTCGATCAAGACTGGATTGAGGTATTGGTTCCAGTTGTCCCAGTGCTCGCCGCCCATGTGGAACATGACTTGAGTGGCGTAGTACCAGTAGTACGTGTCTCTTTGTGGAGCCCGATTGGTCCCAATACTGGGCGGGAACTTGGCGATGTAGTCGGCCGCTGACTGCATGTCTTCGTTCTCTCGGCTCCATCCCGAGTACATCCGCATCAAAATGCCAACCGCAGTCATGGTGGGCGATGGGCGTCGTCCGTGCGCCTGCGCGGGAGTGTTGGGAGCGAACGGGTTGTATCGGTATCGGTCGCGTTCGGTTGGGCTGGCTTTGGCCAGTTCAAGCCAACGATTGATTCCGGCATAGGTATCCGGTTCAACTTCAAGGCCAGACAGTTCGCCACTTTTGAGTGCCATCATCATCCAACCGGTGACGCTCGTGTCGCTGCTGACCTGAGGCGTGTATCGCCATCCACCACGTTGTTTGTGCTGAGTTGCTTCGATGTAATTGAGGCACATCTGAGCCGGTTCACGCAGTTCGCTGTCTTGCGTCATGCCATAGGCTTCGCACATCGCCAATGACGCGATACCGTGAGAATAGAACGCGACGTTTTGATCGCTCAGCGGGTTCTCGCGACGATACAAATCACCATTGGTGCGTTGATTGTCGATTAGAAACTTCAGTCCCTTGGCGACAACCGGTGCGTACTGATGTTGTCGGTGCGTGTAGCCGGCACCTTGATACGCCAGCAAGCACATGCCCGTCGCGGCGGTGTCCGACTGCAGCATCACCGCTTCGCCGTGCCCTTGAAGTGACCAACTGCCGTCTTCGTTTTGCAAGGAAGCGAGATACGCGAGGCCAAGTTCGATTGCTTCTTCGGTGGCCGGGCCGACCATCCCGGCGGGAGCTGGTGCGGCGCCACCGTTGGTGCGTTGGACTCGCCGGCTGAATTGTTCCACAGCCGCGATGGACATTCCTGCTGGCGTGACCGGGCCGCCGACGTCGCGTCGTTGGCGAGGACCACGGGTGAGGTCCAAAGCCGCGATTTCCACCGGTTCATCGGATGGGACGATACCGGCCTTTTCGGCGCGTTCGACCGATAGCCCGGCCGGACCCTCCGGAGCGTTCAGGTCGAACACCGGATCGGCGGTCATCGCCAATTCGTTCAGCGAAGACTCTGTGGCGCGGGCTGAGTCACGCGAACGACGATCGTCGCTGAGATCGCGATCCGTCGCCGCGTCAGATGCTTCTCCTTCGGTGTTGTCGGCGGAGGCATCGGCGAGCATCGCTGCGATCGCCCCCGAATCAGGCCCCGGTCCTGTTGAACCACTGCGTTGTCCGACGCTGCGTCGTTTGGCGGATCGAGGACGGCTGAGTGCTTGGTTGGTCGCGTCCGGAATTCCGGCCATCGTGGCCAAGCGGGCCGCTTGCGGTAGATCGCCCTGCCCCGTGGTGGGAGCGTTGTCGAGTGCCGCCATCGCGGATTCACCGGGCGACAACGTCACATTTGCGCCCACCGCTTGGCTGGTTCGCTGAACAGGTGCAAGTTCCGGTGTCAGCATCCGCTCTGCGTCGACCTCGATCTTCGCGATGGAAACGGTCGGCGGAGTTGGAGCGGCTCCCGCCGCGGATTGTCTGGTCGGTCTTTGTCGTTGGCTTCGTTCGCGAGCCAGCCCTGCCGAACCAACCGTTGGCAACGACTCCGCCATCGCACGCATCGTCGGCACGGGTGCCGGCGCGGGGTCGCGGCTGGGTGTTGGTGCCATGTCGGCCGACATGGCGATGGACGCTCCGCTACGTTGGCGTTTCGCCGCCGCGGACGTTGATTTCTCTGCTGGTGATTGATCCGCCGACGGCGCGACAGACGTATCTATTTCGGGTGCTTGCGGTGCCGATTGCGATTGAGGAGCAGGCTCGGTTGGTTGGCGACGTCGAGCCAATCGAGATGGCGAATCGGACGGTTGTGGCTTTGCCATTTCTGGCTGCACGCGTTCCATCAAAAACTTTTCTGGTTCTCGCGGTTGCTCCACGTTGGGACGGGGAACTTCCAAACGAGGTGCCGAGCGTTTCACCGGCGGCATCTGTCGTTGTTCGAGAGGGATGACCTGCGACGTTGTTTCTGCGTCGACGGGCTGCGACCAATCCGGTGTCACCGCGTTGGACTCGTCGGGCTTTTGAAACAGGTATTCGGGAACCGTTTTGCGAATCGGTGATCGGTCCGGTTTGACCCCGGCAAATGCCTCCGGAAAATAGTGCGGAAAGATCATCCACTGCACTGCCAAGACGACCAGCAACAAGTGGACGAAGATGCTGAAGAGGAAGCCGAGCTGGAATGACTTCTGAACGTACTTCGACGCGATTTGATGGAGCGTGAACGCGGATATGGCACCGATTAGCGGCACCGCGATCACGTAGGTCCAGGCGTTGTACATCGGACGCGGATCGTCAAACGACAGATAACCCAAAATGATGTACAGGATCAAACCGGTCAACGAAATCAACGCGACGTCGAGCGGCCACATGCGCTCGTCATCGGGATCTGAAATCTTGTCAAAGAAGGTAGGATCTTTGCTCAACGGATCAGCCTGCCGGCCCATCTTTGGTGGAAACCGAGTAGTCGCTCACTCCGGTGCGATTGCACACATCCATCACGTTCACGACCGGTTGGAAGCTGGCGTTTTGGTCGGCTCGGATCACGACCGTTTGGTTGGTCGGGTTGCTCGCGACGGCTTTTTGAAGCAGTAGTTCGAGCTCTTTCAGCGGGGTGGCTTTTCCACGGAGGAAGACCGTTCCGTCGGCGTTGATGTCCACCACGACCTCGCGAGGTTTGCTGGTCATCGGCACGGCGCTTGTTGCCGAGGGCAGAACGATGTCGAGCTGACGTTCCTCGTCTTCAAACTCGCTGGTCACCAGAAAGAAGATCAGCAACAAGAAAACCACGTCGATCAACGGGGTCAGACTGAGTGTCCCGGCGACGTTGGATCGTTTGAGTTGTACAGCCATGATCGATCACGAAGTGGTGACGGGAGGCGGCGAATGGATGGGCATCGGCGGTGGCGCACCGTTGTCGAGCGGACGCAGTTGTCCTTCGGCATCCATTCGGGATCGACCGACGAACCGCACCAAACCGGGAGCGATGGTGAATGCCATCTCCTCAATGCGATGAAACAACTTGGCGATGCGGTTCTCGAGATACTGAGCCAGGATGGCGGCGGGAATGGCAACGGCCAGTCCAGCCAGCGTGGTCACGAGTGCCGTGTAAATCCCTTCCGACAATTGTTCGCTGCGGCTGCGATCAGCGGTTAGTGTGCTGGACTCATGGAAGGCGACGATCATGCCCCACACTGTGCCAAGCAAACCCATCAAGGGTGTCGCCGCAGCGGCAAGTGTCAGCCAACGAACGGGACCGGCGTAACGATCCGCTTCGCGTTGCAGAGCGTCGCTGGCAGTGCGTTCAATGTCACCGAGTGGTTGACCGGTCCGCATCAGCATCGCTGAAATCACGCGAGCGGCAGGCGAAGGGTTTTCGACGCAAATCTCTTGGGCGGTACTGGGTGGAAACGTTTCGTGCGTCGCGGCCAAGTCGCTGATTTGGTTGACGAGCGACCGAGGCAAAATCTTTTCCGTGCGAAGCGACAACGTTCGTTCAACCGACAAAGTCACAACCAACATGCTCATCAATCCGATCGGGATCATGAACCGACCGCCGCGTGCGATCAACGACAGCAGGTCGATCCCTGATGGTTGATCAGATCCTGGTTGTTGGATCGGTTCGTCGTTCATCACGGATTGGATGTCAGAAGCATCAACGATGCCCCCTGTCGCACCGGTTGGTTCCGCAGCGTCTTGAGCCGACACGGTTTGTGACTGGAACTGTTCCGGTACCGCGGTGATCAACAATGCGGCCCACAAGACAGCGATGACCAATGTCGTGCGCCGTCGTCTGCGGTCGTTGGAAAGGAATCTCACGGTGCTTTCAGTGCCTCCGCCCGTTGCTTGGCCTTGGTGGCCAATTCATGCCCGGGGTGTTGATCGATCACGTACTGGTAAAAATCCTTGGCGAACTTGGCTGCCTTTGCTTTGGCAGCATCCGTTTGCGCCGACTGCTGGAGCAGTTCCGCACACCGACCCGCTTCAAACCCGCTCTTAGCTTGCCAATTCTTGATGACTGGGTCCGCCTTGTCCGCCCCAAATCCAAACATGACTCGCTGAAATTCTGGAATCGCTTTGTCGAACGTTTTATTCGCGAAGTAAATTTCACCCATCATGAACCGAGCTCGAGCGGCAATCTCGCTCCGGAAATTGTCCGCCACCTCGGAATAAAATTTCAATGCCTTTTCGTCATCTCCCGCGTTTTGGGCGGCGAATCCGATCTCGTAGAACACTTGGGGGAGATAGGTCGTGGCTGGGAATCGTTCTCGGAGAGCGTCGTACCATCCGATCGTGTCCTCATATTGACCCAATTGGGCGGCACTCTGGCCTCCGTGCAGCAGAATCAATTCGCGAACCTGTCGTTCGGCTTTGTCGCGGACCGTTTTCGCGGAATCATTGTCGGCTTCGATTTTCTCGCGTGCCTTGGTGTAAGCCCGCAGAGCCGTTTCGTACTGTTCCTGTTTGAAGCGTGATTCGCCAATCATCATCATCGAATCCAGCAGCAAACCGCCCTGCTGAACTTCGACGTATTGGCGTTTGAAGGCGGCTTCCGCTTCGGCGTACTTCTGTTGCTTGTAAAAGGACCATCCCAACCGATACAGCGATTTCTCTTTCAAATCCAAATCATTGGATTTGTCGGCTGCGATTTGAAATGCGTCCGCCGCTTCGGCCCACTGCGAATTGCGATAGTGGTCTTGCCCGACAAAGTAAGCCGCGTCGGCGACCAATGCGTTGTCTGGATACTTCGCGATCAGTTGCTCAAACTTGGTGAGAGCCTGAGCATCTTGTCCACTTTCACGAAGTGACCAACCGAGTTCGTAAAGCACCTTGTCCATGTCGGGATAGTCAGGGACTTCGTCGACGATCCGTTGCAAGGATTCAGCTGCTTTGACGGTTTGCGATGCGTTTTGATCCAGCAACGCCAGTTCGTACAACGCGTGTCCGAGGTTGTTTCCGGTTGGCTTAGTTTCCAAGAACGCGTTCAAGTCGTTTCGCGAATCGGCGTCTCGATTCAAGTGTCGGTAGGCAATGCCTCGCGAGAGCAATGCATCGTCGCTCAGGGCGTGATCGGGGTTTTGATCAATCAGTTCCGAGAAAGATTTGGCGGCTTGCTCGTGTTGTTGCGATTGCAGTTCAGCCATGCCTTTGGCATAGCGGGCAAAAGGCAGCAAGCCAGCATCTCGTTTGGATGTCAGAATCGGTTCGAAGTATTCAATGGCGGCTGCGTATTCCTGTTCGCCGTTGGCCAATTGCCCAAGTTTGTAACGGGCTTGATCGGCCATGCGGCTCTCGCCGTTGCTGCGGATGAGTTCTTTCCAGATGCCTTCGGCCGCTTTGCGATTTCCTGCCGTCAGTTGCGATTGCCCGGCCATCAGAAAGGCTTCGTCCGAACGGGCCCATTGCGGTGCGGCCTCTCGACTGGCCTGGAATGTTCGGGCGGCTTGAGCGGCATCTCCGCTGGACAATTCTGCTTGGCCGGCCAGCAGCAATGCTTCCGCCTTCTGCTCCGGCGTGCTCATCGCCTCCAAGTTTTCGCGAACCAACTTGGCTGTCTTTGCCGGTTCGCTGGCCGCTTTCCAAGCCGTTGCCCCACGCAAAATCCATGTCGCACGTTGGGGATGATCGCGGTGTTTGGTGTTGCTGATCAACGTTTGGTAACGCTCGGCCGCGGACGGTGCGTCGCCGGATGCGAGCAAAGCCTCCGCACCAACAAACAATGCGTCCGGTGCGAGTGGATCATCTGAAAACTTGGATTCAAACGAATCGGCCAGCTTCACGGCTTGTTCGGTGTTTCCAAGTTGAAGTGCGACGAACGCTGCGTTGTAGAGCGCGCGTGGTGCGAGGGGATGGTCCGAATGTTCGTTTGCGATTGACTGGTATCGTTCAAAGGCATCGTTCAAACGGTCAGGTTGCAGCGATAACGCTTCCGCTGCATCCAGCTTGAGGGCGACGGCGAAGTTGCCTTGTGGACCTTTGGCGATCACTTCCGATGCGACATCGTAGGCGGATTTGGCCGCTTCCGCAGTTTTGGCAGGGTCGCGATTGGCGATGCCCAGATCGATTCGAGCCAGCCAGTGTGCCGCTTCAGTCGCGGCGACAGGGTCGGTCCCTTTCAAAACGTCGCGGAATCGCGAAGCGGCACCGGTTAAGTCTCCCGCTTGGTAGAGCGTTTGAGCGGAAGCCAGCGTTGCCGCGGCAGCGTGAGGTGATTGCGGGAATTGTGTCAGAAGCTTTTCGTATGACGCGGACGCTTTCGCGGGATCACCGTCTTGAGCGTACGCGTAGCCTTGGCGAAAAAAGGAGTAGGCTTTGTCTTCCGCGGTTGCATCGGCGTTGGTTGCGACCGAATCAAAACGCTTGACGGCTTGCTGCATTTCGCCCTGCAACAAATGCATGTCGCCCATGCGGATTTCGACATCGACCACCAAGTCCGAGTCGGCGCATGCTTGGAGCAGCTGTTGGTAGGACGATTGGGCTTGGTCGTAATTCTTTTGTTCCTCCAACGCGACTCCTCGAGCGTACAAAGCGTCACATCGCAGCGCGGAACTCGCGATGTCGTCCAGTTTCATCATCGCGTTGTAGGACTCGATGGCTTTGTCCAGTTCACCGAGCGCGTATTGGGCTTCGCCTCGATAAAAGTACGCCCGGTCGAGCAACCGCGAATCAGGGATGTCCTTGATCAGCGTGTCGTAGGTCGCGATCGATGCGCGGAGCAATTTCGGATCCGCTTCTTCACCCGTCCCGGCAGCTGCGTAGAGACACCAACCTCGGTTGGAAAGGCTTTCTTCGCGAAGGTCGTACTTGGTGTCTTCCAACGCGACTTTGAAGGCTTCGGCGGCGGCCTTCAAATCGGGCGTGTCCTGCTGCATGTAGCAAACGCCCAAGTAGTGCGATGCTTTGGATGCCAGCGGGCTGCTCGGGTATTGCTTCAGGAATTTCTTCCAAGTGTCGACCGCCAATCCGATCGCACCGTTGGTTTGGAAGTTGGCTGCGTCTGCATAAAGAGCAACGGCCGCCGAATCTTCAACGGGCTCATCCTGAGCAACCAGGCGATGCTCCGGCTCGTTCGAGGCCGCGATGATCGCTAGCAACAAGCCAGCGACGCGGAGGAAACGCGAATGGCCGAACAACGGTGTTCGAACGGTGGATGGCATGGCAGCAGATAGCGAGTGCGAGAAGCGAATCCGAGAAACCAGCGTTTCACTCTAACCGCGTGTGCTGACGTAGGCCATCCTCAACGCGTGCGCGGCTTCGGTCAACATTTTCGATTCGTCGTCGGACAAGTTGCCTTTGGTCTTTTCCGACAGCACTTCGAGCGTGTCGATGGAATGTTTCGCCATCGGTTTGTCGACACGGCCTTCTTCTTGGCCGGGCATGGGGATTTGGCCCAGTGAGCTCATCCCCTGAGTGAACAACATTGAAACCAAGACTTCGAAACTGGCCGGCGGAAGCTTGGATCCCGCCGAATCTGCGGCGGCTTCGTTGGTTTCAGCCACAGAATCGCTGCTGGACTCAGTTTCGGTTTGGTTGGCCAGAGTTTCTTTCTCTTTGGCGACTTGTTCTTTCCAATCTGAGTCCACCACGATTTGGGGCGACTCGTCTGTTTCGTTTTCTTTTGGATCAGAGTTTGTCATGGCAAATCAGGTAAAGAGGGGGAGGAGACTGTATCGGTTCAGGAAGCGGTTGGCTTCTCTGTCTCCGAGGCAATTTCTTCGGTTACGCGTTGTTTGCGACGGTTGATCGCTGCTTCGATAAAATCGGTGAACAACGGGTGTGATTTCAAAGGCTTGCTTTTGAATTCCGGGTGGAACTGAGCCGCCAGGAACCAAGGGTGCGAATCGATCTCGACGATCTCAACCAACCCACCATCGGGGCTCAATCCGGTGAATCGCATGCCAGCGTCTTCGAACGCTTGACGATACTCGTTGTTGAATTCGTAGCGGTGTCGGTGCCGTTCCTCGATTTCTTCGCGACCGTAAGCCTGGATGGCTTTTGAGTCGGCGACCAATTGAGACGGCTGGCTGCCCAGTCGCATTGTGCCGCCCAAGTCGATCACGTTTTGTTGTTCATCCAACAAACAGATGACCGGATGCGGTGTGTCTTTGTCAAATTCGGTTGAGTGTGCTTTTTCGAGTCCCAGCACATTGCGGCCGTATTCGATGACTGCGGTTTGCATACCCAAGCAAATGCCAAAGAACGGCACGTTTCTTTCACGAGCAAACTGGATCGCTTGGACCTTGCCCTCAACGCCTCGTTCGCCAAAACCACCCGGGACAAGGATGCCGTGGAATCCGCTCAGCAACCGCTCGGCACCTTCGCGTTCGATGTCGCTGCTTTGGATGCGTCCAATCCGAATCTGCGCGTCATGGTGCATGCCCGCGTGATCGAGCGATTCGTAAATCGATTTGTACGCGTCTTTGTGTTCGGCGTATTTGCCGACCACCGCGATCGAGATTTCGTGACGTGGATTACGCAATCGATGCAGCAAGTCATTCCACGGGGTCATGTCCAAGCTGCCCGCCGAAGTCAGGCCGAGTTTCTTGACGATCAATTCGTCCAGCTTGTTATCGACCAGCGACAATGGGACTTCGTAGATCGAAAAGTCTTTGTCTTTTTCTTCGATGACCGCTTCCGGTTCGACGTTGCAGAACAAAGCAATCTTGTCCCGGTCATCGCGGCTGATCGATTGCTCGCAGCGGCAGACCAAAACGTCGGGCTGGATCCCGATCTCACGCAACTGACCAACGGAGTGCTGCGTCGGTTTGGTTTTCAGTTCGTCAGCGGCCTTCAAGTAAGGCACCAGCGTCAGGTGCATGTACAAGCAATTTTCGCGACCGGCATCGAGCGAGAACTGGCGAATCGCTTCGAGAAAAGGCAGGCTCTCGATGTCACCGACCGTGCCACCGATCTCGGTGATCACCACGTCGACGTCATCGCCGCCCATGCGTTTGATGACACGTTTGATTTCGTTGGTGACGTGCGGGATGACTTGAACGGTTTTGCCGAGGAACTGGCCTCGCCGCTCCTTTTCGATCACCGACAAATAGATTTGCCCGGTGGTGTAGTTGCAATCGCGATTCAGCTTGCCCGAAGTGAATCGTTCATAGTGGCCGAGGTCGAGATCGGTTTCGGACCCATCGTCCAAAACGTAAACCTCGCCGTGTTGGTAGGGGCTCATCGTCCCCGGATCAACGTTGATGTACGGATCCAGTTTTTGCATTCGAACCCGCAGTCCGCGGCGTTCGAGAACCATGCCTATGGATGCACTGGTCAGGCCTTTGCCGAGTGAACTGACAACGCCGCCGGTAACAAAAATGTGTTTAGTCATGTCCGAAAATCATACCGTGATGGAATGTTTTCGGAAGCGGCGTTGACGACCCGATCGTTCGATTGCGGGGGATTGTCGCGAGAAGACCCGCTACAGGGTGTTGGGATGCAATTCAGGACGCTGGTTCGGCCCCAAAACTCCCTGAAAACAAGGCCGGCCGATTCGGCGAAGGGGACGAGGCGGAGCCGCAATCAATCCGCGAATTTCACTTTTCGATCACGTCGTCGTTGGGAATCTTCAATTCTTCATCGTCAGGTGACGACAAATCGGAGTCTCCGGTGGGGGCGGGATCATCCGGTTTCGGTTCCACCGCCAAGCAGTCATCGAGACGGAGCAAAATTTCGCCCATCAGGTCCTCGAGTCGCTTGGCCGCGGGTGGAAGCGTAAATTGCGGGCGGACTCGTTTGGGGGCCGGTGTTTTGTCCGTGCCCGCGTTCTGGGTGGTTTTTCGGTCTTCCGGCAAATCCGAATCGTTGGTGTTGGCTTCAATCATCAGCCGCAGCCGATGTGTTTGCTGCAAAATCTTGCGGACCGCTTCCGGTCTGGGCGACTGTTCCTGTTCGGCAATCTGCTGCAACGATGTTTGGATGACGCGAGCTTCCGCCGCGATCGTCGCCAATTCTAAATCGGCCGCGTCCATGCGAATGGACTGAATGACAGCGAGAGCCCTGCTTAGAAAAGTGGCATCAATCGGGTCGCTCATCGTTCGTAATTGAAGCACCTGGTACTCAAAAGAGCCCAGGAGAGTGAGGGAACGCTCGGCGAACGAATCCTGGCGTGATGGCTCATCCATCCATTTGGAACGCATTCCTTTGAAATCGCCGCGGTGAAAACAAACTTGTCTTCATGTTGCGATTCAAAGCTCAGAGGGTCGTGGGGCAAAGGAACTGAAACACGAAAACTTTGCGGTTTGCGTGATCGGTTCTCATTCCTAGGCCGTAGAACCCGTGTTCGAAGCGATCCGAGAGTCATTTTGATGCGATCCGAGGCCCGAGCAGCTTCCTGCCCGTTTTGTCTCGTCTGATCGATACAACTGAAACATCGATACAACCGAAACATTCTGTGCCCAACAGGCTCTGGACCTTTGCCCGTTCAACGGGATGGCAACGCGGATGATCTGGTTGCGGTGCGTTCGTTGTCACGTACCAAAAGTATTTTTGGTCGTCTTCGGCACGCGACGTGCATCTTTTCACAACCGTTGTTACCGCTGAGAGAACAAGCACTCTCGGCGACCATTCACTTCAGTCTCAAAGCAAATCTAGATTTCGATCCCATGAATCCTGCATTCATCCAAACTGTCCACGGTTTCACTCACCCAGTCATCGCGAGCAAACTGCTCAACCGCAAGAAAGAGTCGGGCGAAGCTCACGAAACGACGACCCAGCTTTACCGCGAAGAAACGGCTCGTCGTCTCGAAGAAAACAACTGCAAGGCAAAACGAGTCACCCCCATCGCCAAGCCAAACTGAGCACACCGGTCCCACGAAGCAACGTACCCGCCAGGCTCTACCTATCGAATCGGTAGAGCGATGTCGCGGTTCGCAAAATCAACGCGTCGCCGATCACAGCGGGGGATGCCATGATTTGCCCGTCAATCTGGTTGGTCACTTCGATGTCACACTCTGTGCCCGGTTTGATGACGAACACTTCGCCATCGTGGTTGCAGAAGTACATTCGACCATTCGCCAATATCGGCGAGGCAGAAAATTTTCCGCCCAGACGTTTGGACCAAACGTTGGTGCCGTCCTTGCTATCGATGCACGATGCGACTCCGTTGTCGTCGACCACAAACAGCAATCCGTCGACCGTGATTGGTGACGGTTTCGCTGGAATGCTCTTCTTCACCGTCCACAGCACGTGAGAATCGGTGACATCGCCGGAGCCATCGACTTTGGCCGCCCACAGTTGTGGTTTGCCAAAACCGGTCGAGAAGTACACCGCTTCTCCATCAAAGATCGGTCGGGGAACAACTGAGAATCCCTTGCCGTGATAGAGACGCCAGAACTCTTCGCCCGTTTTCGCGTTGTACGAAACCATCCACTGCGAACCCATGCAAAGCAATTGCTCGCGACCGTTTGAGTCGGTGACAACAATGGGTGTGCAGTAAGCCTTCTTCTGGTCACCGGTGGGTGCGTCCATTGGCGGACGATCGGTTTCCCATTCCGTCGAGCCTGTCTCCGCGTTCAAAGCGGTCACGTATTGCCGCTCCAAACCATCCTGAATCAGGATGACTTTCCCGTCGTGAATGATGGGGGAACTGCCCGGGCCCACGGCATGCTTCAGCGGCAGAGTCCGCTCCCAGATCAATTTGCCGTTGGTGCGATCAATGCAGAACGTCCCGAAGGTTCCGAAGTGGCAAAGCAGGCGGTTGCCATCGATCACCGGTGTCGGCGATGCATAGCTGTTGAGCGAATGAATGGCGTCGGGCTGCTCAACGGTAGTCAGCTCAATCGTTTGTTCCAGCTTCCCAGTTTCGAGATCAACCGCGAAGACTTTGAGTTCGATGGCTTTCGCGATCGCGAGTTGCTTGAACTGCCGTTCTTCGTTTTCGGTCTTCCTTAGCAATTCAACGCGTTCGTCTTCCGTGGGAATGATTTCCACAGCGGAGGTCAACCAAATCGTTCCGTCGGCGATCACGGGTGAGGACCACGCCTTGCCTTCCAGATCAGTCTTCCAAGTGAGGTTCTTGTCTTCGCCGAACTGAACCGGTGGATTGCCTTCGGTGACAATTCCGTCGCCTCGTGGCCCTCGGAATTGCGGCCACGATTCAGCCAATCCAAACGTTGGGATCGCGGTCGCCACAATTGCAGTCATGAGACAGCAAAGAAACGATTTTGACGGACGGGACAAACCGGCGGGACGGGAGACGCGAATCATGGATGGACTCAAGCGGGGGAGTAGGCGGGATGTGCCCATCTTAGCAAACGTGTTTGGCGAGGTGCCGCAAAGTTTTCGCGAGCGGAACAAACCGGACCGAAAATCGCAGAGTGACCAAGTGAAATGTTCAAATTCCCGCATTTTGACCAAACGTGTCCGGGCACTCGCGAACAATGCAATGCAAGGCGCACTGAGAGGCCAATGTTGCTGAGCCAATGCTTCCTCGGTCCCGAAGGAGACAAACCATGTTCAAACCAGATACAGAAATCGAGCTGACCTATCCCGATTCCACGTTGGTCGAATCCAACACAACGTTCCGTCGTCGATACCTGCAAATTCGCGAGGTTCGTGATTTGATCGCGGATCCGATCACGCCCGAAGAATACCTGCGTCGTCCGCTGACTCAGCGTTCACGCTATTTGCTGACCGCCTACGACAAGGGGTCGAAATCGTGGCGACAGTTTTATGTCGGGTCCAGCAAAGAGCACCTGACCGACGGTCGACTCAGAATCGCTCTGTATGAGAAAGGCGGCACGTCCCCCAAGAAGATCGTTTCGCGATCTTTCGAAGCCACTCGGCGAGATCGAATTGCTCTCGCCCGTGAAGTGAAAGCGATGCAGGAAAAAGACTTGGCCGGATTGGAGTTGCGGATTATTCCCGATGAAAGTCGCGTGCTGAAGCAGCAGGCTAAAAAGCCAGCCGCTTCCAAGCCAGCACCGGTCAAGGAAACCTACTCCCGCAAAGACTCACCGGCCCGCACGGTCAAAGCACCCGCCATGACACGAGGGATGACCGCTTCATCGCCGTTGGTCGCCCCGCCGTTTTGAAGCACGACGGCAGGAGTGATCGGGCACAACCGTTTTTA
>NZ_DDGH01000006.1:65307-75090 GCF_002337565.1 Rhodopirellula sp. UBA1907 | reverse complement strand
ACGGCTACCATCTGACATCCCTATCGGGGTGAAGAAAGACAGAAAGCGACTGTCCTCTCGTTCGCATCAATCACACGATGCACTGAGCGACCGCATCACGCAGGCCCGCCATCGGATCACGCACGGGCAAGAATTCGTGAGCGAAGTAGCCTTCGTATCCGGTGTCCGCAATCGCTTTTGCAATCGGTGGGTACAACAACTCTTGGTTGTCGTCGAGTTCGTGACGGCCGGGGTTGCCGGCGGTGTGGTAGTGACCAAAGTACTGATGGTTGTTTTGGATGGTGCGGATGATGTCACCTTCCATGATTTGCATGTGATAGATGTCGTACAGCAACTTGAAGTTGTCGCTGCCGACTCGTTTGACCAGCTCGACACCCCAGGTGCTGTTGTCGCACATGTAGTCTGCGTGATCGACTTTGCTGTTCAGCAATTCCATCTGCAACGTCACACCTGCTTTCTCAGCCACAGGAGTGATCTTCTTCAGTGCGTCGACGCAATTCTTCATGCCGGTTTCGCGATCGATCCCACGTGCGTTGCCGCTGAAGCAGATCACGTTCTTCCAACCTTCTGCCGCGGTGGCTTCGATCGCCACGTTCATTTTTTCCAAGCACTCGTCGTGGAACTTGGTGTCGCACAATCCGTTGGGAAGCGAGTGCGACTGCACCATCGTGCAGACCAGGCCGTGTTTCTTCAGCGTCGGGAAATCCTTCGGATCCAGAAGGTCGATTCCGACCATGCCCATCGAGGCGGCTTCCTTCGCCATATCTTCCAGCGAGATCTTGGGGAAGCACCATTTGCAAACCGATTGGTTCAAACGGCCTTGCTTTGCATTCACGGCTCCGGTGGCTTTGGCCGAACCGGCTGCGTCTTGGGCGTGCGAAGCGGTGGCGGCAACGGCGGTGGTTCCGGCTGCGAGAGCTGCGGCTCGGGTGAGCATGCCTCGCCGGTTCAACGAGGTGTTGATTTGATTGTCTGACATGTTGGTCATTCGGGATGATGTGAAAAGGTAGGTTTGCAGACCCAGTTTAACTTCTGAGTCATACCTTGTCGCGAATCACCCCCTGTCGGTCACCTGGGTTCTGCTCGAATTAGGGTGTTTTTCGCCTAGCCAGCCAGGATTTCCTTCACCACTCGGGCGGGTTCGGTGCCGGTCAACTTGAAGTCCAATCCCTGGTGCCGATGCTTGAAGCGTTCGTGGTCGATTCCGCAAAGATGCAGGAGTGTTGCTTGCAAGTCGCGAATGTGGACGGGGTCTTCGGCGACATGGAACGCGAATTCGTCGCTGCTGCCGTGGATTTTTCCCGGTTGAACGCCACCGCCCGCCATCCACATCGTGAAGGCTCGAGGATGATGGTCTCGACCATGAGCATTGGGGTTGTTGATGTCTCCCTGCACAAACGGCGTGCGACCAAATTCTCCACCCCAGATCACCAGCGTGTCGTCGAGCAACCCGCGAGCCTTCAGGTCTTTGACCAGCGCGGCACTCGGCTGATCAGTGTCCTTGCACTGAATCGGCAACTGATTGGGAAGGTTCCCGTGCTGGTCCCAACCGGCATGCATCAATTGAATGTAGCGAGTCCCGCGTTCGGCTAGTCGACGTGCCATCAAGCAGTTGTAAGCGTAGCTGCCTTTAAGATGCACGTCCGGTCCATACATCTCCAGCACACTGGCTGGTTCATCGGAAAAGTCCGTTAGCTCAGGAACGCTGGATTGCATTTGGAATGCCATCTCGTACTGCGCGATCCGAGTTTCAATTTCTGGATCGGCATAACGCTGATGAGCAAATTGGTTCATCTCCGACAAGCCGTCCAGCATCTCACGACGAGCGTGCCGCGAAACGCCTTTGGGATTGCTGAGGTACAGCACCGGATCTCCCGAGCTTCGGAACGGAACGCCTTGGTGTTTGCCAGGTAGGAATCCTGCACCCCAGTAGTAATCAAAGAAAAGTTGGCCGCACGAACCCTGGCGGTCTTGCGAGGTCATCACCACAAAGGATGGCAAGTCATCGACCATCGATCCCAGCCCATACGTCAGCCAAGCTCCGATGCTCGGGCGACCTGGCAAGTTATGGCCGGTCAACATGTGCGTCATCGCGGGCGCATGGTTGATTTGCTCGCCGTGAAGACTGCGGACAAAGCACAAGTCGTCCACGATCTCGGCGGTGTGCGGAAGCAAGTCGCTGACCCACATTCCTGACTCGCCTCGCCGATGTCCGTCCCAAACGGAAGCCAAACATGGTTTTGACTTTTGTCCCGCAGTCATCGTTGTCTGCCGGAGACCCTGCAGGATGCTGGCGGGCATTTCTTCACCCTGCATCTTTCGCAACGTTTCTTTGTCATCGAACAAATCGACATGCGACGGCCCACCGGATTGCATCAGGTAGATGACCCGTTTGGCTTTCGCAGGAAAGTGTGGCAACGACGGCGACTCGGCCGCCATCAACGTCTGCAAGGCAGGCATTCCGACCGAGAGCGAAAGACCACCCAGGAAAGTTCTTCGATTGAGTGAAAGTGGATTCATTTCAAATCGTGTTTTGGAAGAAAGGGAGGGCTTGCGACTACTTGCAAAGCGTTTCGTCGAGGTTCAACACCAACAAACACACGGTGGTCCAAGCCGCATGTTCTGCTGGATCGAGTTGTTCGTTTCGGGGTGCTTCCCCGGTTGTCAGAAGTTCCGCAGCTTCGTCCCGATGCGACCGGAAATTGACGCGGGCTTTTTGAAGTGAACGGTGCAATGAATCCAACTCGTCTTCGCTGGCGTGTCGCCCGGTCGCGGCGAAAAACATGTCTGCCAGTCGCGTTCGATCGTCCTTCAAATTCGCGAAGGATTCTGCCCAGACTCGGGCGGCTTCCACGTATGTGATGTCATTGAGCGTTGTCAGAGCGTGCAGCGGTGTGCTCGTTCGATTCAGGGTGACGGAACAAGATTGGCGACTTGCGACATCGAAGAAATTGGCGGGGGCAACCACTCGCCGCCAAACCGTGTAGAGGCTTCTCCGGTAGAGGTCTTTTCCATCGTCACGCATGTAGTGATTTTTGTTCAGACTCATCGATTCCCAGATGCCGCCGGGTTGATAAGGGGCAACGGGAGGTCCACCCATCTCGTCCTGAAGCAACCCGGACAGCATCAAGGCTTGGTCTCGCAACAATCGCGAATCCAACCGTTGACGTGAACCGCGAGCCAACCATTTGTTTTCAGGGTCTTGTTCGATCCGGTCTTCGTCGGTGATGGCCGATTGGCGATAGGTCCGCGAAAGCACCATGCCTTTGAGCAGCGCTTTGACGTCCCATCCGCTTTCGCGAAAATCCACGGCCAACCAGTCCAGCAAATCAGGATGCGTTGGCAGAGCCCCCTGCAAACCAAAGTCGTCAGGGGTGGCCACCAACCCGCGACCGAACATCAATTGCCAATAGCGATTGACGGTGACTCGAGCGGTCAATGGATGCTCGTCCGAGACCAACCACTTTGCCAAGTCCAGACGATTCAGGCGATCGTCCGCTTCGTTCGGTGAAAGTGGTGGCAGGAAGTCAGGCGTCTTGGGAGTGACTTTTTCGCCGAGCGTTTCGTAGTTGCCCCGCAACATCACAAACGTTTCGCGAGGTTGGTCGTCTCGCATCACCATCACCAATGGCATTTGTTCCTGAAGCAAATTTGCTTTGGCTTCCGCCTTGGCGATTCGATCTTTCATCGACTTCCACGGTTCGTTTCGACTGAGGTAGGTGTCGATCAGTCGTTTGAATCCGTTGTCCTTGGGGTTGTTCAAGTCTGCACTGAGAACAAATCGAGCGACGTACTCGCCGGGTTTGATTCGCTTGGCACCTTCCTCAGGATCATCACGGATTTCTTGGACCCATTGGCGTGCCCCGGCAACGTATTCGTCGTAGTGAGATTTGAGGTCTTGCTTGGCTGCCTTCACTTCCTCTTGGGCGTCTTTGAAACTTTGCTTGGTGGCGTCGTCTCCGACTTCGATGAAAGGTTTGTCGACCCAGTAGTTCACCGAGAACGGTCGGTCGGGATGTTTCACCGACATCTTCTTGCTGGTCATTCCCGTTTCGCTGATCTGGTTGAAGAACGACATCAGCGAGAAGTAGTCGCTCTGTTTCAGCGGATCGAATTTGTGGTCGTGGCATTGGCAGCAGCCGACGGTCAGTCCCATCCAAGCCGTGCTGGTTGTTTCGACTCGATCAAAGTTGTTCTTGGCTCGGTTTTCTTCCGCGATGGATCCGCCTTCGGCTTGGATCATGTGGTTGCGGTTGAAGGCCGTGGCGATCAATTGTTCCTGCGTGGGGTTCGGTAGTTGATCGCCTGCCAGTTGCTCGATGGTGAACTGATCGAAAGGCATGTTGGCGTTGAATGCATCGATCACCCAATCACGCCAAGGCCAATTCATGCGATAGGCATCGCTTTGGAATCCGTTGGTGTCGGCATATCGAGCGACGTCGAGCCACTCCAGCGTCATTCGTTCGCCATACAGGGGTGACGCCAGCAAACGATCGACGGCCTTTTCATAGGCCACTTCGCCCTGCTCTGCCGCGTCGAATTCAAAGGACCGCATTTCCTGCGCTGTCGGAGGAACGCCGGTCAGGTCCAACGAGACTCGTCGAAGCCATTTCGAGGGTTCGGCTTCATCGGCGAATTGCAGGTTCTGCTCTTTGTGTCGTCGGCCAACAAAGTCATCAATCGCATCGGATGTGTTCTTTGCCGCGGTCGTCGGCCGTGTTGGATTGACGAAGGACCAGTGCGGTTCGTACTTCGCACCTTCTTCAATCCAGCGGCGGATCAAGTCGGCTTCGGCTTTGCTGATCGGTTCTTTGTGTGCGTCCGGCGGAGGCATCACCATGTCGGGATCGTCGCTGGTGATCCTGAGCAGCAGTTCCGAGTCGTCAGGTGAGTCGACGTCCCAAACGTATTCGGCTTCTTCGCGAAGATCCAAACGCAAGTCGGCGGCGCGATGGTTTTCATCAAAACCATGACAGAAGTAGCACCGGTCCGAAAGAATCGGCCGGATGTCTCGGTTGAAGGAGACTTCCTCGGCGTGAGAGGTGCGAACGCATAGGATCGACACGCAAACGACAGCGAAAAGTGCGGTGGGGGATGGCTTGGTCATGCGGTCCAGCTTAGTGGATCGCGGTGCTGAAACAATTTACGAATGTTCGTAACTTGGGCGGCAAAACTCTCCTTTGGTTCAAGCTTCCGGGGGCTCGACCAAACGTTCGCGGATGGCGAGAGCCACGGCCGCGGTCGCTCCATTGACGTGCAATTTGCGGTAGATGCACCGCGTGACGTAATCAAGTGTATGGAGATTGAGGTCCAGCTCAGCGGCAATTTGTTTTCGGACCAGCCCTCGCGTCATCGCTTCCAACACCGATTGTTCGCGTTCGTTCAGCCCGTAGTCCGGTTGTTCAGGCGAAAGTTGAGCGAACAACTTCAGGACTCGACCCGCAATTCGCGGATGAATCGGGGCGGCACCCTGCAGGACTTGCTCCACCGCTTCCCGAATCTTCGCAATCGTGTCGGTTTTGAGGCAGTAGCCGGACGCTCCTGCCTTCAACGCCCGGAAGATCTTTTCATCGTCTTCAAACACCGTCAGGATCAACGCGGTGGCGTCGGGCAACCGCTGCTTGATTTCGCTGATACCTTCAATGCCATCCATTCCCGGCAAGTCGATGTCCATCAAGAAAACATCGGGCGATTGGCCATCCTCGATTGCCGCGATCGCTTCTTCACAGCTTCCAAATTCGCGGGCGCTCGCGTCGTCCGCCAGCACGCTCAGCCCGCGAGCGGTGGCCCGGCGGAATTGAACGTTGTCTTCGATGATCCAAATTTCGAGCATCGGATTAGTGGGAACAATGATTGCGAACGGGGAAACGTCGGCGACGCCAGTTCACAGAGCCTACCGCTGATCGAGAGGCGGCGCCCAGCTAGGAAGCGATCTCAATCGTCAGGCGACTGCCCTGCCCTGGTTTCGAATCGATGGTGAGGGACCCGCCAAGCTTCTTGATTCGTTTGGTCATTCCGTCCAATCCCATGCCACGCACTTCCATTCGGTTGGCCCATTGATCCGCATCAAAGCCATCGCCGTTGTCTTCGACCCGCAACCGCCAACCATTCACTTGAGGGCTCGCTGAGATTGCGACGATCGTCGCGTTGGCACTGCGAGCGATGTTGGCGAGCATCGCTTTGAAAGTCATGACCAGTTCACGCTGCGTCGCTTCGTTGGGGCTGAATTCACGAAACTGGGGATCCACTTCCCATTGCACATCCAGCCCCGGCAACATGCGATTCGCGATGGCGTGCAGTTGATCGGCCAAGCAGTCTTCGTTTCGGTTGGGACCGCCCAATAACCACAACGTTTCGCGAATGGATTCGGTGCATTCGCCAGCCAATTCGCGAATGGAACGCCAGTCTTCCTGCGTCTCGGCGTTGTTGTCGATCGCCTCGCCCACTTCACCGATCCGAGCGATTGCGGCGAGGTTGCTTCCAATCTCATCGTGCAGGTCTTGAGCCAGTCGCATTCGAAAGTCTGCACGTTGGTGCGAACGACGTCTTCGCTGGATCCAGACGAACGAAAGCAGTCCGGCAGCAGCCAGCGTGCCCAGCACGATCGCCGTCCGCCCTGCCCTTTGTTTGGCCACAGCGGTAAATTGTTCGATGCTCTGCTCGGTGGACTGGATCCTTTGGCGCGATTCGCGAATGCGTTTCCAACGCTTGGACCATTCGCTCAGTGGCAGGATTTTTCCATAGCTGGATTCGCCATCGACGAGCAAGCTCAACGCCCGATCGCCACGCCAATGTTTCGCGGTCAGTGGCTTGCTGGCGGCAAGGTTGACGCCACGACGTAGCACTTCCAATTCCGCGAGACCAACTTTGTTGCTGTTTCCCAATGAGCCGCGTTCGCTGACGAACCGGACATAACGAGCGCTGGCATCAGCCACCGGAATGGTGACAGGGTTGTTGCCAGGGTTCTCGTAGTTGGCCTGCGTTCGATAAAGCACGCGAGGGTTGTCGAAGGATTCGGAGTCGGATGCTTCGATGCGAAACCGCAGGGGGAATGCGTATCCCGGGTAGTCCGCGCCTTGTCGAGCATGAACTGGGAACAGCCGCAATTCATCGAACGTCAGCTTTTCCTCCAAGTCGATCTGAAACCAGACTTCGTCTCCCGCGTTGTCCGACTGAAAAAAGACACCGTCATAGGTCGGCAATTCATCCGCCGAACGAGGCGGCATGATCGGCGGGCCGAGTGGCGTCAGGCCATCGACCAAATAGCTTTCGTGCCAAACCGGAGCCAGGCGGGTGGAGTCAATCATTTGTGGAGAAGCACCCAAAGCGATGTTGCGATCGCCGTGAAGCACAATGATTTCCGACAACGCGAACGTCCAACGTCCGGTCACATTTGCAAGCTGCGTGACGGTGACACGAAGGTACCGAGCATTCGCTCCCGGTGTTTCAATCACGACCGGAAGCGGGCTGTTGGTGTCGAGATCCTGCTCCGCGGAGTGATAGAGAAGTTGAAACGTTTCGAAGTCTTCTGAATTCGATGCGTCAATTCGAAATTGCTGTGGGAACGCATACGGTTCCAATCCCTCGTTTGCCGATCCGATGATCGCGGGGACGAGAAGGATTTGATCAAAAGCCTGTTCGCTGCCAAGATCGATCTGAATCCATGGGGCTTGCGGTGGTGGCGTGGCTCGCATCTGAGATTGGCCACCGACATGTGGCGACGTTTGTCTCAAGACGACTGGGCCGAGCCGATTCAATTCAGCCTTGGCGGATTCGAGCTCTGATTCAGCTTGGCGAAGTTCGGACGAGAAGACACCCCACCCGTTCGCACATGCGTGATTGCTTGAAAGTAGCCCCGCAAACAACACCAACGCTCGCAACCAGATCGTCTGGGATTTGCGGATTTCGGTGGTGGGTTGAGAGAGAAACACGTGGGCGGCAGTGAGATCGGCGGGAGTTGGAGAGCGAACGAACGCGATGGTTCGAACACGACGTTCCACTATAGTGTCACTCCGGCGGTTGTTTCTCGCGTCCGTGAGTTTGATGCGGGGCAAATCCGTTTCTCAAACTGCACCGATTCGCTTTGGACGTTAGGTCCGGTTGTTTCGTGGAACCGGTGCTAACGCACGTCGGCTAATTTTTTTGAGCCGTGCTAATAACTTGGCCTCGCGTTGGGTCGGCGCATGAAAAAACCGCACCCGAGTGAATTCACTCAGGTGCGGTTCATGGTTTCTTTCGATTCGAGACCGCTTATCGCATCGCGATGGCTTGGTCGTCGAAGTCAAAGTTTAGTTCAACGGTGTCGCCAGCGGCAACATTGATGGTCCGCTCTTGGCTCAGTTGACGACCGTTGGATTCCAACAACACGCGAACGGTGTAGTTTTCCCAGTTTTCGCCAGCGGCCAATTGAGTGGTGCGGAAGGTGCGAACCGTTCCGAAGCCATTGGTTTCGTTGCCAGCCAAAACGACTTTTGCATCAGCGGGAACGTGAAGCTGAACAACCGTTTCGGGTTGAGTTGTTTCAACCGCGCTGAATTGGTCTTCTTCTTCGTCGCCTTCTTCATCCGAAGCGGCTTCGGTTTGGTTGAATACCAAACGCTCCATGTCGCCGGGACGAAGTTTGATGGTTCGCTTGTCGGTACGTTCTTCACCTTCGACGTCGTAGGTCACGACCACTTCGTAGGTGTAGAGGTAACCGTCTTTCAAGCCACGCGACATGAATTGACGAACCATGCCGTCGCTGGTTGTTTCGTGTCCGTTGACGGTCACGCGAGCCGATTCGACTGGGACTGCAACGGTCAACAAAGCAGCGTCGTCATCCAGGGTTGGCTTGCGAGTTTCGTAGGAAGCACCGCTGTCGATGATCGAGCCATCGATGATGGTCTCGCCCATGGGAACTCCACCGTCGATGATGGTTTCGCCTTGGATCGGTGCCGAGTAAATCGGAGCCGATTCGATCATTGGAACACTGTGCGACATCGCAGGAGCGTAGCTCATCGGAGCTGCGTAGCTGACTCCGCCGGAGCTGCCTCCGCTGCTGCCACCCGAGTAAGCGGACGAATACGAAACCGAAGGAGCGTAGTAGCCGCCACTGCTGCCGCCGGACGAACGTCCGCCGCTGCTGTAGGACGTGCCACCGCTGCTGTAGTTCGCTTTGACAACGTAACCGCCGCTGCTGCCGTGATGGCGAGCCTTGATGCGAGCGATTTTTTGACGCAAGTGACCGGCCAAACCACCGCCGGAGGATCCACGCGAGTATCCGCCGGATGAACCGCCTGAAGATCCACCGGAGGATGCGTATGCGGCGGTGTATCCACCTGACGATCCGCCCGAGGAAGCTCCCACGGAGCCTCCCGAAGAACCAGCGTGGCGAGCTGCGATGCGAGCACGCAGGCCAGCGAGCAATCCGCCGCCGCTGCTACCGCCACTGCTGCCGTAGACCAGGCCACTGCCACCGCTACTGCCGTAACTCCCGTAGGAGCCACCCGCCTCTGCCGTGACGCTCATGCTGAGCGCCAACGTGAGGCATGCCAACAAATGCATGCACCTCATAAACGATTCTCCATCCTTTTGACGCGACTCTTGCTGATGCCGATCGGTCGCCACCACAAATGTGAGCGACTTAACGGCTTGAATTGCACATTGAAGATTCGGGCCATCAAATTTGGGGGCCCGTCACCGTCGCCAGGATAGCGGACCGGCGTTGCCGATCAAGAAGACTGGGTAAAATAATCGGATTGCGTTGTGGTGGCCAAGAGCTCGAAAGAGCCGTTTTCGGAAGCG
>NZ_DDGH01000006.1:44149-65234 GCF_002337565.1 Rhodopirellula sp. UBA1907 | reverse complement strand
GAAAGAGCCGTTTTCGGAAGCGACTTTGTTCCTAGATGAATGCTTTGTCCGTTGGACATTCAGTCAATCTTCTCGATGGAGACGTGGTCAAACTCAACTGTCCCGGTCGCTCCAAACAATCCGATTCGCACAATTCCCTCTCGAGCTGCCCGCGGGACCCTCACCAAACGGCTGTCGTCACGCCACGGGCGGGTTCCTCGATACGGACCCATCGAAAACGTTCCCAGGTCACGCCGTAGCTCGTCGTAGAAACTGATCGCGACCATTGGCCACGCATCCGGATCAGGCCCCTTCACGACTTTCTCGGTTCGAAGGCGGGCAGACAGGCGAATCAAAGAAACTTTGGTTCCGTCGATTGCGATGCCTTGCAACAAGTGCGATCCCAAACCGGGGGTCTCGTTTTCAAACCGTACCAACCCGGAATCCTTCGCACCTTCCGCTCCGTCTGCCGGCAGTGCGACCTGTTCGACTTGGCGACCGTAATACCATCCCGGCACAAATCCCTCCGGATCGTCAGTTCCGGGCGGATCGGAAAAATCTTGGTTGACGACCTTGGGGTTGGCGGGATCAGGCAGCGTTTGGCGAGCGTCCTCCGCCGTGCCCGTCATGGGAACGAACAGTGTCGGTCGCAGCGGTTCGCGAACCAACTCGCCATCACGTTTGGTCATCCGGTACAGCGTTTGTTGATAGCGTTCGCCGACGGGAATGATCATCGATCCGCCTTCGCGAAGTTGTTCCACCAGCGGAACCGGCACCGACTCGGGGCTGCATGTCACGATGATTTTGTCGAAAGGAGAGGCTTCCGGCCAACCAAGGAAACCATCCCCGATGCGAGTGTGGACGTTTTCATAACCCAGTTTGCTGAGTACTCCCGCCGCACGCCTGCCGAGTTCGTCGACAATTTCAATCGAATAGACTTCCGCAACCAAGGGACTGAGTACGGCGGCTTGATAACCACTGCCGGTGCCGATCTCCAGTACCTTGTCGGTCGGTTTGGGGGCAAGCGTTTCGGTCATCGACGCGACGATGAACGGACTGCTGATCGTTTGTGCCGAGCCGATGGGCAAAGCCATGTCGAAGTACGCTTTGTCACGCACGGCCGCGGGAACAAACTCGTGTCGAGGCGTGGTCTCAATCGATTTCAAAACCGCTTCGTTGGTCACGCCCGCGGTGCGAATTCGAGTTTCAACCAGTTTGCGACGTGCAGCCGCGTAATGATCTTCGCGGGCAGATCGTGACGAACCGGTTTGGCCCAGTATCAAATGAGGAGGCTGAGCCAAGGAACTGTCACTGGTCGATGGAGATGGATTGAGAAAGGATTGTGGAGAGCGAGGTGATTGTGACCATGCGGGTGTTGCGATTGCCATCAACACGCAGACCCATCCGAAGCGAGAATGGGCCAACCCCGCACCGCAGGACATCCCAATAACACGGCCAGCAAACGTCGCGGCAGTTCGAGAGTGCTTGCTGTTATTCGCGGACACTTGCTGCTCCGGCATCACTTTACCTCGGGTCTCAGTAGAACAGGTTTGCCGAAGATGTCTTGGAACAATCCGGAATGACTTCGCATTGCGATTTGTTCCAGCGAGACATCGTCGACCCCCGGTGCCGAGATGACCAATCGCTTGCCTTCTTGCGTCACATTGATTTCGCGAATTCGGCCGCTGCGCGTGTCATCCAACGCGATCGCCAATCGCAAAATCGCGGCCATCTTGGCCACCGCCACTCGGTCGTGTCGGTCAAGCGATCCGTATCCTTCGTGGTTGCTTTGTGGTGAAGCCCGGCGGTGATACCGAGCGACCAACGCCACCAACATCAACTCTTGCTGAGACAGCCCAAACAGTTCGCTGTTTCGGATGATGTAGTAAGCGTGTTTGTGGTTGCTGTGCAGGCTGATGTACAAACCGACTTCGTGCAGCAATGCCGACACGTACAAAAGCACTTCGTAGCGAGCGTCCAGTTGATGTTCTTTGGCGAGCTCTTCAAACAAACGGCGAGCCAATTCCGCGACGGCCCGCGAATGGATCTCGTCGATTTGGTACTTGCGTCCGAGTGACACCGCCGAGCGAATGATTTGTTGACGAAATTCGCTGGTCCAGTTGCCGCCTTGAACAATGTCGGCCAGCAACCCGTCTCGCAGATTGATGTCGCTGACCAGGATGTGTTTCAAGTCAAAGTGCCGTGCCAGCATCGTGTAAGCCAGCAGAGCCGGGGCGAGCGTTTCCGCTTCGACAAAGGTCGCGCCAAACTTTTTGACGACCGCGTCTTCGCCCATTTCAAGGATTTGCTGGGTCAGTTCTTCAAGCTTGTCGACTGGAACGCGAGCCAGATTGGTTTCGTCCCAATCTTCGATCAATCGGTGAGCGGCAAATCGGATGTCGCCACCGATCGCGACCAAGTGCAGCTGCGTGTCCGTGCGAACCTGATCACCGATCCGAACCAGGATTCGGCGGATGTGGGTTTCCAGCAATTCTCGCCAGCGCACGCCGCGGGCACCCGATGCATCGAGCGTTTGCAACAATCGCAGCGACCCCAAGCGAAACGACTCACTGTGCAACACGTTGCCGCCGCGAATGACGAGCAACTCGGTGCTGCCACCTCCGACTTCCACCACCAGTGATTTGCTTTCGGCCGTTTCCGCCAAAGCCATCAACTGGGGCGTGATGCCCATGTAAGTGATGCGGTTCACTTCGGCTTCGTCGATCGGTTCGACGTCCAAACCGGTCGCCACATAAACTCGGTCAATGAACGCCACGCGGTTGCTAGCTTCGCGAACGGCGCTGGTTGCGACAACGCGAATGTCGTTTGTTGAGTCGATGCCGTATTCCCGCAGGACTCGGCGGAAACGTCTCAGAACCGCCGCGGCTCGTTCGATGCCTTTGCGAGACAATCGTCGCGTTTCGAATGCATCGCGTCCCAGGTCGACGGGTTGCAGCAGTGACTCAAGGGTTCGCACGCTGCCGTCGTGCAGGATTTCAGCGATGGCCATCCGGATGCTGGTCGCGCCAATGTCAATCGCGGCAACGGTTCTGGGTGAACTGTCCAGCGGCGGCGTCGCGATGTGCGAGGTTGCCGTGTTGATGTGCGGAGCCGTTGCGGTGCTTCGCGGTGAGAGTGGATTGTCCATGTGCTTCACTCGGTTTCCTATGCGGTGGATGCGAGAGGGACATCGAATCCGTGTCGTCGCAAAACATCAATTGCCTGTTCACCGCCCAAACACACTTCCGCCTTCCATCCGTGAGCGAGTGCGGCTTCCACGTTTTCCTCGCGATCGTCGACGAAGAGAATTTCTTCCGGTCGCAATTCCGCATTGTCGCCTTCGCCCGGTCGCATTGCCAAGCACTCGCTGGCCAACTTCATTGCCGTTTCATAAATGACGCGGTCCGGTTTCATGCTCTGGGCCTCGTAGCTGACGACTTGCACGTCGAATGGACCGCTCATGATTTCCCAGCCTCGGCCGTTGACCCAGTTCCAATGGGCCGCACACGTGTTGCTGAGGATTCCGATCGGCACCTTCGCCTCACGCAATGATTGCAGAACGGCAACCATCGACTCGATCGGTGTGAACATGTCACTGATCGCTCGCATGATGTCGCCTGTTGCGACCATCCCATTGGGCTGCACCAACGTCGCGTAAGCATCACGAACCGCTTGGGCGAACTCCTCTTCTGAGATCAGTCCGGTTTCCAGCTGATTTTGCAAACCACCAACGTGAAGGATTTCGTCGGACGCTTCGCGGGTTCCACCGAACAAGTCCGCCACATTGTCGCTGGCAAGGTTGCGGTCAAACGAGACCAGGATGTTCCCGAGGTCGAAGTAAACAAATCGAATGTCGGATGCCATCAGTCCAGTCCAAGAATGCGCAGATTACGATACCAAGCTTCCGCGGGTTTTCCGGAATGGATTTGCAACGCGATCACGCCAACCTGGGGAATGCCTTCTTCGGTTTCAATGTAGTCGACCGTCTGAACACCGTTGAGGCTGATTTGGATTCGAGGTCCGTGGCATACAATCCGCATCTTGACCCAGTCGGTTTGTTCGGGCCGGTCGGTTTGTTCCGGTGTCGCTGATTGTGAGTCTTGATCGGCTTGTTCGGATGTTTTGTTTGCAGTGCCCTGCCCTGCCGCCGGTTGTTTCCACTCGACCTCGAACGGCGGTTCGGGCAATTGCAGCATCCGACGCCGTCGAGATTCATCGTACAACGCACCCCAAATGGATCGTTCAGCGGAATAACCCGCGTCAGCCTGGTACCCGATCATCTCATGCGGAGGCACATCGTCGCTTTTCTTCGGGCGTCGAGATCGAAACTGGATCCCGGCGTTGCGGCCTTCGCCACGCATTCGAATTTCGGCCCGAAATTCGAAGTTGTCAAACTTCTCGGTCGTGGCCAGAAACTGGTTCTTGGGAATCGGTTGGTCGAGACGGCCTGCCACGATCGATTCGTCTTCGATCCGGAACCACGAAGCATCCCCCTCAAATCCCGCCAGGATTCGGCCGTCAAACAACGACCGGCTTCGAGTTTTGAATTCTTCATCGCTGACGCCGAGATCTTCGCTCGGTTTCTCCGCCGTGGTCGCCAATTTGGGTTGGTCTTGGGCTTGAGTGCCCTGCCCCGCCGCCACCCAGACGACCGCCAACATCAACGCCGCGGTGACATGAGCAAACGAGACTTTCGCGGACAACAAATGGGGTGTGCTCATGGTCGAAATTCGCTTTTTTGAATTGAAACCGGTCTCAATTCCGAACGGTAGAGAAGGGAACTTTGTCTGGGGTGTTCGTGAGATGAACTGCCCCGTCTTTGTAGTTTTCATGTCACCGATCATACTCTTTGACCCTTTCAAGGTGTTGCCACCCATCTCCGGCCGCTTTCCCCTGCCAAAACGATCTCATGACCGCGTCTCAGCCTGAATCCGATTCCAATGCACTGAACAAGTACAGCAGCAAGATCACCCAGCCGAAAAGCCAGGGTGCGTCGCAGGCAATGCTCTACGCCACCGGCATGTCCTCCGAGGACATGAACAAGCCTCAAGTCGGCATCGGCAGCATGTGGTACGAGGGCAACAGCTGCAACATGCACTTGTTGGATCTTGCCGCGGACGTCAAAGCGGGTGTCACCGCCGCCGGCATGGTCGGCATGCGTTTCAACACCATCGGTGTCTCGGACGGCATCTCGATGGGCACCGACGGGATGAGTTTCTCCTTGCAGAGTCGCGATCTGATTGCCGACTCGATCGAAACGATCATGGGGGCTCAGTGGTATGACGCGTTGATCACCCTGCCCGGTTGCGACAAGAACATGCCTGGTTGTTTGATGGCGATGGGACGCCTGAATCGTCCCGCCATCATGGTCTACGGCGGAACCATCAAGCCCGGCAGCTACCGCGACGAGAAGCTGGACATTGTCAGCGCGTTCCAGTGTTACGGCCAATACATCGCCGGACAAATCAGCGAAGAAGAACGCAGTGAAATCGTTCGTCGAAGTTGTCCCGGTGCGGGAGCCTGCGGCGGCATGTACACCGCCAACACCATGGCCACCGCGATCGAAGCCTTGGGCATGGCCTTGCCCTACTCCGCCAGCATCCCTGCTGAGCATCCTGAAAAGAAAGAGGAATGCAAACGAGCTGGTCTGGCCATCCTGGAACTGCTGAAGAAAGACATCAAGCCTCGCGACATCATGACTCGCGGCGCATTCGAAGACGCGATGGTGACGTTGATGGCTCTCGGTGGCAGCACCAACGCGGTGCTTCACTTGATCGCGATGGCTCGCAGTGTTGATGTACCATTGACGATCGAAGACTTCCAATCGGTCAGCGATCGCACACCGTTCTTGGCCGACTTGAAACCCAGCGGCAAGTTCGTGCAAGAAGACCTTCACAGCGTTGGTGGCACGCCCGCCGTGATGAAGTACTTGCTCGAAAAGGGCATGATCAAAGGCGAGCACATGACCGTCACTGGCAAGACTCTGGCCGAGAACTTGGCCGATTTGCCTGGTTTGAAGACCGGTCAAAAAATCGTGTCGACGGTCGAAGAGCCAATCAAAAAATCAGGTCACATTCGAATCCTGAAGGGCTCGCTGGCAACCGAAGGCGCTGTCGCGAAAATCACCGGGAAAGAAGGGCTGCAATTCAGCGGACCGGCTCGTGTGTATGACAACGAGGAGCTGATGCTCGCAGCCTTGGAGCAAAAGCAAATTCAAAAGGGCGACGTCGTCGTGATCCGTTACGAAGGACCCAAGGGCGGACCCGGCATGCCTGAGATGTTGACTCCGACCAGTGCCATCATGGGTGCTGGTTTGGGAAGCGACGTCGCGATGCTGACGGACGGCCGTTTCAGCGGCGGCAGCCATGGCTTCATCGTCGGCCACATCACGCCCGAAGCCCAAGTCGGTGGTCCGATCGCGTTGATCGAAGATGGCGACACGATCACGATTGATGCCGAAACGAACTCGTTGGATTTGGAAGTCGACGCGGCGGAATTGGAAGCTCGTCGATCCAAGTGGACCGCACCGCCACTGAAAGCCACTCGCGGAACGCTCTACAAGTACATCAAGTGCGTGAAGAGCGCCAGCGAAGGCTGCGTCACCGACGAGTGAATCGGTAGTTGTTGAGTGCAACGGGCTTGGAAGCCCATTGTACGAGCGAGAGTACGCTGGGCTTCCAAGCCCGGCGACCAGCAAAACGTACGCTGGGCTTCCAAGCCCGGCGAAATCTAGCTCAATGCACTACAACCGAGCCGGATTGACCGGAACCGTCGGGATCTCACCCGACGCTTTGGCTCGCAGCAACGGACGCAATCGCCGGATGGCAGCAAGAGCTCGCTCATCCGGATTCTCGGCCAGGTTCTCGAATTCGTTCGGATCGCTTTGGTGGTCGTAAAGCTCGACCCCGTGCCGGCCTTCAGCCCATTCGGTGTATCGGTAGCGATGCGTGCGAATGCTGCATCCCATCACTTGCTCGGGCAATCGATCGTCCGCGGGACGCAAGACTTGCGTGATCGCCGTGCCGTTCCACTGGGCGACCGGATCGTTCAGCAATGGTTTCAAGCTGCGACCGGCCAAACCGCTGGGTGAATCGATGCTAGCCAGATCGGTGAGCGTCGGGTAGATGTCCACGAACTCGACAATCCGATTGCAGGACCCGTGTCCTGTTTGCGATGGACCGCGAATGATCAACGGTGCTTGGGCTCCTTCTTCGAACAGCGTTCGCTTCTGCCAGACTCCGTTGTGTTCCCCAAGGTGGTAACCGTGATCGCTCCAGAAAACCACGATCGTGTTGTCGGCCAGTTCCAAATCCTCGAGAGCCGCGAGCAAGCGTCCGACTTGAGCGTCGACAAACGAAACGCACGCGTAGTAAGCCTGGGTCGCTTTTAACAGCGTTGGTTCATCGAGCCCATAGTTGGGAACCGGACAATTGTGAGCGAACGCCGCCGTAGGAATGTCATCGCGATCACCGGCGGGAGCGAAGGGCAATCGCAGTGACTCCAGCGGGTACATGTCAAAGTATTTCTTCGGTGCGACATAAGGTGTGTGTGGTCGAAAGAAACCGACACCCAAGAAGAATGGTTCGTCTTTCTTTTCTCGCATGATGCGGATAGCTTCCGTCGCGATCATGCCATCGGTCTGTTCATTGTCTTCGCCATCAGCCGCAAACCAACTGAGTGCACCACTGATCTTGCGGTGCGGTTCCGCGTTGAAGATGAGGTGTTCTTCGTCCTTGTCGCGTCCCTTGGGATTGACCGTTGCGTTCCATGATGGCGGGTCATCAAAGCCGTCCGTTCCGATCGAGGCCGGCACGTTGTAGTGATAGATCTTGCCGACTCGAGCGGCGAAGTAACCGGCCTGCTGGAATGCTTGCGACAACGTGACGACGTTTGGAACTTCGTCGCGAAAATGTCGGTCGAGGTCGTAGACTTTGATTTGATCGGGACGCAGTCCGGTCATCACCGACGCTCGCGTGGGATTGCAAAGCGGCAGTTGGTTGTACGCTCGGCGGAAACAGGTTCCAGTCGCCGCCAATCGGTCGATGTTGGGTGTCTTGGCAACCACATCGCCGTAGCAACCCAGCGTCGATGCCAAGTCGTCGACGGCAATGAACAACACATTGGGTTTGGAAGGCTTGGGTTGCGTTTCCGCGTTTGCCGGCGCCGCGTGATTGGCAATGCACGCGATGACTGTTGCGAGCATCCACAGGCAGTTGCTGCGTTGGGTGCGGATGGAATGCGATGAGAAGGAGGGTGCCAGGTGCATGGGGTACGTGAGGATGTGGGGAGGGAACCGGGGCAGCGGAGGAGTGAGTTTAGTTGGTCGGTAGTTGATTCAACGGGCTTGGAAGCCCGTTGTACGGACAAAGTACGCTGGGCTTCCAAGCCCGGCGCGAGCGAGAACAGTACGCTGGGCTTCCAAGCCCGGCAAAAACAGACGTCCACTCCGCGCTCTTGCCTTCATCGACGCGAAGACAAATCGCTCGGCTCGATGCGTGTGAATTCCACAAAGTATGCCCCGCGAATTTTCTGACTGGCCGCGTCACGCAACCAGGTCTGCAATCGATGCGGACCAGCGGCGAGGTCGATCTCGAAGGTGACGGATGATTCTTCCGGCTTCAGCGTTTGGGTTTGCTCGATCGAACCCAGGCGAAGGCGAGCCTGGTCGGCTTGGATGGGAGCCAACGCGTCATCGGGGAATCGTCGTAGCTCAATGCTGTATCGCCCCGCTTCCGCGACTTCAATTTCCCAGAAACCGTTGATCAGCAGATCGTTGTCCGGCAATTGAGACGGTTTCCAAATCACTCTCCCTTCGGTCGGGTGCCAGTCTCGGACCGTGATCAGTGTGGGCGTGGTGTCCTTGCCGACGATGAACCGAACCGCGTCCTTGCGGCTTCCGTGAACGTCCTCAAAGTAGGCGTCATACGCAGCACGCAGTTCACGCACCACCTCAGGATGCTCGGCGGCGATGTTCTTGAATTGCCCGGGATCGTTTCGAATGTCGTACAGTTCGTCGCGAAACAATCGCCATCGGTCTGTCAGCACAGCAAAAGGTGGCTGTGCCCTGCCCTGCGTCTTCGTTGCGGAGACAACGATGTCTGATTGACGTTCAATGATCAGGGTTCGTTCTGGCCACTGCTGGGAAGAACCACCGAGCAGTCCCGCCATCGAACGCCCGTCGAAGGAGACGTCGGCTGGTCGCTTCAGATCACAAAGATCGATCAGGGTTGGTAACCAGTCACGATGGCAAGTCAATTGGTGGACTCGGCGATTGCCGTCCCACTTCGCAGGCCAACTTGCAAAGCAGGGAACACGGTGTCCGCCTTCGTAGACCGAGCCCTTCTTGCCTCGCATGCCCGCGTTGAATCCGTCCTTCCGATTTTGTTCGCTGGCTCCTTGCGCCGTGCCATTGTCGCTCATGAAAACCAGCAACGTGTTGTCGCGCAGGTTGTCTTGGTCGAGCTTCTTCAGCAGTCGGCCAAGGTTCTCGTCAAAATTTTGAATCATCCCATAGAACGCGGCACGCTTCGGTTCGATCCCTTGCTGCTCGAATGGGTCGGAATAACGATCGGCAACCAGGTAGGGACTGTGCATCGCATTGGTTGGAAGGTAAACGAAGAACGGTTGTTCGGATTCCTCCTGGATGAAGTCCATCACTTCATCGAACCAGATGTCGGTGCAGTATCCGTCGAACGATTCCGGCGTTCCGTTTCGATAGTAGGTGTCGTCGAAGTAATCATTGCCGGTCGGGTTTCCGATTTCGTCTGCCCCGCCCGCCATGTGACGAACCACGGTTTCAAAACCTCGTTCGCGAGGTGCAAATGGTGGTGGATCTCCCAGATGCCACTTGCCGAACAGGCCGGTCCGATATCCCGAGTCGCGAAAAATTTCGGCCATGGTTGTTTCGTCGGGATCGAGCAACTGGCGGCCTTCGGTGACCGCCCACGCACCCACTCGCGTGCAGTAGCGGCCCGTCATCAATGCGGCTCGAGAGGGTGTGCAAACCGGATCGACATGAAAGTTTTCCAGTCGCACACTTTGCGTTGCGAGCCGATCCAGGTTGGGTGTGTTGAGCCAAGGGTTGCCGTGGCATGACATGTCGCCGTAACCCTGGTCATCGGTCACAACCAAGATCACGTTGGGGCGAGACTCTTTCGCGGTTTGAGCCCATGCAGGAGAGCAAGTCGTCAGGTAGGCGGCGAGGAGGATCCAAATTCGATGGTGCATGGAGTGGCTGATGATCGGAATGGTGTGGGGACAATTGCAATCGAGGTCAACCATCGTATTCCCCGAGGCGGACTTGTCGTTTGAACGTGATGCCAATGTGGCGATGGAATCGCGAAAGTGGTTTGCTCGTTTGACCGATCGTGTGTGTGGGACAGAACTTACGAAGCGTCGAATGGGGCCAGTTTTTCAGTGGCGTTTTCGTCGGTTGAACAGGGCTCCATAGAGCATCAGGCGTCAGCATGGGTTACCCTGGTTGAGTTCGGTTGACCTCCCAAACTCAAACCCGATGCGTCTGGCAGGACGCGAAGGATTCATTCACCCGTGGCCCAACATCGCATGCGAGTTCGTATTCTGACGACCCTCGGAAAACCGCTGACGCTGTTGTTGCTGGCGATCTTGTTGGGTGGCCATGTGTTTGCCGATGACATCGCAGAATCGTCGCGTGTGTCTGAATCCGAAGCGTTGTTCGTTCGCCGGGTGGCACCGCTGCTTCGCGAAAAGTGTTTGGGGTGTCATGGGCAGGACCCGGAGTTGATCGAAGGCTCGTTGGATTTGCGTTCGTTCGCTGGCTTAAAAGTTGGCGGCGACAGCGGGGAAGCCGCGGTTGTTCCTGGTGAGCCGGAACACAGCCCTTTGTATCTCGCATCGACCCGAACCAGCGATGATTGGTCGGAGATGCCACCCAAGGAAGCTGAGCAACTTTCAGAGCAGCAACTGGAATGGCTGCGAGACTGGATTGCGTCCGGTGCGGTTTGGCCGGACGAGGATCGCGTGGCCGAGATCCAAGCGGCCTATGAAAGCGAATGGTCCGCCGAAGATGGCATCGCTGTCGCAACGTCCGGTGGGCTTGATGAACATTGGACGAACCGGAAATATGACCCGACCGGATTGTGGGCCTATCAACCGGTGCAGAAGCCTGCGTTGAAGACGGATCGAAATCCGATCGATGTCGTGATCGAAGACGGCTTGGCTGACGGGACCGACCTGGCACCGCGTGCCGATCGTCGAACCCTCATTCGCCGAGCGACTTACGACTTGACCGGATTGCCGCCGACGCCTTCGGAGGTGGAACGTTTTTTCCAAGACCCGGCTGACGACCATGAGGCATTTGAAAAGTTGGTCGAGCGATTGCTGCAGTCACCTCACTACGGCGAGCGGATGGCTCAGCATTGGTTGGATGTCGTTCGCTACGCCGACTCCTCCGGATTTGCGAATGATTTCGAACGGGGGAACGCGTGGCGGTATCGCGACTACGTCATCCGCTCCTTCAACGAAGACAAGCCGTACGACCAATTCATTCGAGAACAGATCGCGGGCGACGAGATCGATCCCAACGATCCCGAGTGTTTGATCGCCACCGGTTTTTTGCGGATGGGACCTTGGGAGTTGACTTCGATGGAGGTCGCCAAGGTGGCTCGTCAAAGATTCCTCGACGATGTGACCAACAGCGTCGGTGAAACGTTTTTGGGGCATTCCTTGCAGTGTGCTCGCTGTCACGATCACAAGTTTGATCCGATCCCGACGCGAGATTATTACTCCGTCCAAGCGGTCTTCGCGACGACACAGCTCGCCGAACGAAAGGCTGATTTCTTAGACGAAGAGAACCGGGCTGGCTTTGATGAGAAACGTTATCTCGATCGTTCAAAACATATTCACGAGCGAACGCTTGAGGAAATCGAACAGGTGCTCTTGGATAACTCGCAACTTTGGTTTCAGGAAAACGGCAAGGACCCGGCTGCTTGGAACGAGGAACTGAAACGTTTGCGATCCAAGGGGAAAGTGAAATCGCTGTTCACATCCGCTCGCAATGCGATGCGAGCGGCGGGAATTCCTGAGAGCGACTACCCGCCCAAGTTGGTCGGGTTCACGCCGGAGCAATTTGGGAAGGAACGCGTCGCACGAAAGGGACTGCAACGTTTGCGTTGGGAACAAGATCGCTACCAGCCGTATGCTTTGGCTGTCTACAGCGGACGAACCGTTTCGCGAACTTCGGTCATGAGTCCGATTCGAATGCCAAAGGATCGGTGGACGAAGGGAGAGCTGGAATCCAGCGTGATCTTGACCGGCGGTGATCCCTTTTCGGCCGGCGAAGCGGTTTCGCCAGGCGTGCTGAGCGTGATTGAGAACCAAGTCTCGGCGGACATTCCGGTTGCTATTGAAGGACGCCGGGCCGCATTCGCCAATTGGGTGGCGGCACCCGAAAACCCTTTGACGTCTCGCGTGATCGTCAATCGATTGTGGCAATGGCATTTCGGAGACGCCATCGCGGGCAATGCTAACAACTTTGGTGCCACGGGAAAACCACCGACGCATCCAGAGCTACTGGATTGGTTGGCGGCCACACTGGTGGAAGAGAACTGGTCGATCAAAGCGATGCATCGCCGGATTATGAACTCAGACGTGTATTGTCGTTCCAGTTCCAACGCATCGACTCAGCCATATCAAGGGTTCAAGACGCGACGGCTGAGTGCCGAAGAATTGCGGGATTCGATGTTGGCCGTGACCGGAGAACTGAACCCGGTGTTGGGCGGGATCCCATGTCGCCCCGAGATCAATCAGGAGGTTGCGTTGCAGCCTCGGCAAGTCATGGGGACGTTCGCCGCCGCTTGGGTTCCCAATCCCAAACCCGAGGACCGGCACCGGCGATCCATTTATGTGTTGAAGCTTCGCGGATTGATTGCCCCGTTCCTGGAAGTGTTCAATGTGCCGTCGCCCGATTTCTCCTGTGAGCGACGTTCCGCCTCCACGGTCACGCCCCAAGTCTTCAGCCTCTTCAATGGGCAAAGCACGCACTCTCGTGCTTTGGCGCTCGCGGATCGGGTGCGTCGCGAAACGGAATCGGACGAGGACGCGATCACCCGGTGTTTTGAACTGGTATTGTCTCGATCGCCTTCGAGCGAAGAGATGAATGAGATGCTGGCACACTGGTCTCGCGTGCAAGAAATTCTTCCGGCGTCGCCACCCGAACGTTCCCGGCCGCCTTTGGAAGTGGTTCGCAAGGCGGTGGAAGAGAACACTGGTGAGAAGTTTGAGTTTGTTGAACACTTGCACGCCAACGTGGACTTTCAACCCGATTTGCAACCGGCCGATGTGGATCGCCACACGTGGGCGTTGGCGGACGTTTGTTTGGTGCTGCTGAACTGCAACGAGTTTGTCTATGTGTATTGATGTTATTCGGCGTGGTTCGTCCTTGATGAGGTGGATGTGATGTTTGTGATGCCACGACGCGAAAGTTTGTTTCGGATGGGAACGTCGCTGGGTGGGATTGCGCTGGCATCGATGTTGGCGGACGAAGCCTCCGCGGACGCCACACGCGATCAGGACAGCCAAGCCGCACCGATGCAGCCCAAGCCTGGGCATGTTCCAGCCAAAGCGAAGAACTGTATTTTCTTGATGATGGAAGGTGGTCCGTCGCACATCGACACGTTCGATCCCAAGCCCAAACTCAACCAGTTGCACTTGCAGGAGTTTGTTCGCCAAGGGCAACAGAAATCCGCGATGGAAAGCGGCAAACGTTACTTCGTTCAAAGCCCCTTTTCTTTTTCGCGACACGGCGAGAGCGGTGCGCCGATGGCGGACAACTGGACGCATCTGCCGAAGGTCGCGGACGAGCTTTGTTTCTACCGTGGCTGCCAAGTCGACAGCGTCAATCATCCCACCGCGATGTATCAAATGAACTGCGGCAACCGCTTTGGTGGTGATCCCGGCATTGGTGCTTGGGTGACTTATGGGCTTGGTTCCGAGAACCAGAGTCTGCCTGGGTTTATCGTGTTACCAGAGGTTTCGTACCCACAAGGCGGAGCGGCGAATTGGAGCAATGGTTATCTGCCGGCGTTCTATCAAGGCACGCCTCTGCGAGCCAAAGGGTCACCCATTTTGGATCTGCAGCCACCGGTTGGAGTCAGCCGAACGAGGCAGCGATTGAATCTGGACCTGCTTTCGCGGATGAATCAGCGACACGCTGCCAAGCATCCCGAGCATGATGAATTGTCTGCGCGTCTGGAAAGTTACGAGTTGGCGTTTCGGATGCAGACGGAAGTTCCCGAAGCGATGGACCTTTCCGGCGAGACGAAGGAAACGTTCGCTATGTATGGGATCGGGAACGATGCCACCGATGCTTTTGGACGCAAGTGTTTGTTGGCTCGCAAGATGGTTGAGAAGGGAGTGCGTTTCGTTCAGTTGTACAACGGGACCTGGGACAGCCACGATTACATCGAACGGGCTCACGGGAATTTGGTGCGAGGTGTTGACCAACCCATCGCAGCCTTGATCCAAGACTTGAAGCAACGCGGATTGCTCGAGAGCACCTTGGTCGTGTGGTGCGGCGAATTCGGACGCTCACCCGACAACGGCGTTCGCGGCGGGACCGCGTACGGACGCGATCACAACGCCAACGCGATGACGATTTGGATGGCCGGTGGAGGCGTCAACGCGGGACACACAATCGGCGCGACCGATGAGACTGGGATGACGGCGGTCGAAGAGGTGCGGCCGGTTCGTGACTTCCATGTCACGTTGCTGCGGTTGTTGGGGCTCGATGACAACAAGCTGACGTACTATCACGCCGGCCGCTTCAAGCAACTCAGCCAGTTCGGCGGCAAGGTGATTGAGCCGCTGATTGCTTGATAGGGCCGCGGAATGCGTGAATGGAAGTAGCGGAAGGGCGCGAGCCCTCCGGTTTCTCACCGGGCGGCTTGCGCCGCACCGCTAAGTCTTTCGGTCCCGCGAAAATTCGCGTTATGCAACTCGAAGCTGCTGTAGGCCAGGTTCCACCTGGCGATGGTTCTTGGCCGGTGAACGCTGGCCTCGCGAAAACATTTCGGTGACGCCTCGCTTTGTTCCAAAGCATCGGCGTGGGCGCCATGTGGGACATGGCCTACGGGTGTCGTGAACCGAATTCTTGGCGAATCCGGCTACGAATTGACGTGGCCACAGTAGGCCAGGTTTCACCTGGCGATGGTTCTTAGCCGGTGAACGTTGGTCTTGCGAAAACATTTCGATGACGCCTCGCTTTGTTCCAAAGCATCGGCGTGGGTGCCATGTGGGACATGGCCTACGGGCGCCGTGAACCGAATTCTGGGGAATCCGGTTACGAGCAAGCTCCGTGGCTGCTTACGATGCGTTTTCGATCCAGCGGACCAGGCTTCGTACCATCACGCCGGTGGCACCTGCGTCGCGATGAGGTTTGGGCGAGTCAACGAAGGCTGGGCCAGCTATGTCGATGTGAACCCAAGGGACGTCGGCGACAAAGTTCTCCAGGAATTTCGCGGCGGTGATGGCGCCGCCCCAGCGTCCTTCGCCGACGTTCTTGATGTCGGCCACTTTGCTTTTGACTTTGTCGTCGTACAGCGAGAACATCGGCAATTGCCAAACAGGTTCGCACTCGGATTCCGCAGCACTTTGAACCGCGTCGCAAAGGGCTTGGTCGTTGGTCATCAACCCGGCCACGTCGATTCCGAGGGCAACCATGCAGGCACCGGTCAGCGTGGCGAGGTCGACGATGGCTTGGGGTTTTTGTTGCACGGCAACGTCCAGGGTGTCAGCCAATACGACGCGACCTTCGGCGTCGGTGTTGAGGATCTCGATCGTCTTGCCGCTGCGGGTCTCGATCACGTCGCCGAGTTTGTAGCTGTCGCCACTGACCATGTTTTCGGCCAGCCCGCACAGCCCGATGACGTTGCGTGGCACCTTTAGCTTTGCGAGTGCGTTCATCACACCAACGACGGTCGCGGCACCGGCCATGTCGCACTTCATGTCGACCATGCCTTCGCTGGGTTTAAGTGACAATCCACCAGAATCAAACGTGACGCCTTTGCCGACGATCACGAGCGGGGCTTCATCGCCACCGCCGTCGTGACGCAGCATTACCAAACGCGGTGGGCTGGTGGATGCTCGACCGACCGCCAAGATGGCTCGGCAATTTTCAGCTTCCAGTTTTTTCTCATCCCAGACTTCGCACTTCAGTCCGCAATCGCTAGCAATCTTTTCAGCGTATTGAGCGAAGCCGGTTGGGTTCATGATCGACGGTGGCTCGTTGACCAGACGCCGTGTGTGGTTGATCGATTGGCCGAGCTTTTCGCCTCGCGAAACGGCTTCGGCTGAGTAACCAACAAACGCGATCGCGTCGGGAACCGAGACAGATGGTTCGCGTTGATACAGGTGTTGGCCTTCGCACCCGGAGACTGCACCGGCAACAACGGCGTCGTGGTTGTCGGCAGCGACTCCATCGCCCAATGCGAACGTGATCTGCTGGCGAGGTTTGCTGGCCAAGCTGCGAATCACGGCGGCACCCAGTTCAATTGCGGCACCGCGAGTTCGTTTGTCGCTTGCGCCTAGACCAGCGAGCACGATCCATGGTGTTTGAGCGTCGCCGGTTGCGAAGCTGGTCAGCTCACCCGGTTTGCCATTCACTTCGCCGGAGTCGCACGCGTTTTGAACGGTCTTGGCGAGCGATTCAGGCAACGCCGAGATGGCAACGCATTTCGCGGTTGCTTTGCCGTCGGATGATTCCGCTGCATCGCTGGCCGGTTCGACGCCGAGGACCAGCACGCCTGCTTTGGCGAGGTCGAGTTTGGCTTCGGCGGTCAGGGTCAACGAAGGGAAAGGCAAAGGTTGCATTCTTGGATCCGGTGGCGATTGAAAGGACAGGAAGTTGCTGGTCGAGAAGCGGTGAATTGTCGAGTCGGATGTCTACGATTTGGCTTCCGCTTCGTCTTCATCTTTTTTGTATTGGTCGAGTCGGCGATAGAGCGTTCGAGCGCCAATTTGAAGGATTTTCGCTGCTTCTTCGCGATTGTTGCCGGTTAGTTTTAGCGTCTCTTCGATTGCCCAGCGTTCAATTTCAGCCAGCGGCCTGCCGACGAAATTCATGTTGCCTTCGATCAAAGCGGGGCCTTGCGACTCTTCGCCCTCTTGAGGTGCGTTGTCGATCAACTCCGGCGGCAGATCGTCTTCGTCGAGCGACCCGTCGGTGTCCAGCACCACCATGGTTTCGACAAAGTTTCGAAGCTGGCGGATGTTGCCGGGCCAATCGTACGCAAAGAATTTCTTGGTCACCGCGGGAGTGAAATGGGCAGACGATTTGCCATGCCGCCGCAAGAACATTTTGCGAAAATGGTCCATCAACGCGATCACATCGTCACGGCGTTCCCGCAACGGCGGCAACTCGATCGTCACCACCTTGAGTCGAAAGTAAAGGTCGTTTCGGAATGTTCCCGCGTCGATCATTTCTTCGAGTGGGCGGTTGGTGGCCGAGATCAAGCGAACGTTGACCTTGATCGACTTGTTCCCACCGACGCGAGTGATTTGGCTTTCTTCCAGCACTCGCAGCAGCTTGATCTGGGTGCTCATCGGCATGTCGCCGACTTCGTCCAAGAACAGCGTGCCGCCGTTGGCATATTCAAACGCACCTTCTCGGTCGGAGACAGCGTCGGTGAAGGATCCTTTGACGTGGCCGAACAGTTCACTCTCGACCAAATTCTCGGACACCGCCCGTGTGTTGAGCGCGACGATGCGTTTGTTTTTACGAGGGCTGTTTTGGTGGATGGCTTGTGCCACCATCTCTTTGCCGGTTCCGGATTCACCGGTGATCAGCACGGTAGCGTCGGTGGCCGCGATGCGTCGCAAACGATCGATGACCGTCTGCATTTTTTTGCTGGTGTAGATGATGCCTTCGAAACCGAATCGTTCATCGAGTCGCTGCATCAACTCGGTGTTTGTTCGTCGCAGTTCGACGTTCTCGGCCGCTTTTTCGACGATCGCCCGGAGGCGACTGGGAGTGATCGGTTTCTCAAGGAAATTGAACGCGCCTTGCTGCATCGCTTCGACAGCAATCGGAACCGTCGCGTGCCCGGTTACCATCACGACTTCGCATTCGGGCAGCCGTTCCTTTGCCAGGGCGAGGATTTTCATTCCGTCAACGTCGTTCATCACCATGTCCGTGATGATGATGTCGAACGTTTCTCGCTGGATCAGGGCGGCCGCATCGGGGCCGCTGGTTGCGACTTCGCAAACGTAGCCGACCTTCTCCAGACTCTCCGTCATCGCTCGCGCGTGGGCAGCTTCATTGTCGACCACTAACAGACGGTACTTCGAACGATCCGGCGGTTCGGCGGGAGAATCGGTGGCGGCAGTGAGATCGGAAGTCATTCAAATCAGACGGATGACGAGAAGGGCTGACGAAAAACGACCCCATTTCGCGGTCGCGAGCCCTAGATTCTAAGCCAGTCGAGTTCCCTGGGAACCATGTCTCCGAAACCCGTTCTCGGGGCTTCCACCCCGAGCTACTGATGACGGCCCCATCCGGGGCGAGTTCGTAGCAAGGGCTCCGGGGGAGTCTTCCCATGAGACGCGAGAGGCAGCACGCAAATTGAAAATGGCTTTGCTTGCCGATTGCGGTCATTGAAAAAGTTAAATTGACAATTGGAAATTGTAAATTTGATTGGTCTCCTGCCGGCGAGCGACCCAATGGATCAGCGTGGTGAAGATTTGGAAGATCGGCTACTGGATTTTGCGACACGCGTCGGGAAATTGGTCGAAGCGTTGCCGGAGACCCGCCTGGGGCGGCACATCGCTGGCCAGCTGGTGCGAAGTGGCACTTCGCCCGCACCCAACTATGCCGAAGCGTGTGCCGCTGAAAGCAAGAAGGACTTCGTTCACAAGCTGGGGATCGCGTTGAAGGAGCTTCGTGAATCGCGAACTTGGGTCAAGCTAATTTTGAAGTCGGAGATGCTTTCCGATGACCGCATCAAACCGCTTCTCGATGAGTGCATCCAACTGTGCAACATCATTGGGAAATCTGTTGTGACGGCAAAAACAAATCTCCAGAACCCGAAGTAGCTGTCCTCCAACCAACAATTTGAAATTTACAATTGTCAATTTAACTTTTTCAATTGCCTTCGCCGCGGACGTCCTGACCATTGGGCCTAAATCGGCGAGTCATTCTGCTACGACTTGGAATGGATTGGCGGCGGCTTCGGATTCTTTTTGGAATCGTTCGGCGAGGTCGGCGTCTTTTTCTGAGAGTGCTGCCAGTGGGACTTCGATGGTTTTGTTGTCGGCGGATTTCAGGCGGAGCTTGTCGTCCTTGATCGCTAGGAACGACGCCTCGATTTTAAACTTCCCGGTTTTGTCCGTCCAAGTTCGGATCGCATCCATTTCAAATTCGGAATCAGCTTCTTCCATCCCTTCCGGTTCATTCACCACAACCTTGGGTTTCGGAGCCACACGCCGAGTTCGTGGGGCGGGCCGTGTGTCGACAGGCTGCTCGACCGTGTCGGGTGGGTATCGCAACAGCGAGACTTTGACGCGTTCGATGCGGCCATGCCCACCAACGGACTGGACCGAGACTTCGTTGCGTTCGTGGATCTCTTTCACTTCCACCGCTTCGAAACCGCTGAACCGTTCGCGTGATTTCGCCAGGATCTGGCCCACAACCAAGCGGCTGGCCGTGGTGACCGGGCCACCGGTCCGCTTCACCGTTCCAATCCCGCGGCTGTAATCGCGACGGTCTTCCGCCATCTGCTTGATCGATTCGTCGTAGCGAGCCGCCGCCGAATAGTAAAAGTATTTCAGGTTGTTGTCGGAGATTTCTGCCCGTTTCAAGAGTGCTTGTGCGAGCTCGGGGTCTTGTCGTTGATTCCTGGAATTCAGTTCTGACATGGCACGGTGAGCCTCAGCGACAGACGAACCCGGGGCCAACGCTTGCAGCCACTGCTTGCGTTCCGCGTCCGTGAATGGACGCGTGCGTTTGAGAGTCGCTTCTTTCGCCGCAGCGATTTTGGCGGCGCGTTCCTGTTCCGTTTCACGAACAAGCGAAATGGAAACGGGAACCTTCACTTCCACACCATCCTCAGCTTGGAAGATCACCCGATTGATTTGCAGTTGTTCATAGAAGCCATCGTCCAAGTTGAAGAACGCGATGCCTTCACCCTGCATCTTCAGCGGTGGATCGGATTCAGGAGCGGATAACTCGTATTGGTGGTCAATCTTCATCCGGTTGCGAACCGCTGGATGAGCGACGTACTTCCACTTCTCGGTCGCGATGGAAAGCTTTTTGTTGTTCAGACCCGCGTGGCTGGCGAACGATGGTGTCATTCCAAAGGGGCTGCTGACACGCGCGATGGTGGTTGTGTCGGATTCATCCCAAGTCACCGCCACATCGGCACCGTTGTCGGCTGCGCGTTGATTGACGGGAACCGCATCGGCTGGAGGCAATGGAGCGATAGCAAGTTGGCCAAGCGTTCCCAGTAGAAGGCCCATCATCTCGTCTCGTTGTACCACCTCGACTTTGCCACTCGGGGTGATGCCCAACAAGGCTCCCCGGCATGAAACTGATTCGAGAGTCGGCAAAGGCGAGTCGCTGCTACTGCGAAAGAATGAGTGGGAGCGGGAGTGTTTGCCCTGCAGGTCGCCCGTCACGTTCAGTTGGATCAATTCCGGCGTGGCGGATTTGACGTGATAAGTCAACGTGCCGGGGTATTTGCCAGCGTCCTTACCGATGCCGATCTGAATGTTGATTTTGTAGGTGACCATTTCGCCAACCTTCGAGCTGAAACGAACCGGTTCAGCTGCTGAGGCAGAAGACGTGGTCAGCAATGAGTCGCATATTGCCATGCCAAATAACAGCATGCCGACCAGGAGTGTCAACGAACCATTCAATCGATGAGTCATGTCGTCGTCGCCTGAGAAAATGGGAGTAGAGGACCCCCATGTTAATGACTCAACGCATCCTCTGTGAACGGAAACAGCCGCTCAATGGCGGCTGTTTCTTGAAACGTTCACACTGCAATCAGGCGTTTTGTGCGTACCGGCGTTGCAGCGATTCGACTTCCATCGGTGTGTCACGCATGGCGACCATCGCTCGCACGGCGGCTTCAGC
>NZ_DDGH01000006.1:43012-44020 GCF_002337565.1 Rhodopirellula sp. UBA1907 | reverse complement strand
TCGCACGGCGGCTTCAGCGGCGGCCAAAGTGGTGATGCAGGGCACGCCGTGTTGAACGCCTGCGGCTCGGATCTTGCCTTCGTCCGTCCGAGCTCCCTTGCCCGATGGAGTGTTCAAGATCAACTGAACGTCGTCGTTTTTCAGGTAGTCGATCAGGTTGGGGTGACCTTCGGACAGCTTCTTCACTCGGGTCACGGCAACGCCGGATTCTTCCAAACGGACCGCGGTGCCCTCGGTGGCCAGCAGTTCGAAGCCCAATTCGATCAAAGACTTGCCGAGTGATTCGGCGGATTCTTTGTGGTTGGCGGAGAGCGACAAGAAGATCTTGCCAGATTCCGGCAGAACGGTTCCCGCCGCGAGTTGGCTTTTGGCAAACGCGATCGAGAACAATTCGCTGACGCCCATGACTTCGCCGGTGCTCCGCATCTCGGGGCCGAGAACGATGTCGACGCCGGCAAATTTCCGGAACGGCAACACGCTCTCTTTGATCGAAACGTGGCGTGGAATCGGTTCTTCCGTGACGTTCAGTTTTTGCAGCGTTTCGCCCGCCATCACTTTCGTTGCGATGTTTGCGACCGGGACGCCGGTTGCTTTGGCGACGAACGGCACCGTGCGGCTGGCTCGTGGGTTCACTTCCAAAATGTAAAGCGTTGGCTGGGTGCCTTCCATTTTGACGGCGAACTGAATGTTCATCAGCCCGACCACATTCAATCGTGCGGCGAGCTTTCTGGTCGCATCGCGAATTTCGGCCAGAACCGGTTGAGTCAAGCTGAACGGTGGGATGCAGCAAGCCGAGTCGCCCGAGTGAACACCGGCTTCTTCGATGTGTTCCATGATGCCCATGATCACGCAATCGTTGCCATCGCTGATCGCGTCGACATCGACTTCGGTGGCGTCTTCGAGGAATCGATCGATCAACACAGGTTGCCCGTCGGCGACGATGAATGCCTCGGCAACGTAGCGAGCGAATTGGGAATGGTCGTAGCAGATTTCCATCGCGCGGCCGCC
>NZ_DDGH01000006.1:34954-42816 GCF_002337565.1 Rhodopirellula sp. UBA1907 | reverse complement strand
CAGATTTCCATCGCGCGGCCGCCAAGCACAAAGCTGGGGCGAACAAGTGCCGGATAGCCGATGCGTTTGGCTTCGACTCGCGCTTCGTCCATGTTGCGAGCGATACCCGACGGCGGTTGTCGCAGTCCGAGTTCGTCGATCAGGCTGCTGAACAATTCACGGTCTTCGGCGGTGTCGATCGTGTCGACGCTGGTGCCGATGATCGGCACGCCGGCTTGTTCCAAACCACGAGCCAAGTTGAGCGGCGTTTGGCCACCGAACTGAACGATCACACCATCGGGCTGCATCGCATCGCAGATGTTCAGCACGTCTTCGATCGTCAACGGTTCGAAGAACAAGATGTCCGATGTGTCGTAGTCGGTGCTGACCGTTTCCGGGTTGCTGTTGACCATGATCGATTCGATGCCCATTTCTTGCAGGGCAAACGAAGCGTGGCAGCAGCAATAATCGAACTCGATGCCCTGGCCGATTCGGTTGGGGCCACCACCCAAAATGACGACCCGTTTCTTGTCGCCCTTGGCGGGGACTTCGGTTTCGGTTTCGTAGGTGCTGTAGTAGTACGGCGTGAAGGCTTCGAATTCAGCCGCACACGTGTCGACACTTTTGTAGACCGGACGGATGCCCATTTCCAAGCGTTTTGCTCGGACTTGAGATTCCGTTTTCGACGTGATCGTTGCAATTTGGCGATCCGAGAATCCGCGACGTTTGGCGTCTCGCATCGTGTCCGCGTCGATCCCGTCCAACTTGCCGATCGCACGAAGATTGTCTTCGGTTTCGATCAGTTGTTGCAGGTGATCCAAGAACCACGGGTCGATGTTGGTCAGCGAATGAATCTCCGCCGCCGTCATTCCGTCTTTGAATGCGTAGCGGATGTAGAAGACTCGCTCGGAACCGGGAGTCGACAACTTCGCACGGATTTCGTCGCGGTTTGGTTGATCTTCGGTTCCCCAAAGATCCTTTGGGTCACTGCCAAATCCGAACGCGCCGACTTCCAAACCACGCAGGGCTTTTTGGAACGATTCTTGAAACGTCCGTCCGATCGACATGGTTTCGCCGACCGACTTCATTTGTGTTGTCAGCGTTGCGTCGGCTTCGGGAAATTTCTCGAATGCGAATCGAGGCATTTTGGTGACGACGTAATCGATCGTCGGCTCGAAGCAGGCTTTGGTTTTCTGCGTGATGTCGTTGGGCAATTCCCACAAACGATATCCGACCGCCAATTTCGCAGCGATCTTTGCAATCGGGAAACCGGTCGCTTTACTGGCCAGGGCCGAACTGCGACTGACTCGCGGGTTCATTTCAATCACGATCATCCGGCCCGTGTCAGGCTCGATCGCGAATTGAATGTTACTGCCTCCGGTTTCGACACCGATCTCGCGAATGACGGCCAACGATGCGTCACGCATCCGCTGGTATTCTTTGTCTGACAGCGTTTGTGCGGGGGCGACGGTGATGGAGTCGCCCGTGTGGACGCCCATCGGGTCGAAGTTTTCGATGGCGCAAATGATCACGACGTTGTCGTCGCGGTCACGCATCACTTCCATCTCGTATTCTTTCCAGCCAATGATCGATTCTTCGATCAAGACTTCTGTGACGGGCGATTGGTCCAGCCCGTTTTGCACCAGCGAATCGAAGTCGTCTTTGTTGTATGCGATGGCAGAGCCACTGCCGCCCATCGTGAATGATGGGCGAACGACGGCAGGCAGACCGACTTCCGCCAGTGCTTCGCGTGCTTCGGCCAGCGTGTGGACGGTGAAGCCTTTGCAAACATCCAGCCCAATCTTTTCCATCGCCTTTTTGAACTGGTCGCGCTCTTCAGCTTTGGCGATGACCTTGGCGTTGGCGGCGATCATTTCGACGCCGTATTTTTCGAGCACGCCGTTGGCGTCCAGGTCCATCGCGACGTTCAGACCGGTCTGGCCACCCAGAGTCGGCAGCAGTGCATCGGGACGCTCTTTCGCAATGACCTTTTCGACCATCTGCCAAGTCAGCGGTTCGATGTACGTTGCGTCGGCGGTCGCCGGGTCGGTCATGATCGTCGCTGGGTTGCTGTTGACCAGCACGACCTCATAACCTTCTTCGCGCAACGCTTTGCAGGCTTGGGTTCCTGAGTAATCGAATTCGCAAGCTTGGCCGATAACAATCGGGCCACTGCCAATGAGCAGAATCTTCTTGATGTCGTCGCGACGCGGCACGGAAACGATCCCAAAAGAGGGCGGAGGGGCTCGAATGGCTGGCGATCTGGTCGAGAGCCCACCGGCTGTGGGGGCTCAGGTTCGACGACGCCTGCCGTGAAAATTTCGGGAAGGATAACACGGTTTGGCCTCGGCGCAGAGGACCGGGGATCCGATCAAAATCGATTCGCCGAGAACTCTTGGCAGGATCCACCTTGCAGCCCCAGATTGGCGGCTAATTCGTCGGTAAGACGAATGTTTACATCGCGATGATCATTTCCAGAAACTCGTGTTCCGTCATGATTTTCACGGGGGCACCCTCGGCGGCCATCTGCCGAGCGGTGGCTTCTTTGACGCTCATCGTGCGACTCGCCTGAACCGTTCGCGAATCGGGATCGCCGACGACGACCAAGTCCGTTTTTCGCGAAACGCTGGTCTGGCATTTTCCGCCACATCGGGAGGTCAGCATTTCGGCTTCCTCCCGCTGCAATTTTCGCAGCACCCCGGTGAAGACCACTTTTCGGCCCTCGAGCGGACGGATGAAGTCAGCACGAATCATCAATCGCTGCAAATCCACGCCGCTGTCGCTGATCCCGCAGGGCCGAGCCGGAGCCGGGGCGAAGGAGGCGGATGGAGCCGCTGAACTCGAAATCGCGGAACCCGCCATCGTCGATCCCGCGATCGCGACTTCGGGAGTCCGTGAGGAAGAGCGTCGCGGGGAAGATTTTCGCCGGGTCGATGCTCGCCTGGACGTCGGTCCTTTCTTTCCCCAGGAACCTGCGCTACCCCGAGACAAGGAAAGCTTCGATTCCAAAGCCTCCAACGTGGTCGCCCCGGAGTCTTCCGCCGCGGCCAAAGCGATCTTGGCACAGGCGATCGAATCTTCCAGAGCATCGTGATGGCGAAACCGAATGCCCAGCCAATCGGACAAAGGCTTCAAGCCAAACCGAGGTTGTTGTGGCCAAGTCCGCCGGGCGATCGCTCGCGTGCAACTGTATTGCATGTCCGGAACGGGATGGTCGTGCGATTCCAAGCAAGCCATCAACACGCCAAGATCAAAGCTGGCGTTGTGAGCGATCAAGCAATCATCGCCCAGCGTGGATTGGATCTCCGGCCACAACTCGCCAAATTCGGATTCGTCACGCACCATGCCGGGCGTGATGCCGTGGATCTGAATGTTGGCGGGTGAAAAGACAAACGGCCGCGGTCGAATCAGCCAGCAAGCCGAGTCAACGATCTCTCCGCCGCGAACGCGAACCGCCGCCAATTGACAGGCACTGTCCGAACGACGCGTTGCCGTTTCAAAATCGATCGCGGTGAAATCCATGACGCAGTTCTAAGTCGGCTCGCTTTGACTTGTCAAACCCTTCGCGAAACGGGCTGATGCATCAGGCCAGAATGTCGTGGATGACGTGGGCTTCTTCCACGCCAGTCAAACGTTGGTCGAGTCCAAGGAATGGGAACGTCAATCGTTCGTGATCGATTCCCAGTTGGTGCAGGATCGTTGCGTTGAAGTCACGCACGTGAACCGGGTTCTCAACCACGTTGTAGCTGAAGTCGTCGGTGACGCCGTGGGTGATACCGCCTTTGACGCCGCCGCCCGCCATCCATGTCGTGAAGCAACGAGGATGATGATCGCGACCGTAATCCTTGTGCGTCAGTTTGCCTTGGCAATACGTCGTGCGTCCGAACTCGCCCGCGAAAACGACCAAGGTGTCGTCGAGCATTCCGCGTTGACGCAAATCGCGAATCAGTGCGGCGCATGGTTGGTCGACATCGTACGCTTGGCCACGAATTTTCTTTGGCAGGTGCGAGTGATGATCCCAACCGCGGTGGAATAGTTGAACAAATCGAACGTCGCGTTCGACCATGCGGCGTGCCATCAAGCAGTTGCGTGCGAACGAGCCGCTCTTGTGAACTTCCGGGCCGTACATCGACAACGTGTCTTCGGTTTCTTGGCTCAGGTCGGTCAGTTCCGGCACCGACGCCTGCATCCGAAACGCCATCTCTTGTTGAGCGATGGTGGTCAGGATTTCAGGATCACCGCTTTGTTGCATGTGTTGGCGATTCAGGTCCGTGACCAGGTCCAGCATCTTCTGACGGCTTTCGCGGTTCACACCTTTCGGATTGGAAAGGAACAAAACCGGATCACCGGATGGCTGAAACGAGACGCCTTGATGCTTGGATGGCAAGTAACCGGATCCCCACAATCGACTGTAGAGAGCTTGGATGTTGGCTTTGTCGCCGCTCCAAAACGCGGAGTTGAGAACGATAAAATCGGGCAGGTTCTCATTCATCCGACCGAGGCCGTAGCTCAGCCACGAACCCAAGCTTGCTTTGCCAGCGATTTCCGATCCGGTGCAGAACAGCGTTTTGCCGGGATCGTGATTGATTGCATCCGTGTGCGTGGATCGAATCAAGCAAATGTCATCGATGACGGTTCCAAGGTGCGGGAGCAGTTCGCTGAGGTGGATCCCGTTTTCGCCATGCCGCGAAAATTCGAACATCGATGGTGCGATGATCTGCTCTTTGCCGCGCGTCATCGCGGTGACGCGTTGCCCGTTGCTGACGCTGGGCGGGAGTGGTTGCTTGAACTGCTTGGCAAGCTCGGGTTTGTAATCAAACAAATCCATTTGGCTGGGGGCGCCCGCCATGAACAGGAAGATCACCCGTTTGGCTTTGGCGGGAAAGTGCAGACCTTCCATCTCACCGGCTTTCAAGTCCGCGGCTTGCTTGTCGATCGACTTGGCTTCGTTGGCTTGCGCGCGAGCGACGATCGATCCCAACGCGGCGGCACCGAGCCCCATGCCGGATTGCTGCAAGAACTGACGCCGACCCGATAGGTTGGTCAGCGTTTGTAATGCGGCGTTTTGAGAAGTATTCATGGCGAAGTTTGTGAAAGAGTGGTTCGAATTCGTTGGCGGGTTGCGGTCGGGAACGTGGCGTCATTCCCGCGTTCGAACACAATCCAAATTCAAGATGGAATGAACCACCATTGTCCATGCGGCCAAACGGACTTGGTCGGGTGCCGCCGATACCGATTGGACCAACGGATCCGTGCATCGTTGCACGAGGGCGGTCGCCTCGGCGGGGTGTGACTCGTACAACGACTGAAAACCATCCAGCGATCGTGAAAGTGATTCGAGCACGTCGGCGTTTGGTGGTCGCGAAGTGATCGTTTCATACGCGGCAGCCAAACGCTTTTGATCGGTCCCATCGTCTGAGTTCAATGATTCATCATCGAGCAATCGTTTAGCCAGTGTCGTTGATGCGCTGAAGAACTGAGGTTCGTTCATCAGCATGAGAGCCTGCAGCGGCGTGTTGGTGCGTTCCCGCCGAGCAATGCAACTGTCGCGATTGGGTGCGTCAAAGATGGTCATCTGCGGCGGTGGCAAACCGCGTTTCCAAAACGTGTAGACGCTTCGCCGAACAGCTTTTTCACCCGAGTCAGGAACGTAGCTGTTCGGGTAAGAGGTCGGCATCGCGACGATCGTCCATAACCCTTTTGGTTGAGGTGGTTTGACGCTTTGTCCGTACATCGTCGGGCTGAGCAGGCCACAAACCGAGAGGACTTGGTCGCGAATCACTTCGGCATCGAGTCGGTAGCGAGAACCGCGAGCGAGCAATCGGTTCTGCGGGTCAGCGACAAAGGATTCTCGAGGAGCGATCGATGATTGCTGATAAGTTTCCGTGTTGACGATCGAACGCATCAAGCCTTGCACATCCCAGCCGGATTCGATGAACTCGATGGCAAGGTGATCCAGCAGTTGCGGATGCGACGGCAGTTGTCCTTGGGCACCAAAGTCTTCGGATGTCTTGACCAGCCCAACACCAAAGAGTTGTTGCCAAAATCGATTGACGGTGACGCGCGCGGTCAGCGGGTTGGATGGATCAACCATCCACTGAGCCAAATCCATCCGTGTTCTTAAAGAGTCGGGATCGTTGGCGTCTGGCATCGGCGGCAGGAATGAAGGCGTGTTGCGTGAGACAACTTCACCGGGGGCGTCGTAGGCACCGCGAATCAGGATGTGAGCCGGGCGGATTTCCGCTCGCTCTTTCATAACCAAGGTTGCGGGAACGTTGACCAGAACACTGTCGCGGTCTTTGTTCAATTTCGCGATCGTGGTTTGAACCTGTTGCAGTTTCTGCTTGCGTTCTTCCGGTGATAATTCTGGCTCGGCCTTCTCTCCGCTCTGTTCGATGTTCTCGGTGGGAGGTTGAGGATTGGAGGCAGCGGGTTCTTCATTCTTGGGTGGTTCCGGCTTGGGTTGTAGATCTTTCGCTTCCGTTTGCAAACGAGCGATCTCGGCGTTCAATCGCGATAGCGTTTTGGATTGTTCTTCCGTCGGGAATTCGATGTACGGCGGTTGAAGTCCGCGTTGAAAATCGGTGCCTCGACGTCCTCCCGTTTCGGGGGCTCCATCAAAGTTGTTGAAGAACGCGTAGAGCGAATAGAAGTCCTTCTGCGAGATGGGATCGTATTTGTGATCGTGGCAAACGGCGCACTGCAGGGTCAGGCCCATGAACGCTGTGCCGACCGCGGAAACTCGATCCACGACATTCTTGACGAAGCTTTCCTCTGGCAATGCTGTCCCGCGGTCAATGATCAAGTGCAATCGATTGAATCCTGACGCGGTCAATTGATCGACGCTGGGATCGGGATGCAGATCGCCGGCGATTTGATCGACGATGAATTGGTCAAACGGCAAGTTTTCGTTGAACGACCGAATCACCCAGTCGCGATACGGTGTCATCTCGCGGTAGTGGTCGTGGTGCATCCCGTTGGTGTCGGCGAACCGGACGAGGTCCAACCAGTAACGCGCCATGTGCTCACCGAAGGCAGGTTTCGCGATGACGCGATCTACGAGGTCTTGGTAGGCGGTTTCGGAATCGTCGTTCAGGAACGCGTCGATCTCTTCGGCTGTCGGCGGCAACCCGGTCAGGTCCAGTGACAGACGACGGATCAGCGTTCGACGGTCGGCTCGGGGACGCGGCGTCAGCCCTTTGGATTCCATTTTGGAACGCACAAATCGATCGATCGGAGCATCCCACTCGTCGTGCGCCAGATCGGGCAAGGATGGTTTGGTCGGTGTGACAAATGCCCAATGGGTTTCGTAGGGAGCACCCTGCTCGATCCACTGTTTCAGAATCGTGATCTGCTCGGGCTTCAGCGGTTTGTGCATGTCCGGCGGCGGCATGATCGAATCGGGATCTTCGGATTCGATCCGGACCAGCACCTCGTCCAGGTCGGCTTCGCCCTCGACGTCCAGCCGGAATCCCGCTGCGTTGTTGTTTTCATCGGGACCGTGACAGGCAAAGCAATGGTTCGAAAGAATCGGCCGCACGTCTTCTTGGAAAGAAACCTCGTCCGCGTTTGCTGGCAGGATCCAAGCGAGAAGGAGCGTGAGAACGCTAAAACCGAGTGAAATCGGACTCATCGCGGTGGAAACCACGGGGGAAAAGGACGCAGGCATTCGCGAGGCGGGGGTGGTGGAGGAGCAATTTGGAGGGCGAGTTCCATTTTGGTCCACCTTCGGGGGCATCGCAACTGAATAGAGCTGGATGTGTTGCGAAGTGCGAAGGAATGTCGCGACTTTGCTTGGTCGCGTCGCGTCACGCGTGTTTTTGCCCGGGAAAGGGCCGTGAAACCTGAGGCGAACTCGAACTGAACTTCTACTGTCCCCCCCT
>NZ_DDGH01000006.1:32384-34801 GCF_002337565.1 Rhodopirellula sp. UBA1907 | reverse complement strand
TCTACTGTCCCCCCCTGAACCGCTATTCTTGGCAATCGATTCGCGACTTCGTATCTCGCGACCCATCCTTGTTCAGAAAGAAATTTGTCTGATGTCCGCTGATTCCCCTTCGTCCCCCGCTTCTTCCCAGGCCGCCGAAGTTCAAGTCCGACTGCCGGACGGCTCGCTGAAACTCCAACCCGCTGACGCCACCGCGATGGACGTCGCGAAAGAGATCAGCGAAGGCCTTGCCCGCAGCGTCGTGGCCGCCGAAGTCGACGGCGCGATTGTCGATTCGTTCCGTCCGCTCGGTGAGATCGCCGATGATGAAAACGTGGTTCCGCTTCGTTTGCTGACCACGCGTGATGAATCGGCTCTCGATGTGCTGCGTCACTCGGCCGCCCACGTGATGGCTCGCGCGATCATGCGAATCTACAAAGGCGTTTCGCTGGCGTTCGGACCGACCACCTCGGGTGGTTTCTATTACGACTTCGATATGCCAGAGAAAATCAGCGAGGACGATTTTTCGAAGATCGAAGCGGAAATCAAAAAGATCATCAAAGCCAAAGAGCCGTTCGAACGCTTTGTGCTGGATCGTGATGAAGCCCGCAAGCTTTGCGATGACCTCGATCAAGACTTGAAGGTCGAGCACATCGAAACCGGTTTGGGCGACCAAGCCACGGTCAGCTTCTATCGTCAGGGCGAGTTCGTCGACCTTTGCCGCGGACCCCACATTCCTCACGCCGGAATGATTAAGGCGATCAAACTGCTGAGCGTTGCGGGCGCTTATTGGAAAGGCGACGCTTCGGGCCGTCAGTTGCAACGCGTTTACGGCACCGCTTTCTTTGACAAGAAAGAGCTGGCCAGTTACCTGGAGCAGATCGAAGAAGCCAAACGTCGCGATCACCGCGTGCTGGGCAAGCAACACGGCCTGTTCGCGATCAATCCCGAAGTCGGCCAAGGTTTGTGTTTGTGGTTGCCCAAGGGAGCTCGCGTTCGCGTCACGCTGGAAGATTTCTTGCGTCGCGAATTGCTCTCGCGTGGTTACGACCCGGTGTACAGCCCTCACATCGGTCGTGTGGAAATGTACGAAACCAGCGGCCACTTCCCCTACTATCGCGACAGCCAGTTTGCTCCGTTGTTCGGCAGCGAAGTCGGCGGGTTGTTGGATGCGTGGAGCACTCGATTGGACAAAGATGATTTGTCCAAGGACGACGAAGACAAGTTGATCGCCGCGGCGGAAGTCTTTGGCGTCAAACTGCCCGAATACAAACCGTCGGCATCCAATGACGCGAAAAAGGACGTGCTGCATCGCTGGCAATTGAATCACGAGCGTTATCTGCTCAAGCCAATGAACTGCCCGCACCACTGTCAGATCTTTGGTGCCCAGCCACGATCGTATCGTCAGTTGCCTCTGCGGTTGTTCGAGTTCGGAACCGTCTATCGTCACGAGCAAACTGGTGAACTGAACGGGATGATGCGGGTGCGTGGTCTGACCCAAGATGACGCGCACATCTTCTGCACCGCTGATCAAGTCGAAGAGGAATTTCGGGCAACGATCGAGTTGACCAAGTTCGTGCTCGAGTCCGTTGGGCTGGACGATTACCGCGTGCAATTGTCGCTGCGGGATCCGGACAGCAGCAAGTACGTCGGCAGCGAAGAGAACTGGGATCACGCGGAAGGTGCTCTGCGAGGCGTGCTGGAGCAATCCGGTTTGTCATTCAACGAAGAACCCGGTGAAGCAGCGTTCTATGGTCCCAAAGCGGACTTCATGGTGCGTGACTGCATCGGTCGTTCATGGCAGTTGGGAACCGTGCAGTTGGATTACAACCTGCCCGAACGTTTCAAGCTGGAATACAAAGGCAACGACAACGCAACTCACCGACCGGTGATGATCCACCGGGCACCGTTTGGTTCGCTGGAACGATTCACCGGGATGTTGATCGAGCACTTTGCCGGTGCGTTCCCGATGTGGTTGTCGCCCGAGCAAATTCGCGTGTTGCCTCTGTCGGACAAGTCCGTCGAATACGCGACCGCGGTGGCCAAGCAATTCGACGAAGCCGGGTTCAAAGTCACCGTCGATGCATCTGACGGAAAGGTCCAAGCAAAGATTCGCAACGCCCAAATCGACTTGGTCAACTACATGGCCGTCGTGGGGCCGAAGGAAGCCGAGTCGGGCCAGGTCGCGCTGCGTGACCGAATCGAAGGCGACCTCGGATCGATGCCGATCAAGGAGGCGATCGCGCGTCTGCAAAAAGAAGTCGAGACGCGTCAGGTCCGCCAGGCCGTCAAAGGCAGCACCGTGTCGATCGCCGAATCCGGCGGCGCCGCGACCGATTATTGATCGACTGCTGCCGATCGGCTTGTTGAGCTGTCACTAGTTTAGTCACCTAGTATATCGCTCTCCTCCGACTGCGGAGGTCGTGCAGTTTTGAAGT
>NZ_DDGH01000006.1:2929-32248 GCF_002337565.1 Rhodopirellula sp. UBA1907 | reverse complement strand
CGGTGCGCGAAAGCAGCATAAATATCTGCATCAACAAACTGCATGACCTCCGACTGTGTCGGGGGAGAGGCGACTGATTGATCGAAGCGAAAGCTCTAGCGGCGCGACTCAAGCAGAGGCGATGGCTTGCCAGAGCGAGGCGGACGCTTGGATGCCGCGGTGGAAATCTTCCAGCGAGAACTTTTCGTTGGGGCTGTGAGCGGCGTCGTCGTTTTGCCCCCAACCGAGAAGCAAGCAATCGCAATCCAGGACTTCTTGGAATCGTGCCAGGATTGGAATCGAGCCGCCTTCGCGAATCATCACGGGCGGTGTTCCAAAGGCTTGTTCAATCGCGACGCTGGCTGCCTTGGCGTAGCGGCTGTTTGCATCCGCCAGCATCGCGCCGGCACCGTGATCTGGTTTCAAAGTCCAACGAATGCCGGGCGGGCAATGACGCTCGAGGTGCGATTCGATCAGGCCGGTCAGACGTTTGGGGTCTTGGTTGGGCACCAGTCGGAAGCTGAACTTCGCGGACGCTTTGGCTGGTAGAACCGTTTTGACGCCTTCGCCTTGATGTCCCGAGGTCAAACCGTTGATGTCGAGTGACGGGCGAGCCCAGCGTCGTTCATCGGTTGTGTAGCCAGCTTCGCCGTGCAGTTCGGAAGCACCGACGCTGCTCGCGAATTTCTCGTCGTCAGCACCGAGTTGTTTCCAGGCATTGCGTTCGATGTCGGGAATCGGAGCGACATCGTCGTACAGCCCATCGATCGCGATTTTTCCGTCGGCGTCCTTCATGCTGGCCAGCAACTGGCACAGAGCCATGGCGGGATTGGCGACCGCGCCGCCGAAGCTGCCGCTGTGCAGGTCGTGACTCGGTCCGTCGACGAACAATTCGTACGTCGCAATGCCTCGCAGGCCGCACGTGACCGCGGGGCGGCCTGGTGCGTACTGGCTGCTGTCGCTGACCACGACGACGTCGCAGGCCAATTTTTCGGCGAGCTCGGGCAACCAATCGTCCAGGTTTTGGCTGCCGACTTCTTCTTCGCCTTCGATCAGAAATTTAATTTGCAGCGGCAATGGTTGGCCGCTGGCGAGCCAGTCGCAAACGCTGTGGATATGCGTCAGGACTTGGCCTTTGTCGTCCGTCGCGCCACGGGCGAACACTTTGCCGTCGCGGACAACGGGTTCGAACGGCGGGCTGGTCCACAGTTCCAGCGGCTCGGGTGGCTGGACGTCATAGTGTCCATAGACCAAAGCCACGGGGGCACCGGGGACCGGCGGGGTCGAGGCGACTAGCAGCGGGAATCCGTTGGTGGAAATGGACTCGGTTTGTAGGCCGGCCGCATTCATTTTCTCGAGCAACCAATTGGCCGCCTGGTGAACGTCATCGCGGCGGGAGGAATCGCTGCTGATGCTTGGGATTTTTAGCCACTCGATCAATTCGGCTTCGTGACGCTGTTTTCCGTCGTCCAAACGCGACTGAACTTCGGCGGGCAATTGGGAGGCGGAGGAGGAAGATTGTTCGGATTGGGACATCAAATTGCATTGCGAAAGAGAATCGAGCAGCGTGCCGTCGAATGCGGAAAAATCCGTATTTGAGGACTAACAGGTCCATCTGGACGTCTTTACAATAGCACTTCACAAACCAAAACAGGACCACCAAGCGGCAGGATGAGACGCCGCTGTTGCCCCAAATTTCACCAGGAGTTGTTGGAAGCATGTCCGATCATTCCGCCGCCGTTGCCGAGCCCGATGTGGTCACGGAAGAAGAACAACGCAGCGATCGTAAACCGAAACGACAACCGCCCTACCACGTCATTTTGTGGGACGACACCGACCACAGCTATGACTACGTGATTTCGATGATGAAGCGTTTGTTCCGCATGCCCATCGAGAAAGGCTATCAGGTCGCGAAAGAGGTCGACAAAAGCGGCCGCGCGATTTGCATGACCACCACGTTGGAATTGGCGGAACTGAAACGCGACCAAATTCACGCGTTCGGCAAAGACGAACGTTTGGATCGTTGCAAAGGCAGCATGTCTGCCACCATTGAACCTGCTCGCGGCTAAGCGAGCCCAAGGCTGAACGAGCATTCTTTTCTGATGACGGCGAAACTTCGAACCCGCACGCTGGGCTGCAAAGTCAACCAGTACGAAACCGAACTGGTTCGGCAGGGCCTGCAAACAATCGGGTACGAAGACGCCCACGATGGTGAATCGGCTGACCTGTGCATCGTCAACACGTGCACGGTCACCGAAACCGGTGACGCGAAAAGTCGGCAAGTCGTCCGACGTCTGAATCGCGAAAACCCTGATGCCCGGATCGTCGTGATGGGCTGTTACGCCACCCGGGCGCCCGAAGAAGTCAGTGCGTTGCCGGGTGTCGTCGAAGTTCTGACCGACAAGCGAGAACTCGGCGATTTGATGGGCCGCTTTGGCGTCATCGATGTGCCCACCGGATTGTCCGGATTCGCTGGCCGCAAACGGGCCTATGTGAAAGTCCAGGACGGATGTTTGCTCCGTTGCAGTTACTGCATCATCCCGATGGTGCGTCCCAAGCTGCATTCGCGACCGAGCCAAGAGATCGTCGACGAGGTGACTCGTTTGGTCGATGCCGGACACCGCGAAGTCATCCTGACTGGCATTCACCTGGGCCACTACGGTGTCGACTGGAACCGCAACAAGCCTCGTGAGGAGTGGGTGCGGTTGGCTCATTTGGTCAAAGATCTGTGTCAGATCCCCGGCCAATTCCGAATTCGAATGAGCAGCATCGAGGCGACCGAAGTCACTCGGGAACTGATTGGCGTGATGGCCGAGTTCCCTGAGAAGGTCGTCCCGCACCTGCACCTGTGCTTGCAATCGGGAAGCGATTCGGTTCTGCGTCGTATGCGTCGACGCTGGGGCACGAAGATGTTTCTCGATCGCTGCCGTCTGCTTCGCGAATCATTGGATCGACCAGCGATCACCACCGACATCATTGCCGGATTCCCGGGCGAGACCGAGGAGGAATTCGAGCAAACGTTGAGGACCTGCCGCGAAGCTGGTTTTTCAAAGATCCACGCGTTCCCCTATTCTGCTCGTCGAGGCACGCCGGCTGCCGAACGTGACGACCAACTCGACAAAGGGTTGATCTCCGAACGAGTCGACCGGTTGGGTGAGGTGGAAGCTGAGCTACGGCAACAGTACTACAAAACGTTGGTCGGTTCCAATTTGGAATTGTTGGTGGAAGAGGTGACACCTGACGGGCGTTTGCAGGGAACCACCTGTCGTTACGCGTTGGGATCGATCGAGCGTCCTGAAAACGTGGGCGAAGCGGATTCCCTTCGCGAAAACGATTTGATCAAAGCACGCGTGGTCCGCGTTCAAGACGATCGATTGGAATTGGCGTGACCTCATCGCCTCGCAAAGACGACGTTGCCACCGTCGATGAATTGAAAGCGATCGTGCATCAGTTCGTTGATGAACGGAATTGGCACGAATTCCACCAGCCGAAGAATCTGGTGATGTCGTTGGCGATTGAAACCGCTGAGCTGATGGAGCATTTCCAGTGGCTGACGCCGGATGAATCTGCTCGCGTGAAGGACGACGAGCAGAAGCTTCACGATGTCGGGGAAGAGGTCGCGGATTGCTTGGCGTATCTGCTCGCGATCGCGAATAAGTTGGACATCGATTTGTCGACGACGTTACGAGCCAAGATGATTCGCAATGCGATCAAGTATCCCGTCCCGGACGACGAGTAGGCCAGGTTGTACCTGGCGATCGTTCTTGGCAGATGAACGTTGGTCTCGCAAAAGCGTTCAATGACGCCTCGCTTTGTTCCAAAGCATCGGCGTGGGTGCCATGTGGGACATGGGCTACGAGCGTTGTGAACCGAATTCTTGGCGAATCCGGCTACGAATTGACATGGCTACCGTAGGCCAGGTTGTACCTGGCGATTGTTCTTTGCCGGTGCACGTTGGTCTCGCGAAAGCATTCGATGACGGCTCGCTTTGTTCCAAAGCATCGGCGTGGGTGCCATGTGAGACATGGCCTACGGGCGTTGTGAACCGATTCTTGGCGAAATCGGCTATGAATTGACTTGGCTACCGTAGGCCAGGTTGTACCTGGCGATGGTTCTTGGCCGGTGAACGTTGGTTTCGTGAAAGCGTTTTGTTGACGGCTCGCTTTGTTCCAAAGCATTGGCGTGGGAGCCATGTGGGACATGGCCTACGGGGATTGTGAACTGGATTTTGGCGAAATCGGCTGCGGTTGGATTGCCGATTGGTTTACGAACCGACGTAGCGGTCGTAAATGGAGCGTGCATGCGGGATGTCTCGGACGCCACTGATTACTGCTCGGCCGTCGCGGAACAGGGTCAGCGTTTGGTCATCCGGTAACTGCAACCGCGTGAAGAAACGCGTCGCTTGGACTGGTGCGACGTCGTTCCATCGTTCGGCAATCTTGGTCAAGTCAATGCGGCGACTTCCGCCGGGAATTTGCACCGCGTTGCGACCGCACAGCGTTTCGGCTTGAGACGTGCCCGCTTCGGAGGCATCAAGAAATTCTCGTTGGCCGCCGGAGCACGCTGGGCATTGGTTTGATAGCTGATCATCGATCGTGACCTCGCGAATCTGATTTCGCCAGAGATCAATCGATAGCACTCGCGGGTTGATTGCGGATTCGTTGCCGGAGAGAAACTTCAAAGCCTCGGAGGATTGCAGGCTGGCGATCAAGTGCGTTGCCGGGCCGATCACTCCTGCTGTGTCGCAAGTTTCCACCTCGCCGGGGTCAGGAACGTCGGGGACAAGGCAACGGAAGCACGGCGACACGCCATTGAAGAAACGGACTTGTCCATTGGCACCCACGCAGCCTCCGTGCACCCAAGGCGTGCCAGTCGAAAGCGACCAATCGTTGAGCAGCAAACGCAGGGTAAAGTTGTCGGCCGCGTCGATGACCAAGTCGACGTCGCGAAGGTGTTCGGCGATGTTGGCCGGGTGGATGTCGGCGACGACTTCTTCGATCACAACGCTCGAGTTGATTTGACGCAGATGACCTGCCGCGGCTTCGGCTTTGGCGAGTGCTTGCTCCGCGTCGGATTCAACGTAGAGACTTTGACGTTGCAGGTTGCTCCACTCGATCAGGTCACGATCGATCAGGCGGATTCGTCCGACGCCCGCGCGGACGAGCAATTCCGATGCGACGGAACCGAGCGCACCGCAGCCCAGAATTGCGACATGTGCGGATTGGATTTTTGCCTGGCCCGCTTCACCGATCAGGGCGAATTGTGCTTGGCGGACGTAACGATCGTTCGGGTCGGAGATCGCCATTGAAAATCAAGCACAAAGAAAGCAAAACGAGTGGGCTTGTAAGCCGGGTTCTGTGCCGATGCGTGCATCGACGGTGACCATTTATCTGTGCACGACGATTGCTCGTCGCCTCCACTGCGACCTACCCGGGTGTCGATAACGAGGCGGGCCGCCTCGATGATGCACCCTGTTTGGTCTAGCTCCGGATGGGGTTTACCGAGCCGATCAAGTCACCTTGATCGCTGGTGCGCTCTTACCGCACCGTTTCACCCTCACCACGCATGACACCGCAAGCGGTGCCATCGTTCGGCGGTCTGCTCTCTGCTGCACTTTCCCTGGCCTCACGACCGGTCGACGTTATCGACCATCCTGCCCTTCGGAGCCCGGACTTTCCTCCAGCCGGAAACGCGGGAACCGCGAACCGTGCCAGCGGTCACCCCGCCCACTCGTCTTGCAACGACCAGGATAGCATGCGGGCTATTTTGCAACAGCCAAGTTCTGCGAACGCAGTCCAGTCACGTATTCGTGGGCCACGTTCATGACCTCTTTGTTGTAATACGTGTCACGGAAGATCTCATCGTTGTTGAGGACTTCATCGAGTTCCTCTTCTTCGGCTTCCGTTTGGGCCTTGCGTTCGGCTCGACGACGCAGGAATTCCTCTTCGTTCAGCGAAATGCTCTTCTGATCCTTTTCGCGAACGTACAACTCGATGCGACGCATCAGTTCGCTGAATTCCTTGTCCTGCTGGACTCGGTTGGCGGAATTGATGCGAAGTGAGTTGAGCAGGCTGTCCGGCGTCATGGCGTACAAGCTGTGTTTAGCCAACGGCACCTTGTCAAATTCCAATGCGTATTCGAGGTCACCTTCGGCAACGGGAAGCTTGCTGGTCATGCTTGGGAGCACCAAGTCAGCTTCGACCCCTTTGAGCTGAGTGCTCTCGCCGTCGGGCAGATAGAACTGTTGCAGCGTGACCTTCAGTGCACCGTAGTTCGCGTTGTTGTTGCGGAACAGGCTTTGTCCGATGTCCATCAGCGTTTGGACGGTTCCTTTGCCGTGTGTGGCTGGGTCACCGACCACGATGCCACGGTGATAGTCTTTGATTGCACCGGCGAAGATCTCGCTGGCACTCGCACTCAGTTTGCTGGTCACGACAACCAAGGGGCCGTCCCAGACCGTGCCGCTTTGATCGTCCGAGTATTGCTGCACCGATCCGTCCGAGTTCTTGACTTGAACAACGGGACCACGATCGATGAACAATCCGGTCAGGCTGATCGCTTCGGTCAAGCTTCCGCCACCATTGCGAGTCAGGTCGAGGACCACGCCACCGACGTTTTGCGATTTGAAGTCTCGCAGGATTCGTTCAACGTCGCGGGTGCTGCTGCGATAGTCCACTTCGTTTCGACGAGCGGCTTCCATATCCATGTAGAAGCTGGGCAGATTGATGTAGCCCAATTTGACTTTGCCTTGTCCTGGCATTTCGTGGTCGATGACTTCACCGCGAGCGGCGGAGTCTTCGAGTTCGATGCGAGCACGGACAATTTTGAAGATCTCTTCGTTGCCGGTTCCGCCAGGACGAACGGCCAAGCGAACAACGCTGCCAGCACGGCCGCGAATGAGTTTGACAACTTCTTTCAGAGGCATTTCCACGATGTCGACCATGGGGCCTTCGGCGTCTTGGCCGACGGCGACGATCACGTCATCGGGTTTCAGTTTGCCGTGTGAATCAGCGGCTCCACCAGGAATGACCTGACGAACAACCGTCGTGCCATCTTTTTCACCCAAGGAAGCACCGATGCCGTCCAAATTCAGACGCATACTGATCGCGAAATCTTCCAGCGTTGCTGGCGACATGTAAGTCGAGTGAGGGTCGTAGCCGTTGGTCACCGAAGAAAGGAACAGTTCCAACAAATCATCGGAGCTGGTTTGTTTCCAACGGCGAGCGTAACGGGCGTAGCGGCGACGCAGTTGGTCCTTGGCGTCAGCCATGATTTCGTCCTTGGACATCTCAGGTTCGTCAGAGTCTGAGTCGTCCGATTTTTCGTTTCGCAAGTCGAGCAACGCGAGTTTGATCTGACGACGCCAGCGGTCGCGAGCTTCGTCTGCGTCGCGAGCAAATTGAGTCGCATCGCGATCGATGATGATTTGTTCGTCGCGGGTGAAATCGAACTCGCCATCAAGTAATTCCATCACCACGGCAACGCGTTCATCGACACGCTGAGTGAATCGTCCATAGATGTAGTAGGCCAAGCTGAGGTCGCCCAAGCGAACTTGGTCATCGACCACTTCGGAGTAGCGATTGAATTCGTCGACATCGCTCTGAAGGAAGTACAGCTTCATCGGGTCGAAGGATTCGAGAAACAAATCCAGAGCTCGGCGACTGATCTCGTCGTTGAGGTCTTTGCCCGAAACGTGATTGCTGGGCATCAGTTGGGCGATCAGCTTCGCGATCACTTTGTCCTGAGGCGAGGGCTGGGGCGGAGCAGCTTGTTCCGGTGCAGCTCGTTCGACGGTTCGTTCCTGCGCGGTGGCGGGAAGTTGAATCAGTGTGGAACCAATGCACCCCACCGCGAGCAACGCGACGGGAAGGATTTGACGAAACGACATAGATCACGATCGGGTGAAAGGAAAAACCGACAGAGTTAGGAGGAATGCGTGCCTACCAAAATAGGGCATTCAGGCAGACTGCGCGCGTCCGTCCAGTTCGATGTTAGGAGTGTGGCGAAAAAACGGCAACCTTGATTTCCCAATGTCCCCAGAGGGGCAGGATCCGCTTGCGGCGTGCCAAACGACCGCCGGACGCTGGTTGGGTATGGTTGATTCCACCTTGATACTTCGGTTCAACCCCGGTCGCGGTTCACAGGACTGACGTCGATCGCCATTTTTCTGCGGGCCAAACAGAAAATTTCCCAAAAACAGTCTCCTTTTCCGTCAAACGCTCAAATCCATCGAGCAGCGGATCGGTCGCGTAGTGATAGGCGGATGCCGTCCACGTTTGCGGGAAAGCGGGCAGGTTGGCTGGTTGGAGATGGGACGGTGAGACCAGATTGGCTTGCAATTCAATTCGGTCGTACAAGTTCGGGTGTCCCGGTTGATTGGTGACCTCAATCTCATCCAAAACTCCGGTCACTCGCTCAGCGTCTCGCTTGGCAAAGAACCAACATTCGCCGCCGACCCGCTGATTTCCCGGTCGCAAGGCGGGGTAGTCTTCGCGACCGAACAAGGTGCCCTGAACCCAAGCCGCGTGAACTCCCAGCGGGGTGACCGGCCAACAATGTTGACGGCATTGGCCTTGGCACAGCGTCCCGTAGACAAAGTAAACGGCCACGTCGTCGGGATTCTCCGGGATCATGCCGGCATAGGAATTCGGATTCATTCAGTTCGAACTTCTATCTGCGAAGAGTATGGCGATGTGGAATCGTGTCGGGGATGAACTCGGTGAATCGTCTCGGTTTCTGCATTGTCCCTGGAACGAGGCCTTTGAAAAGCAATCAGTTCATTTTGGCATGGCAGATTCATCGCTGATACAATGGGCGATCCCCTTCCAATGCTGTCCAAGCACCCTCCCCTTCCACCTGCGATGGCGACTTGGTCGCCGATGAGACTTCGTTTGCCGCAGATTCTTCGCCCGTTTGCTTGCTGCAATCGGTTAGGTGAGATCTCAGCGAGCGGATCTTGATTGGTCTCGCCGAACAAATTGAATGAAACCAATGGCTACCGAATCGTTTTCTCTTCGAAGCTGTTGCCCTCGAACTTTCTTGCCAGTCTTGTTGGCGGGGATGGTCTGGATATTGGCGGCCGCCGACCACGTGACTTCCGCAGAGGAAGTCTCGTTCAATCAAGACATCCGCAGCGTGCTATCGGACAAATGTTTTCTTTGTCACGGACCGGATGAATCGACCCGAGAGGCTGGTTTGCGTTTGGATGTTCGATCCGAAGCGGTCGATGGTGGCGTGATTGTCCTAGGCGATGCCGACGCCAGCGAATTGCTGGCTCGGATCACCAGCGACGATCCCGATTTGGTGATGCCACCGCCCAGCACCGGTAAATCGATCACCGAGGCCGAACGCATCGCGATCGAGCGTTGGGTCGATCAAGGTGCCGCCTATGAAGAACACTGGGCCTACGTCCCGCCACGAGTCCCAGAGATTCCCAATGTTTCCAATTCGCAGTGGTGTCGCAACGACATCGATCGATTTGTGTTAGCGCGTTTGGAAGCGGAAGGTCGTTCTCCCAACCCGCCCGCGGACCGGGCGACGTTGTTGCGTCGTTTGTATTTGGACCTGACCGGATTGCCACCCACGCTCGAAACGTTGGATCAAGTCGCAATGTCGGACGATCTAGATGCGACGGTGCAGCAGCAAATTGACGCAATGCTCGAATCCGTTTCCTTTGGCGAACGCTGGGCACGTTGGTGGCTCGACGCGGCTCGCTACGCGGATTCGGCGGGCTATGAAAAAGACATGCAGCGGAACGTTTGGTTCTATCGCGACTGGGTGATCGATGCGATGCACCGCGATATGCCCTACGACCAATTCGTCATCGAGCAGATCGCGGGTGACTTGTTGCCTGGTGCAACACAGAGTCAACGCGTTGCGACCGGGTTCTTGCGAAACTCAATGACCAACGAAGAAGGCGGTGCCGACCCAGAACAGTTTCGCATCGAAGGCATGTTTGACCGGATGGATGCGATCGGCAAATCGGTTCTTGGCATCACCACGCAGTGCGCACAATGCCACACGCACAAATACGATCCGATCAGCCACCACGAATATTACGAGATGTTCGCAGCGCTGAATGATTTTCACGAAGCTTGCATCACTGTTTTTACGCCGGAGCAAGCCGAGCAACGTGATGAAGTGTTGTCTTCGATTGACGCTGCTACAAAACAGTTTCAACGCGACCACGCTGATTGGCGAAGTCTGGTTGCGCAGTGGGCTCGCACACGAGCGGGACGCGATACTACGTGGACGACGCTGCATCCCACGACGGTTCCATTCGAAGGGCAGAAGTTCAATGTGTTGGAAGATGGTTCCATCGTCAGTGAAAGCTACGCACCGACCAAAGCCAGCAATGACTTCACGCTGACCACGCACGTGGGCACGATCACCGCGGTGCGATTGGATGCCTTGACCCATCCGCAATTGCCTCGTGGTGGACCCGGACGCAGCATCGACGGCACGGGAGCCTTGACCGAGTTCAAACTCAATATCGCTCCGCTTTCAAAAGACGAAAATGGTGACCGCAAACCAGCGGTGTCGGTGAAGTTCGTTCGAGCCTTCAGCGATGCCAACCCGCAACGCCGAACGTTGAAACCGCAGTACCGCAACCGAGACGCTGACAAAGACGAGCGAGTGGTGGGACCACCGGGATACGCAATCGATGGCGATGAGGTTACGGCTTGGACCACCGACATTGGCCCCGGACGCAGCAATCAATCTCGTCACATCGTCTTTGTGCCCGAGACTCCCGTCGTGATCGATGACGACGCCGAGGTCACTTTCACTTTGGTGCAAAAGCACGGCGGTTGGAACAGCGACGACAACCAAAATTTCTTGATCGGTCGTTATCGCGTTAGCATCACCGATGCGGCTGAGCTGCCAGCCCATGCGGTTCTCACCGAATCCGAATCCGTTTTGGCGATGAACCCGGATGACTGGACGGACTCGCAGGCGAAGCTGGCACTGGCCGCTTGGCATCGTGCGATCGCGTTGGGTGAATTAGCGGGTGAATCGGCGGGCGATGATACGACCCGCTCGGCAATCGAAAACGATTTGCTGAGTTTGGATTCCAAGATCGAATCGCTTTGGAAGCAATTCCCAGAGACAACCACGCAACTGGTCGCGCAGGCCACCCAGCGGCCTCGCGAAACGTTTGTGTTCTCACGTGGCGACTTCTTGAGTCCGACCGATGCGGTGCAGCCTGACGCACCTGACTTCTTGCACGCGATGCCGAACGATGGTGCACCGGACCGGCTGCGATTCGCGAAATGGTTGGTGGCCAACGACTCGCCGACCACGGCACGAGTGATCGTCAATCGAATGTGGCAGACGTACTTCGGTCGTGGTCTGGTCTCGACGCCGGAAGATTTTGGTTTTCAATCGTCCGCTCCGAGTCATCCGAAGTTGCTGGACTACTTGGCGACTGAATTGATGCAAAATGGTTGGCGGCTTAAACACATTCATCGTTTGATTGTTGAGTCGGCGACTTACCGTCAATCATCCATCGCTCCCGCGGACGATTGGCGAGATGACCCGGACAATGAGTTGCTCGCCCGTGGACCACGACATCGCGTCGAAGCCGAGATGGTTCGTGATTTGGCGTTGTCGGTCAGTGGATTGTTGAATGAATCCGTGGGTGGACCGAGCGTTTATCCGCCTGCACCAGCATTCCTGTTTGAGCCACCAACCAGCTACGGTCCCAAGATTTGGAATACCTCGACAGGTACCGACCAGTACCGTCGCAGTCTGTACGTGCATCAGTACCGCAGCATCCCGTATCCGCCGCTGCAAGTTTTCGACGCACCCAAAGGCGATGCGGCTTGTGTTCGTCGAGAACAGAGCAACACGCCGCTTCAGTCATTGGTGTTGATGAATGAACCGCAGTTCGTTGACGCAGCAAGGGCTTTTGCGGCACGTATTCTTCGCGAATCGCCAGACGATGATGCGGAACGAATTCAGTTCGCGTTTCGGTTGTGCACAAGCCGCGTGCCTGATGACGAGGAAGTTCAGATCTTGCTTCGGTTGCTACAAGAGCAACGGGAACACATCGCCGATGGCAACTTGGACTTGCAGGAACTGCTGGGCGTGCCCGCGGGGGTGTGCCATCAGTTGACCGGATTCGAGGCGACCGAGTTGGCGGCATGGATGACTGTCAGTCGCACGATTTTGAACTTGGACGAAACGATCACCAAATCATGAAGTCTATCAACATGTCTTACTCTCAACCGATCCGTCCAACTTCTGCCGACCCATCTCGATTCGCGAAGGGATTGGATTTGATGCGTCGGCGATGGTTCCTACAGCAGTGCGGACTTGGGTTGGGACACATTGCGCTGACGAGCTTGATGGCCGAAGCCGGAGACTTGGAACTGGCAGGCCCGGATCGGTCGGCGGTGGATCCCATGGCACCGAAGGCTCCGCATTTTCCCGCGAAAATCAAGAACGTTATTTTGTTGTTCATGGGCGGCGGACCCAGCCAGTTCGAAATGTTTGACTACAAACCAGCGCTGGAGCGGCTTGATGGAACCTTGCCGCCACCCGAGTTGCTGGATGGTTATCGTGCCGCGTTCATCAACCCCAATTCCAAATTGCTGGGACCCAAGTTCAAGTTTGAAAAGAAGGGTTCAGCCGGCACGCACATCAGCGAGTTGTTGCCTCACACCGCCGGTATGCTCGATGACATTTGTCTGATTCGGTCGATGAAGACCGACGCGTTCAATCATGCTCCCGCGCAATTGATGATGAGCACTGGCTCGCAGCAATTCGGTCGACCGAGCATGGGATCTTGGACCACCTATGGGCTCGGCAGCGAGTCTCGCGATTTGCCCGCTTACGTTGTGTTCAACAGCGGCAAGAAGGGACCCAGTGCTGGAGCTGGAAATTGGAATTCGGGTTTCTTGCCGTCGTTGCATTCGGGCGTCGAGTTCCGAAGCAGCGGTGATCCGGTGCTGTATCTTTCCAACCCGTCCGGCATGAGCGATTGGTCACAACGTCAATCGTTGCAGACCGTCAACGAGTTGAACCGGCGACGCTTGGACGTGGTCGGTGATCCCGAAATCGCCACTCGCATCAACGGCTATGAGATGGCGTACCGGATGCAATCGAGTGCGCCCGAAGCGATGGCACTGTCCGATGAGCCAGAACACATCTTGAAGTTGTACGGCGCCGAACCCGGCAAGATGTCATTCGCAAACAACTGTTTGTTGGCGCGACGTTTGGTCCAACGAGGCGTCCGTTTTGTGCAGTTGTTCCATGAGTCATGGGATCAGCACGGTGGTTTGACGGGAGGCTTGAAGCAGAATTGTGGCGACACCGATCAGGCTTGTGCCGCTTTGGTCAAGGACTTGAAACAACAAGGCATGCTGGATGAAACGCTGGTGATTTGGGGCGGTGAGTTTGGCCGGACCCCAATGGTTCAAGGAGGCAACGACGGTCGCGATCACCATCCCAATTCGTTCAGCATGTGGATGGCCGGCGGCGGGCTGAAGTCAGGCTTGGCTTACGGACAAACCGATGAGCTGGGGTTCGATGTCGCGGAGAACCCGGTGCACGTGCATGACTTGCACGCGACCATTTTGCACTTGCTTGGGTTCGACCACAAACAACTGACCTATCGTTTCCAAGGTCGTGATTATCGACTGACCGATGTGCACGGCGAGCTCGTTCACGACATCTTGGCGTGACGACGCCTCCAGCGGGCGCATGAAAAAACCTCGCGGTTCTTTGAAACGCGAGGTTGGTTGTTTTCGTCGGAACGAATTCAGCTGACCGAAGTCAGGGCGTCTTGCAAAGCGGCTTTGGGGCGAACACCAACGAAGGTGTCAGCGATTTCGCCATTCTTGAACAGCAACAAAGTTGGGATGCTGTTGATGCCGAACTTTTGTGCGGCACCTGGGTTGTCGTCGATGTTGACTTTGCCAATCTTGACGCCAGGATTTTCCGAAGCGAGTTCGTCGATCATGGGTGCAATTTGACGGCAAGGACCACACCATGGAGCCCAAAAATCAACCAGCACGGGGCTGTCGCTTTTGAGGACTTCGGAATCGAAATTGTCGTCGTTGAATTCTTTGACTGCTTCTGAGGCCATGGCCAAGGTCCTTGAACGTAACGGTGTTATTGGAAGGGTGATTTTAGAACCCGTTGGCAAACTGTCAATTTGCCTATCGGGGGTTTTGGGGTCTCTCGGACAACCTGCCGCTGGGAGCGATTTCAGTCGTGATCTACGAAGTGAAACGCATCGTATCGGGAGGGAGCGTCCTCAATATGAAATGCCCATTTTTGATGAAGGCTCGCCAAATTGGTTTTCGCGGGCCCTGAAAACGGTGCTTTGCGAGCTAAATGGAATGCAAAGCCTGCGCCAACTGCCCGAGAATGATCGCGGTCGCTCCCCAGACTTGCACCGAACCGTGGTGAAATGCGGGCGCCGCGAAAGTCAATTGACCAGCGACGGTGTCGGGTTGAGTCGCAGATCGAAGCGATTTGGTTTGTTGAATCATGTCAATTTGACATGCTTTTTCTGCCTCCAACTGCCGAGAAGTCGCGATGGGAGTTTGTTGGAGGACCATCTGAATCGGGAAATCGATCACTTCGTCGACCTCGCCAGGATCGGGCTGCCAATTTTGGTTTGGCGGATCGATCACGAACACGATTGGTGTGACCAAGTTGTCGCTGGCGTAGACATATTGGCGAGGCAAATTGCCACAGCACCGATGCACGCGTGCTGAGCCGCCGAGTTCCTCTTCGAATTCTCGCAGCGCGGCGCGTGGTGGTGTTTCGCCGCGTTCAATGCGTCCGCCGGGAAAGCAGATCTGGCCGCCGTGATGTCGCAACGTTGTCGGACGCCGCGTCAACGGAATGGTCCATTCGCCGCTGGCAGGGTCTTGGAACAAGCAAACTGCCACGGCCGCATGTCGCGAAGAACACCGGTGTGGTCCACGGTGACGACCGTAAGCCAGATGCGGGGCCATCTCGCAACCGAAGTCTCGGTTCAGCGACCACGGCGGCAGAGCTTTGGCAGTTGACGGTGCAGAATCGCTGGGCAGCAGTTGCTGCGTCAGTCGATCAGCCAACCGGTCCACATCCTTTGGCAGATCGCTGGTCAGTGAGGCCGCCATGGATGGGTTGGTGATCGGTGGCTGGGGGCAATTGACGGAATGGACGAGGCCACGAGTCCTTGCGGACGGGGCACGTTGCCTCGTCCACTACCAGGATACTTTGTGACCGAAATTTATCGATGAATGTTCACGCGAGGAGTTAGATCAACGTCTCGAGCAAACGTCGCAGCTTGCGAAGTTCGACTCGGTGGTCGTATTCGTCCATCGGGGTCATGTCGACGGTCAAAGCACGCGTGTACTTTTCACGTTCCAACTGGGTGACCAGTTTGCCGTAGTCAACTTTGCCTTGGCCCACGCTGACTTGAAACGCGTCTTTGCGAGTGTCGCGGAGGTGAACGTTGTGGACGAATTTCAGGATTTGATCGAATCCCTTTCCGCCGGCCATGGTCTTGCCAGCGGTTGGATTTTCGTGAGCGACGACCAATGGAACGCTGGGGTCGAGCGTCACGCCCAATCCGTCAACATTGTTGCAAAGCACCAACAGGGTGTCCGGATCTTCGCTGAGGCAGCCCAGCATCGAACGCACGTTGACGCGAACGCCTTCGCCTTCCGCGATCGCGACCAACCGTCGCAGGTGTTCGACTTCTTCGTTGAAGGGTGTGCCTTTTTCGCTGGACGGAACCGCGATGTTCACGACCTTGGTCGCTTTCGCGATCCGGCAGATGCCCTCGAAATCGGTGTAGTGTTGTTCGCCGGTTGATCCTAGTTCAACGCTGTAGCCACTGATTTCCAAACGGTGGGTGTGACGCAGCAATTGAATGCCACGGTCCTCATCGCTCAGCACATCGCTGGGGCGGCAGTGGGTGGACGACTCATGGATCGCGATCTCAATCGCAGTGAAATCCAGATCCTGAAGCAGTTCGATCGAGGCCTGCAATTCAAGGTCTGGCCAGCATCGGGTCGAAGCAGCAACAAACACGCGGGAATCCTTTCAACAAAAAATCAATGAATCAGCGACCGCATTGTGGGGCCGCATCAAGTTTACCTATTTAGGAAAATCTGCGTTACTGGTGTAGTCTCCGCAGAGTCTCCATGTCAATTCGTTTTGAGCGGCTTCTTCAGGCCGCTTCGTTGAAGAGCTCGCCACCACCGCGATTCTGTTTCTGGCCGCTTTTGGCGCTGGGCTTGCCATAGGTCGGTGGTGCGGCAACGCCGGCCAATCGGTCGAGCATCTCGGATTGAAACTGCGTCAGGTGATACTGGCAGACGAACAACGCGTTGGCACGTTGGTGCGTGGTTTTGATTTGCTCGGCTGCTTCGCCGCAGCGTTTCGCCAGTCGGGCGTCTTCGATGCGTCGGGACGACAACAGTTTTTCGGACAAGCTGAGTCCGTTGGCAGGTGCGTCCTCATCGCGAAGCAAAACGTCGCGACGTTCCACCATGGCCTCCAATTGCGAAATCGTTTCGGCCAACCGGACGGTGGATTCGTCGACTTCGTTGGGTTGAAGATTGATGGTGCGGACGCGAGTCTCGTCCAGGATCAGGTCCATCGCCTCAGTGATTTGAACCAGATCGTCGACATAATCGGAGACTCGTTGAGTCCATGATTCATGAGCAGACATAGAGTTGGTCATCATTCAATAGAAGGGCGGTCGGGAAAGGATTCGGTGGATAGGGAACGTTCGGAACGGGTGAGCTTCATCGGTGATCGTTGCGGCTCACTCGATCATGCTCGGCGTTGCATTTGAAAGAGTTGATACATCGGTTCGGCGATCGTTTCCGATGATGCGTCCGACATGGCTTCGACGAGGTGCTGGTCCATTTGTTGTTGGAAGACCTCCTCGGTCCGTCCGCCATGGAAGTAGGCGGGTTTGCCAACCGATTCACGCATCGTCGACAACATGCTGCCGAACAACGTTTGTCCGACGAAGTCACCAAAGGCTTCCTTCAACGGTTCTTCCTCTTTGCCGTCCGTACCAATCGTTTTGGAATTGGAAAGTGCGTCCAGATTGGCTCTGGCTTCGCCACTGTGTGGCATGGGCAACGAGGTTGCTTGCAACGACGACAGGCGGGATGACGAAAGCGGTGTCATGGCGGGTTCGACCTCAGGATCGAGAGTCGGCGATGGGAGGGCGGCATGGAAACCAAACGTCGGCAAACGTGATGTCTCTGTCTTCGTTACCGATGAGTGATCTCTACCGAAAAATGACTTCGCCGTACAAGTCACCTTTCGCTTTCAAGGTTTTGATAATGGCGATCAAGTCTTCCGTCGGGACATCCAATGCGCCCAGGGCGTCCGCCAAACTTTTGAGCTTGGCCGCCTCCGGGGTTCCATCGGGACCGACCTCGACGAATCGGCCACCGCCGCCTGCTTCGATGCGCAGGTTTCGATGAGTGACCAGCACCGGCGCGATCTCGACGTCTTCGCCGATCACGACGACGCCATCGGCTTCGTTGATCACGACTCGTTTGCCGCGATTGGACAGAGGGACGACGATATCGAGGAGAAATGCAATGAACTTGATTGGGTTGTCGCGATAGGTCGGTGGGATGACGACTTCAACATGCAATTGATCGATCGCACGAGCAAGGGCGACGCTGCTGTCATTGCCAGTTCCTTGGCGATTGGGGCTCGCCAACCGAGATACGGTACGGTCACTCATCGTCAGCGATGTCAGGCTGTTGACCTCTTCCTCGATCTTGTGGGCAGTGCTGAAGTCGGCGAAGTCTCGATCAATGACCAGTGTGATGCGATTGTCATGGACGTAAGACGCTTGGACAGACGTTTCCATCTTCAAGCCGCCTTGGATGGTTGCCGTCGTGGGAGGTGCATCGGCGGAAACTGAGATGCGTCCTTCTGCCATCCCGTAGACCGTCGGGTTGTCAGCTCGTGGACCAAGCATCGGCGTGAGCATCAGATAGCCCCCGTCGAGGCTCTTGGCACTGATCGCGTTGATCGTCACATCCAACACATCACCCTGCTGCGCACCGACGGTTGGAATGGTGGCGCTGACAAAAACCATGGCGACATTCTTGGCATCGCCGACGTCTTCGATATTCAAACGTCCGGCCGCGTCGACTGCCATCGGCCCGCCCATCAATTGCATCATCCGAGCCAGCGCGCGTCCCTTGGGAGCCGCGTCGCCGTCGCCGGTTCCTTGCAGACCAACCACCAATCCGAGGCCTTGCAGGGTATTGGTTTCTTGGCCTTTCAAGCGACACAGGTCGCCGAGTTTCATTCCACCCGCCATCGCCGATGGCAATCCGCATGAAGCGGCGGCCCACAGGATTGCGGTGAAAAACACGGTCGTTCGAAGCATGCGTTGGCTGTTCATTAGAATGGTTTCAAACGATCGAAGGCACGTTGGAACCATCCGCGACGATAACCATCTCGCAATTGGCCCTGGTCCTGTTTGTTGATTTCGAGGTCGATCAGATCGCGACTGAGCACGACGTTGTCCGGACCGATGTCCTGAGCTCGGCAAATGCCTGACAGCGACGTTTCCCAAAGGTTGTCGTTGACACGGTATTGCTTGCGAGCCTCGACGACCAAGTTGCCGTTGGGGCGAATGTCAACGATGCGTGCAGCGATGTTGAACGACATCGATTCGCGAGATTCGACGGAAGCTTCGGCTCGCGATTTGGCGGTGGTTTGGGCGTCGACCGTGGGATCGCCCTCCGCCTGCGGATCGGGAATCAATCCGCCGCTTCCAAGTTTGATCCATTCCGAGAGCGTGGCTTGGAACAACGACACTCGCCGTTTTTTGGTGTCTCCTTCGGCCATCATTCGAGCGATTTCGTCGACGCGAATGGTGACGATGTCTTGAACGCGAAACGCTCGCATTGGTGGAGCGGGTTGATAGGTCCAGCTCACCCCGGCCAATCCCACTGCGGGAGGCGGCGAGTTGTCGTAGGACGGCGCAGGTTGACTCGGGTTGTTGTTGGGATTGTTGGCGTCGTTGGGATACGGTCCCGCGGGAGCTCGCTCGGCCACGCCTGGCGGAAGGAACTCAGGCGGCATGACGGCGGCATCGGGGCCAACGCCGGGAACCGAACGTTGCTGAAGGTTACTGGCGGGAACCACCGCGCTGGTCGGTCTGGCAGGTGCGTTGGGCATCCATGGCGGCGTGGCATGCAGCAACGACGAATTTTGCGCGCTGGCGATGCTGCCCGAAAGCATCAATGACACTGCGATGGTGGCAAACAAACGAGGCATGGATGTCATGGTTGCGGTTGCCATTTGCGAGTGGGTTTGTTCGCGAGAACGCGGTTGGGTTGTGTCACAATCTCAACGACCGATGGCTCCACGACTTTGGCCAACAAACGACGTTTGGGCGACAAGGTTTCGATTTCGATCAATTCGTTGTGGGCACCATCCCCCAAAGCTTTCGCGGTGGTCGTCACGCGGATGCCGCCACCGGAGACCTGAACTTCGACCAAATCGCCTCTGCGAACCAATCGCGGTGCGGCAAAGTCGCCGGGCCGAAGTGGCACGCCGGACCGAATCAGGCCAACGACTTCCATGCCCATCACTTCGTCGATATTCATGACGCGATCACCGGAAAGCTCATTGACCGGTGAAGGTTGGAAGTGGACATCGCCGGGGCCAACACGATGGCCTCGCTGCAACGGGCGTCTTGCAACCACGACGGCGGGTTTGGGAGTGAACGTCACTCGCACAATGCCGTCGCACTGATTGGTCCGAGATCTCGCATCGATTTTGATGCGACAGGTAATTGGTTTGGTGTCTTCTGCTGACCAGTGAGGCATCGCATCAAGGAAACGAATGTCTCGTACGCCTTGCGTTTCGGCCAAGGAACCAATTTCGTGCGACACAAATGAGGATTCGTAGTCGAACGCGTCCGTCAGATCGCGGTATTGATTTTGGAGACCGAGGTGAACCCAGTGAGAAAGACGTTCTCGCGTTTCGAAATCCAGGTCGTCCTCCTGAACGGGGTGATCCAGCATGGCGTGGGCGACATAGGTCGCGTCGACTGAATCGTTTTGCGTTGAAACGGGACGAGCTCGGGTGAATTGGTTGGGTTGGGTGAGAGTTGCATCTGCGTGACTTTGTTCGAGCTGAACATCGGCATTTGCCCCGCCACTTGATTCATTGACTGCGTGCACCACGATGGTTTCACCGCCATAGATCTTGATTCGGCCCGCGGTGGCTTGGCCTCCGACAATTAAATCTGCCAATCGGTCGCGTGAGATCTTGGCTGCAGAACCATCCAGCGGCATCAGACCCACAGTCGCATCCGCCAATCGCGGCCAAGCTGCAAAGTTGGCTTGCAGGGGACGGACCACGTCGCGAAGCCGAATGATCGGTGAACTGGTGCTGGCGTTTTCGATGGCTGTGAATTGCCAACGAGTGTCGGCGTCGATCGTTTGACTGCGAGGGCCTTTGGATCGTGTTGACTGACCCGATGTTCGCATGGATGCTGGCGAAACTCTCGGTGGGGGATTGCGATTGAACTTTGGATCGGCGCCATAGAACAGTGTTCGCATCCCAGCACCAGCAATGTCGCTGGCGTCGTTTGGCGTTTGTGCGAAGAGATTCAACGAAACCAAAATCGAGCACGCCGATGCGCATGCGATGATCCACCCTTTGATAAAGGCGGATCGCAAAGACTTTTTCGAATTCGGGACCATCAAGGTTTAGAACCGTCGAAGTTGAGAGATGTTTTGCATGACTTGATCGCCCGCCTGGACCGCTTGGCTGTTCAATTCGAACGCCCGCTGGGTCGTGATCAGGTCAATCAGTTCTTGAACCGGTTCGACGTTGGATGCTTCCAAGTTGCCTTGGCGAAGCACACCCATGCCGTCTGTTCCCGGGTTGTTGATTTGCTCTGGACCGGATGCGTCGGTTTCGGAGTACAGGTTTTCGCCGTTCTTCAACAATCCATCGGGGTTGATGAATTGAGCGAGCTGGATTTGGCCTTGGTTGGTCAATTCGGTTTGCCCTGGTTGGCGAACCATGACTTCACCGTTGCTGTTGATGACAACCGCGGTAGCGTCCGGTGGGATGGTGATCGGAGGATCGAGTAGTCGGCCGACTTGCGCCGAACCCATGACCAACTCGCCATTGGCGTTGATGTCCAAGTTGCCAGCTCGGGTGTACATCGTGTCTTGGCTGGACGGGTCCACGACGCGGAAGTAGCCGCCGCCTTGGATGGCGACGTCCAAGTCCCGACCGGTTTGCTGCAGCGTTCCTTGGCGTTGATCGGTTTGGGTGCTGGTCACACGAACGCCCAAGCCGACTTGAGTGCCGACGGCGGTGGGAGTTTGCGTGGAGTCTTGCACGCCAGGGTAGACCTCGGTTCGATACAGCAGGTCTTCGAAGTTGGCGCGATCCTTTTTGAAACCAGTCGTGTTGATGTTGGCCAGGTTGTTGGCGATCACGTCCAGTTTGGTCTGCATCGCCTCCATACCGGTGGCGGCGGTGTACAGCGTTTGAACACTCATGCGAAATTTTCCTTGTGAGAGAGCGACGACTGCATCGCGGTTAGCTCTGTAGGACGCGACCGATCAGGGAACCAAGAACACTGTCTTGGTTTTTGATCATTTGGATGTTGGCTTCGTAGGCACGAGACGTTTCGATCATCTCCATCATCGTGCCCGTCGGGCTGACAGCGGATTGTTCCAGCGAACCTGCGACGACGTTGCGTTGACTGTCGGGGACCAAGCTGAACTCGGCCAATGGTCGAAAGAGGTTGCCGCCAACGTTGGCCAAGTCGCCGTAGCTGGCCGGTTGAGCAAGCATCAGTTGTTGGGTTTCGCCGGCCTGAGTGATCGTGCCTTCCGAGCCGACCGTGAACGGGCGTCGTGGGTCGATTTGGATCGGCCGGCCGCCTTTTCCAAACACAGGATCACCGCCAGAATTGACCATCGTGCCGGTGGAATCGAACATGAAATCGCCGGCTCGCGTGAGCAGCTGTTCGTCACCGCGTTGCAGAACAAAGAAGCTCTTCTTGTCGTGCAATGCAAAGTCAGTTTCACGACCGGTGGTTCGAATTGCTCCGACACCAAATTGAGTCTGTTCGGGCTGGATGGTCACGCCACCGCCGATGTCGTCCGCACCACCGAGTCCGGGTGAAACCATGCCTTCTTCGATCAGTTCCGAGAACCTAGCCTGCAAGATCGTTTGGCTGGGTTTGAATCCCGGCGTGTCGACGTTGGCAAGGTTGTGGCTGATCTGTTGCAGTCGGTGGTTTTGTGCCTGGGCACCCGCTGCTGACAGATAAACTCCGTAGGGCATGGATCGCTCGCTTGGATCGCGTGACTCCGGTTCCGCCGAACCGTTCGACGTTCCTTTGGGGGTACGCAATCGGGGACACGAACCTCAAGGTCAATTCTTGAGCGAAAGTTTGCCGAATCTCGGAATTTATTCCTGTGACCGTGAATTTCGAGCCGGAATCGTTTTGAAAGCCAGGGATCAGCCTGCCTCGCCGAGGTTTGCATGACATTGCAAGAAGCTGGATTGATCGAGTGATTTCGGATGCAATGCCAGCAGCGTCGCGAAGCCAGGAACGCTGCGAGTAAAGTGGACGCCGCGATTGCAGAGACGTTCCAATGAGCGGAACACCGAATGCAGCGTCGCAGCGGAAGATGGTCGGGGAGTGAACGGTTGTCGTCACTCCGCGACTGCTGCAAAGAGGTTGTCGCCTCTTGTTGGCTCGCTACTCAACGGCCGGCGCGCTTGGCACCGGCGATCGCAATTGTGGATCTGTGACCACGGAGCAATGGCATGGTCAGTTCCGTGTTTCACACCTGGGCCAATGCTGGTGAGGGCACAAACCGTGTTACGCGGATGCCATTTGATGCGACAGCACCGGCATCTGGTTGTCTTGACCGCTCTGGCGAGCCGCGAGTCCGGCGATCGCACAGACTTGTTTCAGCGACTTCTCGTAAGCCGACATCGACTTCACCGAGGGAGCGATTTGCAGGATGCCAATCGACAGACGTTCGCCTTCGTTTGTTTTTTCAGCCGCGGCCAAAGTCACGCCGATCGAACCTGCCGCACCGCAGATTTGGTGGGCTCGTTCCATCGCATCGTCCGCCTCGAGATGAGGCATGCAGATCACCAGCGTTGATTGATCCAGGCAACCAATGTGGTCTTGGTTGCGTGTGGCGGCACGAACCAATTGGAGCAACGATCGCATGGTCGCTCCGCTGGGTTTGCCCGACAGTCGGACGCTCATCAATTGGTTGGATGCCTTCCCTCGATTGGGCGACGTTTGCATTTCTTCCACGTAGTCGACCATCGTCGCCATGTCCGGAAGGTAGCTCAGTGCCTTAGGACGTTCGCTGGCGGGTTCTTCCAACGCGTCTTGGAATTCTTCCACGACCTCGGGGGCCGCTTCGACTTCTTCGGTCACAACGGTTCGCGGCTCGGGAGGCTGTTCCAATTCAACCGATGATCGTGTGTCGCGAGCCAATGCTTCCACTTCCGTTGCCAATTCTTCTTCTTGGGCACGAGGCGCCGTGATAGGTTGTTCAATCAGATCTGAACTGGACGAAATTGGTCTGATCGGCGTGGCGACTTTCGAAGCAGTTTCGGAGATTGGTTCTTCGACTGCAGTATCGCTCGGAAGTTTGCCCGCACGAACGAATCGTTGTTGATCAATGTAGTGGGCACAGTCGCGGCCGACTTCTTTGGATCGGTAAAGAGCTTCGTCGACTCGCTGCAGCCATTCTTGAGGAGACTGCTGCGGCTCGAGTGCTCCGATGCCGACGCTGGCGTTGACCTTCAAGCATTTGCCTTCGAACCGAACTTCACCTGTTCCGATGGCAACTCGAGTTTGTTCAATCAATTCCACCGCCTCGGCCAACGTCTTGTCGTGCAATAGCATCACGAACTCTTCGCCGCCGAACCGTGCGACCATCCCGTGTGGTTGCAAGCGAGCGTCGAGCAATTGGGATACCACTCGCAAAACTTCGTCGCCAGCACGGTGACCGTGGGTGTCGTTGAATTTCTTAAAGTGGTCGACATCTAGCACAGCCAGCACGCCGGCGCGAGTCGGACCGAGTGCATGACGACGCAGCAAGTGCTCATCGAATGCACCACGATTGAAAATCTGAGTCAGTGCATCGGTTTGTGCCCTCTGCTCGGCCGATTGCAGTTGTTGCGATTGTTCACGGATTCGAGCCTGTGCTTCCGCAAGTTGCGTCCGCATGACTTCGTTGGCCGCGATCATTTGATCGACGGCGTCCACGATCGCGGGCGGCGAATTGGACAGGTCGCTTTCGTGAAGCGTTGTGCTCAAGTTTTCGACGCGACTTTGATGAGCGTCGACATCGGCAGCGATGGATTGAGTGTATTGCCGAACGCGATCGGCAACGGCCATCACCTTTTCAGCGTCCGGGGAATCTTCGGTTGATTCGAGGTTTTCATCGGTCACCGAAACACCTTCCGGCGATTGCGGGTTCACCGAAGAGGCTGGCGCGTTCGGCGTTGGAGAGTCAGATACTTGCCCTTGGTTGTAAAGAGCATGCATCACCCAGCCACAAGTCATTCCGGCGCCACCGCTACTGGCTGCAATGATGATATCGAGAAGCACGTGTCAGTCCCCGCAAAGGATCTTGAAGTTCAGATGGATGAAGAGTGGGCAATGGAGGCCAGCGAGTCGTGTCGTCGAAGCCTCACCCCATTATGTGTGCTCGCCAACGTTGTGATGGATCACAGATTCCCCGACCCACCCGAATGCCGCTTGCGAGACACAACCCTACGTCATAGTTTGCGGTAAAAGGAAAAATCTTCTTCTTTGATGCCCCCCTTTTGGAAGAGGGTCGATCTCCGCCTTTCTGACGCGACCGAGTCAACGACATGTTGCGACAACTCTTCCCCAGCACTCGACTTGAGGAAATTTTATTCAAAGAAGTTGGGTTTTTTGCAGTCGCGACCCATTGCCCCGATCTTTCCTGGTTTGACAGTCGGCTGTTTGCTCATCGCAACAAAATCAAAGAATTGCCGTGGCCTGAATCTTGAACATCGGAAATATTAGTAAGGACGGAGTTTGCGCAGGACAAACCTGTTCGGCCCTTCACGACTTCCTGAAAGGAATTGGGACATCTATGCATTCGACCACTCAGCCAAACGACACTGCTTCCACTCTCTCCGGTGCACCGATCGGTTTTGCCGATCCTGCCGATCTTCGCGTTTCGGAACTGCGTTCCACCGCCGCCATCCGAGCTTTGGCTGACAGCAATGTCGCCGAATTGCGGTTTCTGCGGGTGGACGAAAGCGAAAACGAAATCTGCCTGACCGGGCGTGTTCGCAGCTTCTATCACAAGCAGCTCGCTCAAGAAGCGATTCGCCCCGTCGCCGCAGGACGCCAAGTCGTCAACCGCGTCGACGTCTGCATGACCTCCTGAATTCGCGGCTCAGCTGAGTGACCGCGACCGAACTCGGCCTCGACGCCGGGCTTCCCGATCCGGTGAAAAATTTTCAACGCATCCATTCAATGCGTCCCGTGTCTCACTCCGCGGGAATTCGCTCGGCCAGTTTGTTCGTTGAAAATGCGTCGCTGAAGTATTGGCGATATTCGGTTTCTTTGACCGGGAACAGAGCGTCAAATGCGTCTTTGCCTCCAGCACCATGCTGGAAACGACGCTTTGGATTGACTGGCATCTTCACACCGGTCACCGCTTGAATGCCCGCACCGACGATTTGGCCCTTCAGTGCGTAGAGCTTCTCATGGTCCCAATCGGTCATCTCGATGAATGGGGTTCCCTCGGCGACCTCGATCACCTCGGGCAATGCCATCGGGCTGAAACCGTGGAATCCCAATCGACGCGCCGGCGCACTTGTCCGAACATGCCCGCGACTTTGACCACCGCTGTAGACGAGTGAATGCTTCACGGCGTCCACGCCCCAGCCTTCTTGGTAGAGCATTTGATTGTTTAGAACGCTTCGAATGGTCAGTTCGGGATTCTCTTCAATCGGATAGTCCTTGAAGTTCTCGTCGCCGCCATCTCCATCGACCAAGTACCTCCAATCCGGATATCGATCGCGAATGCCTTGGCATAGGGCCAGTCCCATGGTGGCACTTTGGATATCCAGCGGTTTGTAGTCCTCGGTGACTTCAATCGCGGATCGCCAATCGATGTGAGACTTCTCCACCGAGATGACTTCCAATAACATCGGCATCCCGATCGCTTCCAAGAATTCGCTGGCCTGCGCGAAATCAGTTTCGCGAGAGTGAGCGTTTTCCTTCACGGACAACACAAACGCTTTCAAACGTTGAGGTGTCTGGCCGCGTTCTTTCAACGCGTGAATCATCGCGATTAACACCGCACCGCTGTCGATGCCTCCGCTGAACATCACACCGATCGGTGCGTCCTCTTCGATCGTATCGATCCAATCGGAACACGCACCGACCAGTCGTTCGATGTACCGCGTGCCGATCGCTTCGATGCTGGCAGGCAACGTGTTCGAACGTGGGTCAAAGAATCGGTGCAGCGTTGGATTGGGATCGGGGCAACCGGTCAGTTGCAGCTTCATGACGTGATGCGCCGGCACCATCCGCGTGTACGAAGGATGGAATTGGTCTTCCAGCCCTTCTGCTCGCAGTTGTTCAAAGATCTCGTCGATCCGCTCGGCGACAATCAAGCAAGGACCCGCGGCACGCTTGGCCAAGAAGTAACGCATCGGACGCCCGATTGATCGAGCCATGTGCACCGTCTTACCTTCCGCCTGCAAAATCGCGAACTGCCCGCGGATCTTTCCAACCGATTCGGCATCACCACTTCGAACCGCTGCTTCCGCCGCTTCGCGAGAGGTACCTAACAGGATGTCGCCGCTGGGATCCAGCAAGTTCACGATGCGTTCGATAACCGGAGGCGCGTTCATGTTCATGGCAAAGTTCCTGATGAGTGAAGTGGATGGGAATGAGAGAGGCATGATTGTCGCAAGTGTTTTGCGTGCCAGCACTGTTCAATGCGATCGGGAGTTTGCGATCAGGCCAATGCTAAACGCTCAACGATCGCGATCAAACATCGAACGATCACGCAAAGGCTTTGCCAACCAACCGTTCGTAACCTTCTCGGTAGCGATCCGCGGTTTGATGTGCGATTGATTCCGGCAGAGGAGGCGGCGGGCTGTTGCGATCCCAGTCCGATTCTTGCAGGTACTCGCGAACAAATTGCTTGTCAAAGGACCGTTGAGAGTGTCCCGGTTCGTATTCGTCTGCTGCCCAAAAACGAGAACTGTCGGGCGTTAGCACTTCATCAATCAACATCAGCTCGCCATCGACGACGCCAAACTCAAATTTGGTGTCCGCGATCAACAAGCCACGTTCAGCCGCGATCTTGGACGCGTCTTGGTAGATTGCCAAACTCATTCGTCGCAGTTGGCTGGACTGTTCTTCGCCGAGCGATTGACTCATGACTTCGTACGAGACGTTTTCGTCATGCCCTTCGTCAGCCTTGGTTGCTGGTGTGAAAATCGCTTCGCTGAGTTGGTCGCATTGCTTCAGCCCCGCTGGCAAAGAAACGCCGCAGACTTCACCTGTAGCTTGGTATTCTTTCCAGCCGCTGCCTTCGAGGTAACCTCGAACGACGCATTCAAACGGAACGACCGATGCCTTCCGAGTCACCATCACGCGACCTTCGAGCGGCTTGGGATCAACGACGGCGGCGACGTCTTCTGGGACGTTGGTGCTGATCAAGTGATGCGAAATCGATTGAGGGTCACCAGAGTTGTCGGTGCTAGCGGGGCCAATGTTTTGGCCGATTCGCCCCGCATCCATTTGCTCGAACCAAAACCGGCTCATCGCGGTCAGCAAGCGTCCCTTGTCGGGAATGCCGGTGGGCAAGATGTAGTCGAACGCGCTGATCCGATCGCTGCTGACAATCAGCAGTCGGTCGCCCAGATCGTACACATCACGGACTTTGCCTTGGCGGCGTGGAAACGGCAGTTGGGTGCTCAGCAAAGCGCCCGCGGCATCGAATTGATAGGTGTCATTCATGCCGCAAATGGTCGCACACCGACCGGGTGCCGACAAGCATCACCCACTGCAGCTTCGCTTTCGGGTTCCATCCGTCGCGGAAGTCGCCAAGACTTTCGGCAAGTCCAAACGTGCTTCCTGGGACCGCGCCAGCACCAGCCAACGCCGAACAGAATCGGCGTGGTGAAACGAAGAAAGGGACCAAGGCATGAACTGTGAACTACGCCCGAAATTACTTCGGTGCGATCATGCAGATCATTCGTCGACCGTGCTGTTGGGGCTTGGTTTCGACCTTGCCCACTTCGCTCAGGATCTCGATGACCTGTTCCATCACTTTGCGGCCCTCTTCGATGTGGGCCATTTCACGACCACGGAACAGCACGCTGACTTGGACCTTGTCTTTGTGTTCCAAGAACTTTTCAGCTTGGCGAACCTTGGTGCGAATATCTTCGTCACCGGTTTTGGGCCGCAAGCGGATTTCTTTGGTCTTGGTGTGAGACGAACCGCTGTTCTTTTTCTTGTTTTTGTCGTACTTGAATTTGCCGTAATCCATGATTCGGCAAACCGGCGGACGCTCTCCAGGGGCCACTTCGACCAAATCCAACCCTGCATCGCGAGCACGCTCGAGAGCCTGTTCGGTTGGGATGATTCCGAGTTGTTCCCCCTCCTCGCTGACAACACGCACAGGCGTGATGCGGATTTGGGCGTTGATGCGAGTTGAATCGCGATTTTCCGGTTGTACGTTTCTGCGTGCCAATGCCACTAAAGCAATCTACTCCGGCCGGGGGGCGTTCCGGCGCAAGTGGAAATCAAATCGATGGAAACGAATGTGTTGCCATCGCAGCGGGTGGACGCGTCGTCCAGTCAAAATCCGCTTCCTAAACAATAGGATAGTCAGCCTGACTAGTGGGGGAGGAATTCGTGAAATTCGTTCCAACCGCGTCAACCCCAATTTTCTGAAGTATCCGGGGGTGGGTCCGCAGCCGTCAACAGCGAATTGGTGAATTCTTTGCGTTTTCGCGGATCTGTGAGTGATTCCGACGCATTTCCTGGGCGTCACGGGGTCGGGAACAGTCCGCGAGCTGGCAATCCGGCGCGGATCGAAAAATGCGTGATCGGGGTGGCTTGACGAACCGTCAGGGTCATCGCAAACTGTGCGACCGCTTTGGAAACGCAGGCACTGGATCTTGTCCCCCAGTCAGCCGATTTCCTATCAAAGCACCCGCGAATGAAGCGGGAACCCTTGGGTCGAAGCCTGGATCTCATCCAGATCAGACCCGACGGGCGATTAGCTCAGTTGGTTAGAGCGCCACGTTGACATCGTGGAGGTCACAGAT
>NZ_DDGH01000006.1:0-2780 GCF_002337565.1 Rhodopirellula sp. UBA1907 | reverse complement strand
TTGACATCGTGGAGGTCACAGATTCGAGTTCTGTATCGCCCACTCGAAAAGAGCCCGCAATTCGCGGGCTTTTTTTATGCGCCGAAACTTTCCCAGCTGACGAACCGGCGTACTATTCCCCTTTCCGTTCCCTTTTCAGGAACCACGAGGGGTGAAGCCATGCCACGAGAACCAAAGCCGTACTGGAAAAGTCAGCAACAACGATGGGTCTGCACCATCGACGGCCAGCGCATCACGCTTGGGGCTGAGAAGGAGGCGGCGTTCGACAAGTACCACCAGTTGATGCTCAATCGCCGGGCGGTCTCGGCGGAAGTGTCGACCGTGTACGAGCTTTCGCAGTCGTACCTCGATTGGTGCCAAGAAAATCGGAGTGCCGGCACATACAGCAATCACCGGCTGTACTTGAAAAGCTTCATCGGAGCGATTGGTAAGACGCTCAAAATCTCTGCCCTGAGGAAGCACCACGTCTTGAACTGGTCGAAGGACGTCGGGGTCACGACAAGCCAGAATGATGCCATTTCGGTTGTGCAGCGAATGTTCAATTGGGCGGTCGAGCACGAATACCTTCACGCATCCCCGATTCCTAAGATCGTCAAACCGAAGCGAAAGCGAAGAGAGATCGTTTACACGCCCGAGCAGTGGAAAATCATCCAGTCGTACGCGAGTCCCCAATTGGCCGCGTTGATCAATTTTCTTTGGTCGACCGGGTGCCGACCGAAAGAAGGTCGCACCGTTGAGGCACGCCATGTCCACGATGACCTTGTCATTTTTCCGCCCGACGAAAGCAAAGGCGAAACCGACTCGCGAGTCATCTTCCTCACCGCAGAGGCCAAAGGCATCGTTGCTCCGCGTTTGAAGGAGAAAGGTGTCCTCTTTAAGAACACTAAAGGAGTCCCTTACACGAAAGACGCCCTCGTCCAAGCGATGATCCGCATCTCGAAAAAAGCGGGGTTCCGGTGCATCGCCTACGGGGCCAGGCACAGCTACGCGACCAACGCCTTGATTCGCTCAGTCGACACTGTTTCGCTGTCGCACCTGATGGGGCACCGATCGACACGAATGGTATCCAACTACGCCCACCTGTCCCAGAACATCGAGCACCTGCGGCGACAAGCCGAAAACGCTGCTAGCAGGAGGTGACCAAGTTGGGCTGATCTGCTTTTTGAGACTGGTGACCTAAAAATGATTTTAGCCGCTTCTAGTTACAATAGGCCACTCAAGAATACACACGTTGTCTCGGCGTCGTTCGCATCTGTCCCATCGCCGCCGGTTCGTTGCTCGGCAATGCGTTGATAGAAGAGCCATCCACGGCGGTGATCGTTTGCTGAATGCTGCTCCGTCGCGGGTCCGGGGCAGCATCCTTGACTTCAGTAGACAAGGCCCAATGATCGGCTTGACAAGGTCTGCAGAGAACAGCCCACCGGCTTCGGATAGCGATCCCAGCGAAGCCTCCTCGTTGCCCAGTTCGTCACGTACTTTCGCCAACTCACTGGCCTGCGAGATCGCTCGCAAACTCGAGGCAGTGGGGTTCAGGACATACAGCAACACGAGCATGCAATATTGATCGTAGTGCAGCGTACGGTTTCCAGTTGTATCACGCTGGCACTCATGTTGGTGAAGATGCTCGAGCAGAGGCTTGAGCATGGCGAAGCGTTTGAGGCCTTCGATTTTGATCTTTGGCTTGACGAGAGATTTCTGTGTTCGCTCACCCTGGTCTTCAGGGCGCTTTCATCTTTCGAGTCGCTTGGTTTTGGTTGGCATGGCAAACCAACGATTACCCGCTAAACGCAGGAGTAAAGCAAGATCGACGCAAGAGCCAAACCGGTTTCACGCATCTCGGCTCTGTCGGATGCAAACCACTAACGGTTTCACATCATCGCAACTGCCCGCCAGTCTCTTTGAAGCAAGAACGAGACACTCTCGCCCAGCGAACGAAGACAAGCCAAATTATGGATGCTAGCAATTCAGCGTCGGCCGGCATACGCCGGGCCGAACACTGTTGCCCCTGTCCCCTTTCATCGCCCTCGTAGCGTCGAAGCCACTTCGGAAACCAAGTTTGGTCAGACTCTCCGATGTCGTCCGCCACGGCCACCGCACGCTCAAATTCTGCGAGTGTCATCAAAACGATCCTTTCAGGACGCACCGTTGATCAAGCTGGGCGAATGCAGCAGCCTCCGCCGAGAGGCTGCCGAACCCCTCGGGAAGCTATCGAGTCAAGTGATATTGGTCAATCAGCCCTACTCAGTAGGGGCGTATTGCTCGAGCGACTCAAGGGATATTGGTCAAACGACCCAACTGAGTTGGGGCGTATTGCCCGGGCGAGTCAAGTGATATTGGTCAAACACCCCTACTCAGTAAGGGTGTATACTGGAATTTCCCGAATACGACCCTACTGAGTAGGGTTCAATCTATCGTTATGCGAATGAATCGTGACATATTTCGTGCTTGAACCTCCGAAACTGTGGGGCGACTTTGGTTCGGTCCTAATCGCCGGGTATTACCGTCGCGTTGATGGTGGCCCAATGTTGTTGCATCGAACTGGTCCCTTTGCGCCACCTTTGTTCATTCCCTGGAGCTCAGTTGGTGGACCGCAAATCGTGGTTACGCGTTCATTCTTCGATGAGCTTCACCTACTTGTACCCGAACTCTCAACCCGTGACGCGGTTGCAGACCGGATTATTGGGCTTACTTGGCACACATGGGACCTTACCGCTCCTGAACCGGCAGCGTATCCGCCAGAGGGCGAACCGGAGGGTTACGGGTGCAGTCGGGCTGGTAGC
>NZ_DDGH01000075.1:0-2629 GCF_002337565.1 Rhodopirellula sp. UBA1907 | reverse complement strand
CGGTTCTCGGATAGGTTCTAAGCACGTGAGCGGGTTTCCCTTGGGCTTGATCATGTAGCGGCGTCTCTCCGAGACGCAGTCATTTGCGAGTCTCAGAGAGACTCGCCTACGTGAGGTTCTACCCGATCATTCCTGCCGAACTGCTTAGCTGCGTCCCGCGGAATGGCTCGACACATTGGGGCCAAAAGCAAAAGAAGGGGCCACCCAAGTATCACCCTGCTCGGCTGTGATCTTCAGTTGAAAATTGGGGCGAACTGAGTGTACGAAGTGGTGGTTTAGGGAGCCATCCACCAGCGATGGCTGGCAGGGCGCAGCAGAAATCCCGGTCGGGGTTCTGGAGTTGGCATTCAGTCTTGAAGAATGGGTCTGTTAACCCGGTGACAAACCCTGCGGGTTCTCGAGGGCTCAGATCCAGTGTTGGCCACGCCGAGTCGCCTCCCTCGCCAGGCTCTCGAGCGTTCCTACAGCACGCTTGAAGACGCGGCCGAATTTGCTGACAACTTCACACCATGCTGTGGCGTCCAAAACGACACGATTCAGGATCGGGGCCAAGTGATCTGGGATCACCCCCACCTTCCCTTGACGCAACAGTCGACCGCTTCGTCCGGCCACGCGGCCATCACGTCCGGGCGACTGCGCAACACGACGTGCAGATGATTGCTCAGCACGGTGTAGGTCAGGCAATCCATCCCGAAAACGCTGGCGAGGAACTCCAGTCGATTCCGAATTCACTTCCGCCGATGCTCGAACGATTGACCCGTGAATGAGTCCTTTCCGCACAGGAAAGCCCGCCTGACGCACCGCTGAACGGCATGCAAGACTTGCACTTCGGTAGGATCAGCAACTTCGCAACGAGGCTTTCGAGGCATCGGGAGTCTCCGGCGTGGGGCAGCGATCAGGCAATCCTACGCAGCCCCCGGCAAGACAAGTTAGGGATTTGGGTGGCCCTTTTGCCTTTTTCACGCGCAACAAAAAGTTCACATCTGAGACCCAATAATCGGCTAGGGCCATCGAATATCTATCTAGATTCCATGATCTCCAATACGAAAAGCCTTGTTGTCGCAGCTCAGATGCAAATACCAAAGAAACAGACTACACCCTTCCGAACCGGTTTCGTTCTCGTGCTTGGGTTTTGGCATCTAGTCATTCTTTGCTTCCTGACGCTCGCCGGTCTGGAGGATTCGAAGCTGGCTGTGATGTCAAAGATGCTGTGGGGGTTGACGCTTCTCTGGATCGTTGGGTTCGGAGTGGCCTCGGTTGCCCTACGCGACAAGGTCCGGGATTTCGGCCGAAGAAATGCTGGAAACCGGGTCGCCATATTCTTCGGATTCGTAACGCTGCTGGCGCTGCTGGAAGAAGCCATTACAACCGGCATGACGAACTGTGCACCGCTGTTCGGAGCCGAGATCGGCGAGGTCTACATCACCGCCTCGGCAAATTTTTTGGACGTCGTTCTGTATCACAGCGTGGTCGTGTTCCTGCCACAGTTCCTAGCGTGGGGCTTGCTGCTGAAGAGATATTCGTTCTCACCATTTGCTGCGTTCGTTTGCTACGGACTCACTGGATTCGTCAACGAGGCTCTGTTTTCGGGGCCGAACCCGCTGATGCTGGCACAGTGGATTCTCGTCTATGGATTGCTTGTTTATCTGCCCTCCCAATTGTTCTTCCATTGCTCGGATCGCAGGCAGCCGCGCTGGTGGATGTACCCGATCGTGGTGCTTCTTCCGATTCTTGCCTCGATCCCCATGGTCGTGTTGCTGTTGAACGTCATCGCGCCAGGACACCCAAGCATCCACTTTCCACCGATGTAGCAAGTACGATCCGACATTGAATAAGGAAAGATGGGGCCATCCAAGTTTCATGCTGACCGATTGACCTCCGCATTGACTCTCGACGTTGAGCCGGTTGTGAGCGAACTGGTCATCGAGCGAAGATTCGAAAAAAGCCCCGGTTTCAAACGACTGTCGGAGGAACTCAAGTAGCAAGCGGCTTCAAATTGATTGACTAAACGATAGGCTCGTGTGGTGATTGCATTCAGCGAATGCAGCGAAAAACAAGGGAGGTGGCCACAATGACCATCGATATACCCCAGGGATACGAGAGCGTTTTGATTGGTCTCGTGGCGAGTGGAGCGTTTCCCAACACGGAAACGGCTTTGATGCGTGTTCTCGAGCTGCTCGCCAACCAGCAAGCGGCGAGCCAAGCAAGTAGCGACGGAGAAGCAATCGAGGCGATGCCCGAGCGAGTGGACACTGAGTTGCTTCCGAAGCAGCAAGACGTTGCTCCCTTCGATGCTGGCAAATCATGCCCTGCAGGTACCTGGCCGCAGGAGCAATCCGTGGATGACTTTCTGAGCTTTATCAGCGAATCCTGCAAGGACACGTCAACGCGAGGTGTGGGCCGCTGATGAACCGCGTTGTTGTGGATACCGATGTCCACTCTTTTTACCTGAAGAACGATTCTCGCTTTTTAAGCTACGCACAGGCTCTGGATGGCAAGCAACTTGTCATCTCGTTTCAGACGTTGGCTGAATTGATGTTGTGGCAAGAAGTACATGGTTGGGGGCAGCAACGGCGGGACGATATGGCTCGTCTGTCGTTCGCGTATCATCCCGCATTATTCACCAAGC
>NZ_DDGH01000055.1:135710-135909 GCF_002337565.1 Rhodopirellula sp. UBA1907 | reverse complement strand
TGAGCGGCTTCGACATCGAAGTCGGCTGCGTGCAACAACTTCAGCAACAGGTTCTCGACGTCTTCGCCAACGTAACCCGCCTCGGTCAATGTGGTCGCATCGCCGATGGCGAAGGGCACGTTCAGCATGCGAGCGAGTGAGCGAGCCAGCAATGTTTTGCCGCTACCCGTTGGCCCGGCCAACAGAATGTTGCTCTTCT
>NZ_DDGH01000055.1:123802-135518 GCF_002337565.1 Rhodopirellula sp. UBA1907 | reverse complement strand
ATCTCGACTTCGCCGTTGCTGCCATCGGCACCATTGCTGAGTCGTTTGTAGTGGTTGTGAACAGCCACCGCCAAAACGCGTTTGGCTGAACCTTGACCGATGACATAGTTGTCCAGGTGCTCAACGATTGACCGCGGCGACGGGATATCACTGAACAATGACTTGGACGGACCGCGACGACGTTGTTCCTGGTCCAGAATGGATTGACACAGGTCAATGCACTCGGCACAGATGTAAACGTCTCCGGGGCCTTCGACGAGGGGACCGACGTCACGGTAACTCTTACGACAGAAGCTGCAAAACGCATTCTTCTTCGTCGCTGCGCTGCCGCGGCGAGAGTTCGAAGTTTCCTTGGTGGGCATACACGACTCCTTACTTTTATGAGTCCAACATTGCGGGCTCGTCCCTCGGCGTCGGCGGATGACGATCAATGAGGTTTTCGCGAGCAATCGAGCGCCAACACCGTATTCGGCGTTCACGCTTTATTGTACGCGATTCCTCGCATCCACCGAACATTGAAGGCTCGTTCTCGCAAAAGAACTCGACACATCGAACGGATCGGCCACGACTCGAATGCTTTTCAACACCTAGCGACCCGGATTTGCATCCGAATCAACCCGCGCCGAAGGAACATCCTTGTCCTCGAAGCTCGAGCCACTCGTGGTTTGGTAATGGGTTTCATCGTTTGTCGATGATTGGTATGCCCGAGAATTGGGAGGGCGAACCATCGACGGTTTTGGGTAGCAACGAGGTCGGTTGTCATCGGCGACTCACCGTTTCTCCGGTGCCTTGTTCGTTCAGGTTCGCGATTCATTCTCACCCTCTTCGCCGAGACGAGGAGGAGGGGAAGGATCGCGACCGGAATCGGCCTGGGAGGCGGAGGGAACCGGAGGATCAGTCGTCGAAGCGGAAGTTGACCGCGTTGCTGCTTGTATAGTTCGGAATTCCTCTTCGCTTATGTCACCTTTGCGTCGCATTTCTTCCAGGTTTGCGAACACTTCTGGGGTGTCTAGCTGGTCGTCAGTGTTGTAGTCGCGCAACCTTGCCAACACCCAAAATGCGAGTGCAATCAAGATGGCTAGAACCACTAGAGCAATGCCAGCCTGCACGGCCGGTTTTGCAATCACATCTGTCACAACCGAGACTTCGTTCATTGCTGCTGATTTGGAAGTTCGGCACCGCCGCCAACTCTCGCAAGAGTCCTTGCCGGTGCTCTTTGATCATAGGAGTGTCCCGGTTGGCCGGTCCACTTGCAATTGTCGCAAAAAACGAGGCTTTTGGGTTTCACAAATTCGTTTCACGCCTGCTCACAAGCCTGGCGCCACCATCGGCACTGCATCAAATGCTGCATTCCTAGACGCGGGATTCGCAACCCTTGTTCGCAATGCCCTTCGACCCGAGCGACCAAGGGACCGTCGAATCCCATTTTCCCCAATGTCTCGGTGACCCGGCGAAGCGTTAGTTCGCCGGTGCCGATCGGCGTGTCATCGCGTCCGACCGTCCCCAGCGGCAAATCACGAGGCGGTTGCCCCGGCCAACGGTGATCGCACAAATACACCAGCTTCAGCCGCTCAGCGTTCCGCTGCAAACGAGCCCCCAGCGGCATCTCGCCCGCCGAAACCATTTCGCCCAAATCAGCCGCCAAACCCAAATCCACTCCGTCGGGAAGCCACTGACACATCCGCTCAAACTCGGCAACGCTCGAGATCGCGTGTCCCGTCGCCGGCCGGAGCGCAATCGAAACGCCCCGCTGCTGAGCAAACGAGGCCAGCGATTCCAGCCTCGACGCTAGTCGCTCCAAATCCGCCTCGCTCAATCCCGGCGAAAACTCGTCCCTCGGCAAGACTCCCGATCCCAGGGTCAAAACGGTGCCCGGCAACCGCTCGGCCATCCGAATCCAGTGCTCACACCAATCCAAGGCGGCCTGACTGCTATCGGCATTCGAATCTGCCAGAGAAGGCATCGCGGCTTTTTCGCGGTCCAGGACAAACGAGGATTCGGTATCGATCACCACCCGACAACGATGCAATCGTGCCTCATCCAGAAAACGATCCCAGGAGTCGCTTTCTGGGCCGCGAGCTTGACTGGACAAGGCCCCATCCGCCGCCAAACCGTTCTCCCAGGCCAAAATCCCTCTTCTCGGCCGAACCGCGACGCAGCGATATCCCATCGACACCAGGGGTTCGATCGTCGAGACCGGGTCGTGCAACAACAACCCGCCTGTGTGGTAACCCGGCGTCATCGGCATGATGGTAACCTTGCGTCTCGAATCATCGCTCCCTTTCGGTGGCTCCCAAACGGATTCATCTGGAAGTGAACAGACAAACCTCGAAGAATGCGCAAACGGCTCAGCGTCCAACGGGCACTTTGCTCGGTAGATGGCAATCCCTCTTCCGAGCAGCACCGCTCAAAACTCTGCTGCCGTTTCCGCCCTGTCTTCGCTCAACTCGCTTTCCACTGTAACTGAATCTCCATGTCAGATTCTCCCACCGCGTCCACCGCCGCCGACACCCCGTACGCGATCGGTGACGCAGCAGTGCCCACCGATTCGGATCCCGCGGGCATGCAGCCCAAAGACGGTCCGATCGACTCGCTGAGCCATCCTTCGTTCATTGGCTTCATCGCGACCCAGTTCTTCGGTGCTTTCAACGACAACCTGTTCAAACAGTTGTTGCTGTTACTGGCCATTCCCACCGCCGTTGCGGCGACGGTCACGGAAACCAACCTCGTCGATGGAGCCGTTGCCGTCGAAGTCTCTGAGGACCTCTCTGGTGCTCCGGCCGCAAAGCCATCCGGCGGAGGCGACTTGCAAGGGATCGCGACGGTGGTCTTCGGGTTGCCATTCGTTGTCTTCGGTGGCTTGGCCGGGTACCTGGCCGATCGCTACAGCAAACGCACGATCATCGTGACCAGCAAAGTCGCAGAGATCGTCGTCATGGGACTCGGTCTGCTCGCGTTCTTGGCCACGCCCATGATCGGATTCGCGGGACTTTGGATCGTGCTGTTCTTGATGGGCCTGCAAAGCACGTTCTTTGGGCCTGGCAAGTACGGCATCATGCCGGAGATGTTGTCAGGCAACCAACTCAACCGCGGCAACGGTTTGGTTCTGATGACCACATTCATCGCGATCATCATCGGCACCGCGGTCGCCGGTCCACTGAAGGATTCGATCGTGCCGGCCGGAGTCCCACAAATGGAAGCCGCCTCCGGTTTGTGGATCGGTTCATTGGTGTGCGTTGGCATCGCCATCGTGGGAACGATCACCAGCCTTTTGATCATCCGTCTGCCCGCCGCGGATCCAACCCTGAAACTGAAAGCCGAATACTTGGCTGTCCCGAAAGCGATGCGGACACTTTTGAAAAAAGACACGCCGTTGTTGATCGCATTGTTGGCATCCTGCGTGTTTTGGTTGATCGCGGGACTGACGATCCAAGCCGTCAATTCACTCGGCAAAACCCAGCTCGAAATTTCTGACACAAAGACCAGCTTGATGGTGTCCCTCATCAGCGTCGGAATCGCCGCAGGTGGCGCCGCCGCAGGTGCTTTGAGCCGCAAGCTGTCCGACCGGGTCGTCATTCAAATTGGCATGTGGGGCGTCGTCGCATTCTGCGCCGTGCTCGCGATTTCGTTGCCCGGCGGCCGACATCTGCTGGGCTTTGGCGGTTCGATTCCCGTGCTGATGCTGCTCGGTGCCTCGGCCGCATTTTTCGCGATTCCGATTCAAGTGTTCCTGCAAGCCCGTCCGCCCGAGGAACTCAAAGGCCGCATGATCGCGGTCATGAACCAAGCCAACTTTTTCGCGATCGTGATGTCAGGTGTGCTGTACCAAATCCTCAACACGATTCTGACCTCCGCCGATCTGCCACGAAGCACCGTGTTCGGCGCGATGGCGGTGTTGTTCCTCCCTGTGGCAATCTTCTATCGACCCTCGCTCGATCGAACGGTTTCGCCAGCCTCAACATCGGTCACTCCGGCCAACTGATCCGGCTGGTTGCTTGGTTGGATAAGGTGCTCCGCACAAAAGGCAGCATCTCTTTTCACCCCACCAACAACGCCATTGCCGCGAGTCGTTGCAGGTTGGACTTCATCTTTGAATTCACCAACGGTCGCAAGTTCTCCTCGCCGGTAACGACTTGGTCGCCTTCGACCAAGCCACCGTTGGCCATCGCATAAGCGATTATGCTCTCGATCAAACTCGCATGGTCCGACTGACCGTCGCAGCACCGAACCAAGTGAGCTGTTGTATCGTCCAGCCGAATGGGTTGATGACGCAGATTGGTCACGGTATCGCCCAACAAGACTTGTTCTCGTGAAAGCGCCGTGGCACGCGGGTGGGAAGAAACTTCGCGGAACGCTTCCGTCGGCGAAGCACTGACCGTCACCAACCCGACGCAAACCAAATTGAACAAATCGGCTTTCAAAGTCGCGAGCGAATCAGGCTCTTGCGAACCAGCAGTCGAGCAAAGTTCTTCGAAACTAATCGATGACGGGTACTGATCGACCAAGCGACCAATGGCAGCTTGGGTCATGGGATGATCGACGGTTCCGCTCAACCCATTCGAACCGGTGATCTGATCCCCTTCCAACTTCGACGAGGTCACAAAGTGCATCGACTCCATCGCGGAGGATTGAAGTTGCTCACTGACGGCAACCGAGTCGCGACACAGCAACGTTTGTCGAAACGTTCGACGGCGAAAGAAGTCCAGCGTTTGGGCTCGGCGAATTTTCGGCAGCGAAGCGAGTGCCGACGCGACATCGGGACGAACCTGTTCGTAGGTTGAATCGCCCCAGTCCGCCTCGGCGATGGTTTGCAAACAATGCGAGGCGGCTTCGGTCGCGAATTCGTGAAAGTAACAAGGCCGGTTGGTGTCTTCGAATTGCTCGTGAGAGATGTAGGCTTCGTTGGCTTGATCGAGTGCTTTGAGCTCTTCTTCCAAAGCCACTCGGTACGCTGATCCTTGCGGAACATTTTGTGCAACCGAGCTCAGCAAAGCTTTGCCGTGTCGCAATCGCAACTGCGGATCCTCAATACCATCGGCGTGATACCGCATGATGTCGCGAGCCATCTGCCGCTGATGCCAACCTGGATAAGTGTTGTAGCTAATCAGCGCGACTCCATTGTCAGACAAACGCAACTGGCAAATCGCCAGGATCGCTTGCCGTGCTTCTTCGGGCACCCAGGAATAAGCCCCGTGCGCGATGATGTAATCAAACCGTTCCTCATCGCTGTCCGCTTCCGTGACCCAATCTTCGATCCGGCCCTGGTGCAACTGAATGTTGGAAAGACCGAGCTTGCCGATCATCGCGTTGCCCGTTTTCACATGGCCCGCGGCCAAATCGATTCCCTCGAAGTGACTGCTCGGCAAGAGAGTTGCCAACGAGATCAAATTGCCGCCCGGACCGCACGCCAATTCCAAAACGCGACATGATTCCGGTGGCGGTGCATTCACGCCGTGCAGCCGAGCGATCGCGGCCATGTTGCCAGGATGAGTCGCCGGATGAATGAAATCGGGATACGGGACTTTGTCGTAGTTGCTCATCAACTTCGCGATGGATGGGGAGTGATTTGGCGGGACACTGAATCTTTCGCATCCTTGGAACGTGTTTCCGGATGATATGATCGGCGGCAAAGTTTATCACGGTCGATGTTGATCGCAGACCATGCTTCTTGATTCAGGTGCCACAGTTGAACGAGATCTTCCCACGATTGGTGTGCGGCCTTGGCATCGTTGTGTTCGTGACGCTGGCTTGGTCGATCAGCACCAATCGCCGGCAATTTCCCTGGCGGATCGTCATCGGCGGTCTGTTGCTGCAGTTCACCCTGGCCGTGCTGGTGTTGCAAACCGAGCTGGGGCAACGAACATTCAAACATATCGGTGCTGGCTTTCAAAAGTTGATGAGCACCGTCGATGCCGGATCGGGTTTTCTGTTTGCCACCGGTCCTGACAATCCATTGAGTGATTCATTGCTGGCAACTTTCGCGTTTGGCGTGTTGCCGACCGTGATCTTCTTTTCCTCCTTGATGAGCGTTCTTTATCACCTCGGCGTGATGCAGCGAATCGTTTGGGTGATGGCTTGGGTGATGAAATTCTCCCTCAAAACCAGCGGGCCGGAAACATTGGCGGCAGCGGCCAATGTCTTCGTCGGTCACACCGAGGCCCCCTTGGTCGTCCGTCCGTACTTGGCCAAGATGAGTCGCAGCGAACTGTGCGCGATGATGACCGGCGGTTTTGCAACCGTGACCGGAGGCTTGCTGGGTGCGTATGCAAAGATGGGTGTGGACATCAGCCACCTTCTGACCGCTTCGATCATCAGTGCCCCCGCAGCACTCTTGATCGCGAAAGTCATGGTGCCGGACACGCCAGAGGAATTGAGTACCGAACGTTCGGGCAGTGCAAAAGCCGCCGACGAGGCGATGACACTGAAGATCGAGCGAACGCATGTGAACGTCATCGCGGCCGCGGTCGAAGGTGCCAGCGATGGATTGAAGTTGGCACTCAACGTGGGTGCGATGTTGATCGCATTTCTCGCGATGATTGCACTGATCGATTTGCTGCTTGGTGGCATGTGCACGACGTTCGACTGGGTCGACTCCAGTGGAGATCCATTGATCACTCTCGGTGTGATCCTGGGCTATGCGTGCTGGCCGCTCGCTTGGCTGCTGGGAATTCCCGCGTCGGAATGTCGCGCCGCGGGCGAACTGATTGGGCTCAAAACCGTCGCCAATGAATTCATCGCCTACCAACAACTGGGACAAATCGTTCAGGCGGAAGAGCCAACGATCAGCGCCCGCACCGCTACGGTGCTGACGTATGCCCTGGCCGGATTTAGCAATTTCGCAGCAATCGGAATCCAGGTCGGCGGCATCGGCGGGCTGGTTCCCGAACGAAAATCCGACCTCGCTTCCTTGGGTTTGCGAGCGATGTTCGGCGGATTGCTGGCGTGCTGCATGACCGGAGCCATCGCCGGCATGATGCTCTGAACCAACCGAGGCATCAGGTCCGACGACGCAGAAACGGACGGTGAGTTATACTGCGGGTTCCTACCTTCCAACCCTCCCGCACTCCGAGTGAACACCTTGAACGTCCGTCGTTTGTATCTCGTCCCCGCCCTGATTCTGCTGTTCATCGCCGCAGCGATTGTTCCCCAAACCAGCCAAGCAGAAACTCAAAAGCTTGTTTTGGTCGCCGGCAAGCCTTCCCACCCGCCTCGAATGCACGAGTTCAATGCGGGCGTGCAGTTGCTGGCGAACTCGTTGAAAGACGTCGAGGATTTGGACGTCGAAGTGGTTCTAAACGGATGGCCCAAAGACGAAGCCGTTTTCGAAAACGCTGATGCGGTCGTGTTTTACATGGACGGAGGCGGTCGCCACGAGATCGTTCAGGAAGAAGGCCGTCGCCTGAAAATGATTGACGAGTGGGCCCAAAACGGAGTCGGCCTGGGCTTCATGCACTACGGCGTGGAAGTATTGACCGATCAAGCCGGCGAAGAAATGAAACGCTGGATCGGTGGCCACTATGAACACCAGTTTTCATGCAACCCAATTTGGGAACCCACTTTCGCGGTCTTCCCCGATCACCCCGTCACCAGCGGTGTCCAACCGTTCCAAGCCAATGACGAGTGGTACTTCAACATGCGATTCTTGTCAGGAATGGCTGGCAACGAAGCCAAAGAAATCGACGGCGTTCAATTCCAGCCAATCCTATTGGCCAAACCATCCGACGATGTTCGCGATGGACCCTACGTTTACCCACGAGGCCCTTACGATCACATCCAAGCATCGGCGGGTCGCGCCGAGGCAATGATGTGGGTGGTCGAACGTTCCGATGGCGGTCGCGGATTCGGATTCACCGGCGGGCACTTCCACGACAACTGGGGAATCGAGGACTATCGCAAAGTCGTGCTCAACGCGTTGGTTTGGACTGCGAAGGGAAATGTTCCTGAAAATGGAATTGAATCCACCGTCAGCGAGGAGCAATTGGATCAGAACCTGGACCCCAAAAAACCTCGCAAGAAGAAGTAGAACGTCCGTCCAAATCGCGTCCTTCGCATAACAGCCTGTTGATTGAATCGTATATCGAATGACAACAATTAGCCGATGGGTATTAGCCCCGGTTGGCGTCTGATCAACCGCCGCTAACGCGGTACGGCTCATTAAATCAACAGTCCGATAAGCGATGGGCTACCTGATTCAGCCGGAGCAGCCAACAAGCTGTTCCGGCTTTTTTGTGCCTGGATGACTTCCTGCTGCGTTGTCACAGCATTCGAGCAGGCGCTCAGAACATGACCGGTTTGCCACATTCCCGGCGAACGGGAACGACTTGACCAGCGTGCATCATAGGGTGAGTCCCGATCAGAATCATCATGTCGCCAACGGTCGGGCAGAAAGCTCGCATCTGCTCCGGAGCTGGATCATCGAGTTTGGACTCATCCATCGCTTCGAGTGCCGCCAACGTGTTCGCACGAACCTTGGTCATCAGTTCCAAGTATTCCGCCAACGTGTTGAACTTTGATGGGTCTTCACAATCCACGTTGTCTTTGTGATGGGCTTCTTCAAAGCCTTCGGGCAATTCCGTTTTGATCTCAGGAAACATCCCGCCCAGCATCATCACTTCTGCGACCACCAAGTGCCCGATTTGCCATGCCAGATGGTTGCAACCCTTGCCGGGTCGACGCATCAGATCCGCATCTTCCAGGTCACCGAGATAGCCGCGAAAGACCATGTCGCTCAGGTTCATTGTCGACCGAATCGCATCTTTGACTTGCACCGCAAACACCCTCGTTTGAATGGGAGTTGGCTCTCCGAACTGGACGAGGCTGGATTGAATCGAAAAGAAATCCAGCGAGCCGACCGGGTGAGTCTAACGCATCAAACGCGTCTCGAAACCGAGGCTCAGGCGAGGCAACTGGCACCAAATTCTACGAAGACCGAATCAACCAAGGCTGGTGCAAACGCGGCAGATGAAGATTGGGAGAATTCTTTGTCGTGCATGTGATCGTGCCCTGTTTCGTCGTCATGCTCATCGCCGTGGTCATCGTCATGCTCGTGGCCGTGGCCGTGGTCAGCATGATCATGGTCGGCCAGACGAACGGAAACCACCGCGGGGACAAAGCCATCGAGTTGTATCTGATCGGATTTGTGCGGGCCCATCTCGTCGGCGAGCGTTTCGCTGGAATCTGCAACCGGTGGCGTGAATGCGATTGCCGAAGAACTCGCTGTCGCTCCCTCCGAGTTTCCAGAGGACGGACCGGACAACGTGTTGATGACTCGCAACGCGTCCAGTGAAGTCACTTTGTCGTCACCGGTGACGTCGTAGTAGTTCCCCTCTTCCAACGCTTCGTTACCGATGTTGACTTCAGAAGCACCCGCTGCGTTCAACACGTTGATCACACGCAACGCATCCAATGCGGACACTTCACCGTCCCCAGTCACATCGGATGGTTGCAGAAGGTTGGTAGGGCTGTCGTTGTTGATGGCTTGGAAACCAGCGGTCGATGCAATTTGAAATTGTTCGGTGGTCCCACGAGCTTCGAAACGCAACACATAGTTCTGGTTGGCGGACAACGTCACGGACAACTCGCCGGCACCGTTGTACTGACCGATTGGCTCGAGGTCCTCGTTCAGTACGAAGAACGCTTCCGTCGGACCAGTTGCTCCGACCTTGGTCACGTTCAAAGTTGTATTCGCGGAAGCTCGAAACAAGTACGCGACCGGTAGATTGTTTCCCGGAACCGTGATGGCGGTGCTACTGAACTCAGGCGAATTCAATTGCGTTTGTCCAACCGGCGAACCATCGTCATCCAAGATGGTGACCAACGCTTCCGTGTTCGCTCCCAACTTGGCGACATTCGAATCGACCACACGAATTGTCAACGACTCAAGACCTTCGTTCGTACCGTTGTCGACCACGTTCACCGTCATCGTCGCGGTGCGTTGACCGGACGCGAAATTGAATGTTGCCGGCGTGACGGTGTAATCCGAATTCGCCGATGCCGTTCCCGAGATCACCACGGGCACCGAAATGCTCTGGGAAGGTGCGGCTGACAAAGTCGCGCTGACCGTGACCGAGCCTAACGATTCCGGAACAGTTTGTTCCATTGTGGTGATCTGAACCGTTGGCCTGGTATCCGGCGTGAGTTCCCAACCAATGTCATCCAAGATCGCGTAATCCAGATCGCTCAACATTCCGTCGAAGTGACTGGTCATCGTCGTCGGCACCACATCGCGAACCGAGCTGGCCAAGTGGCTGCTGCCATTCATCGGAATATTCGTGGAACCGGGGAAGACCGCATTGGCCTTCGGGCCCGCGAATCGGCCGCCGGCAACATACCGTCTGAACGACGGAGCCGTCCCAAATCCCAAAACGTGAGCAAACTCGTGGGCCACCACCGCACGAAAGTCCGACTGGCCCGGCTCGCCGGTATCAACGGCTCCGAAATTCCAATCCACGTCGGTTCGCGTATCGATCGTGATTGCGCCAACGACCGGTGCAAAGTCGCTGGGAGTCGATGCCGCCGCCCCAGTCTCGCCCCGGGTGGTCAGGTTGCTGATGAACGCGTTGGCTTGATTGACGCAGGCTTGGTCGGGACAGTTGTATCCCACACCAAATGAGTTGTAGCCGCCCAAACCGCGAGTCAACCCGGTCAGGTTGTTCCCACGAACGTAAACGACGATTTCATTGGCCGCCGCTCGAAACGATTGCGGCAGCGATGTCAGTGCACCCGTTCGCGGATCGAGCACCGCGGGCTGCCACTGAATCTCCGATCGACTCGGCGGATTGACCGCGGCCAAAGTGTCGTTGAATCGATCGACCACTTCGTTCACGACTTCCTGCATCACCGCTTTGGCCTGCGGGTACCGAGTCGTGAAAAAACTGCTGCTGTCCAGTGAGAAATCCAATCGGACTTTGAGGACACTTTCGCCTTCTGCTTCGCGTCCAGAGCTCTCACGCGAGATCACATCTTCCGCAGCCGCCACAGCGGACTGCGCCGAAACCTCGCCCCAGCCCTCAGGGTATTGCGGACCGATCATCGAATCCGCGGCCAACAAGCGTCGATGTTCTAAGTTTTCAACGCGAAGGCGTCGGGAAGAATTCTGCATGCATCCGGCTCAAATAGAAAAGCAGCGTGTCGGTCTCATTCATCCCGCCACGCGAAAACATTCTACGGGCCGGCCAACTCGAATCGAGACGCGCAAAACGAATTGAGCGGAATCACGGACGCAAGTTCCACTCCTTCATCTCGCTTAGAAGATCATCTCGCGTCAAGTTGAAATGCAGGGGGGTTAAGGTCACACACCCCTCGCGTAGCTGGGTCACGTCAGTCATTTCCGCAGGCGGCTTGTCGGGTTGTGTCCACAACGCCCAATAGTAATCACGCCCACCGGGATCCTGACGTTTTTCATAACGTCGTCCGTACTGCGCCAATCCCATCGGCACGACTTTGACTTCACTTGCAGATTCTGTCGCAGCCGTGGGAACATTCAAATTGAACAACCCACCTCGCGACTCTTCGTGCCGCACAATTTCACCGATGACGTTGCGAGCGATCACCGCAGCCGCATCGAAGTCATTGTCGTCCGAATTTTCCAGCGACACAGCGACGCTGGTGACGCCAAAAAACGCGCCTTCAATCGCGGCGGCAACGGTGCCGGAATACAGCACGTTGATCCCAGCGTTCAACCCGTTGTTGATCCCGCTGACGACCAAATCGATCG
>NZ_DDGH01000055.1:107017-123705 GCF_002337565.1 Rhodopirellula sp. UBA1907 | reverse complement strand
ACGAGCGAAAGCTTCACACAATCAGCCGGCGAACCTTCGACCGCCCACGCCCAATGAACGCCATCACGGTGAATGGATTTTGGAACCAACGGCGTCAAATAAGTGATCGAATGGCCGACACCACTTTGTTCCGTTGCCGGAGCAACCGTGATGACTTCGCCCAAGTGACGCAGTTGCTGACGAAGTGCCGCCAATCCCGGGGCATGAACGCCATCATCATTCGTTAACAGAATTCGCATGAGAAGAGTTTGTCCATCGATGTGCGCGGCTCGAACCAATCCGAAGATAGGTTATGAACTGCATGACAACATCGAACAACCCGGACGGTGTCGCGCCCACTCGGGTCGCTTTTCAGCAAAGCGTTCTTTCCCCGGTTGATCGTCGTACGGACGTCGAAGCACGTCCAGCAACTCAGACACCATCGAATCATCGCCTTTGTCGCACGCATCGATTGCCAACTGAGCCAAGTAGTTCCGCAAAACGTACTTCGGGTTCACCGCGTTCATCCGCTGCCGCCGCTGCGAATCATCCGCAGGAAAACCGTCGTCCGCCAAAACACGCGATTGATAGGAACGCATCCAATCCATCAATGCCTGCTTGTATTCTTCCGTGACCTCATCGGCAACGTAGTGAGCCTCGGAAAGATGATTTAGCACAACCGCCAGTTCCAAAGCGACCGGTTGCTCTCGCGTCCCAAGTTCAATGTCCGCCAACCGGCGATAGAAAATCGTCATGTCGGTTTCAGCCAATTGCAACAGCGTCAACAACGAGTCAACCAACTCGTCATCGGTCTCGCTCTCATACTTCGACAGCCCCAGCTTGCCAGCCATCATCGAGTGCCAGCTTTTCTGAAACTCCTCGACATAAACCGCGATCCCACGCTGCAACGGTTCGGCTTCCTTGACCAATGGAACCAAAGCGTTGGCCAAAGCGACCAAGTTCCACTGGGCGATCTGAGGCTGATGCGCGTAACGATACCTTCGCCCTTGCGCGTCGGTGGTGTTCGGCGTCCAATCGGGATCGTAATCCTCCAGCCAACCGTACGGTCCGTAGTCAATCGTCAGCCCAAGAATCGACATGTTGTCGGTGTTCATCACACCGTGGACAAAGCCGACTCGCATCCAGTGCACCACCATCTCCGCGGTCGTCCGGCAAACTTCCTCGAACATCGCCGCAATCACGTCGGGGCCAACCTCGGCATCTGGCCCATCCCCGGACAGCAAGTGCGGGAACTCCGATCGAATCGTGTGTTCCACCAACGTTTGCAACGTCTCGGTGTCTTCCCGCGACGCGAAGATCTCAAAGTTGCCAAACCGGATGAACGACGGCGCGACTCGGCACACCACAGCACCCAGTTCATGTTCGGGGTGCCCGTCGTAAAACATGTCGCGAAGCACCTTCTCACCGGTCAGCACCAAACTGAGAGCGCGCGTGGTCGGCACTCCCAAGTGGTGCATCGCTTCGCTGCAAAGAAATTCGCGAACGCTCGATCGCAGAACCGCCAAACCATCCGCGGTCCGAGAGTACGGCGTCAGTCCGGCCCCTTTGAGCTGCAACGTCCAGTGCTTCTCATCCGCGGTGACCACTTCGCCAAGATTGATCGCACGACCGTCACCCAGTTGCCCGGCCCAGTTGCCAAACTGGTGACCGCCGTAGCACATCGCGAAGGGATCCATGCCATCGGCCAGAGCGTTGCCGGCCAACACCTCGGTCAGCTCAGCCGATCCCAACCACTTCGGATCCAAACCGATCAGCTCCGCAACCTCTTTGGATCCAGCCACCCATTTTGGAGCCGAAACCGGCGTCGGTTTCACTCGCGAAAAACCTGCTTGGTGGACTTGGCGAGTGAAATTTCGCGACTCCGGATCCGCGGGCAAATCTCGCGTGAACCGATTGTCGAACGTCAGATCAAATGTCACGCGAAAATCTCATGGGCAAATGGCGCGAAGGATGGCGACTGGATCATGGAAACTCTACCAATCGATCCAGCCCACGCCACCGCTGCTGCCAATCCCGTGCCACCACGGACCGCGAAATCACCAGCTCGCGAAATCAACCGTTCGCGAAATCACACGAGCCCGGTCAGTGATCCATCGCCGCAGAAGTCTGGGTTCCCAAAGCTCTTCTGAGCGAAACCCATTTGCTCGGCGATGGTCATCAGGAATCGGTTGTGAGAGACCTTGCCATAGTCTTTGGCACGGCCGGTTCGCAGGCCCAAACCGCCACCAACACACACAAACGGGATGTCGTTGCGGGTGTGCGAGTTGCCTTTGCCAAGCTCGTTGGTCCAGATGATCGTGGTGTTGTCCAACATCGATCCACTGCCGCCAGGCTCAGGCGTGTCCTGCAATCGTTTGGCCAGGTGAGCGATTTGTTCGCAGTACCACGTGTTGATTCGAATCAGCTTCTCGTATGCGTCTTCGTTCGAATCGGGCTCGTGAGACAATCCGTGGTGCCCTTCATCGATGTCCAACCAACGCATGCGAGGTTGGCCGACGCTGTTGGTGATCTGGAACGTCGCCACGCGAGCGAAGTCAGCCGCCATCGAGCTGACCAACAACTCCATTTGCATCCGAGTGATCTCGGGCATGTTGTCGTTTTGGACTTCGACGTTGGGCGTCAATTCAGGAACCGCGTGGCCGACCGATTTGGTACTGGCTTCCAGTTCGATCTTCAGGTCCTTCTCGACCTTGCGAACCAACTCAACATGCTGCTGCAACAAGTGCCGATCTTCCATGCTGACCATCGATTCAATCTTCTTGAAGTCGTCAGTCAAATCGTCCAAGACACTCGCCAGCAACTCACGGTTCTTGGCTTGGCCGTAGAGTTTGTCGAACATCTTGTACGGGTCGTCGATCGGAGCGACCGGTTGGTTGGCTCCCGCATATGACATACGAGTCCAGGTGTCAGCACGATCGGGAACCATCACGCCAAATTCCAACGAACCAAATCGAGTTCGCGTCGATGGATCGGCTTGCAGTTGGTTCTTGAGGAATTGATCGATGCTGATGCCCATCGACCATCCCGCGGGCGTATCGCTGCCGCCTTGGATGTCACCGGGGAACAACTCGATGCCGGTCAGCAAGCATCCCATGCCGCGCATGTGCCCGTCGCCGTCACCTTGGATTTGGTTGCACAAACCCTTGATCGTCAGCGTTTGATCCGCGAAAGGTTCGAGTGGTTTCAGAATCCGTTTGAATTCCAACTTCTCTTCGTCACCCTTGGGCCAGAAGTGATCTGGGATCACACCGTTGGGGCTGAAGACGATGATCAACCGTTGACGTGGCGTCGCGTCGGCCGCCAATGCCAAGCTGGGCAGGTTCATTGTGAAGTTCAACGCAGCGGCACTGATGCCAGTGCGTCGCAAGAACCGACGACGCGAAAGACGTTTCGATGGTTTGCGTGGTGCAGTGGGTTCCATATTCATTTCAAGCTCCCGCCGTTTGGTTGTTCTTAGGTTGTTTCTTCTTCGCCTCTGAATCAGGCAACGCGTCACTCGCCGCGATCACGGCAATGTCGACCAACAACTTTTTGACATTGAAGTCGGATTGCCGAAATGATTCCGTCAATTCGTCCAAGCGATGGGCGCCATAGGAGGCCACCGGTTGCTTGACAAAGTACTGAAACATCCGAGTCACGAAGGCTCGGTGTGTGTCTGGATTCGCGATCGCCACTTCGGCCAATCCACGAGCCCCGTCGAATTCGATTCGTTCGTCGTCGCGAGTCAGGTAACTGCCCGACGCGTCGACCTTCTTGTTCATGTCTTTTTCGCGGAACCTGCCAACCGCATCAAAGTGCTCGAGTGCAAACCCAAGCGGGTTGATTCTCGAATGACAAATTTGGCAGCTTTCAGGACTTGTTTGCAACGCTACACGTTCGCGAGTTGTCAAATCCGGGTGTAAATCAGGACTGAGTGGCGAGAACGCTTCATTGGGTGGCCGCAGGGTTCGTCCCATCACGTGGCGAATCAGAAACACGCCGCGGTGAATCGGTGAAGTCGCCGAATGGTACGACAAACGAGCCATCACCAACGGATGCGTCAACACACCGACATGAATGTTCGGGGCGCGAACCGATTGAGTCCACTCGCCAGATTCATTCGGCTCGTCCGCGTTGTCGTCATCCGATTTGGCCGGCTTCCAGGCGTCGCCATAGAAATCCGCCAAACGTTGATTCGTGAACGCCCAATCGGCCGCCAACAATTGTCGGAAATCACTGGTCTCGCTCCACACCGTTTCGTCCAAGAAACGATCGAGCGAGGTCCGAAGATCCGCGATCAACTCTTCACTGAAACCCGGGTACTTCTCATCGTCTTTGCGAAGGTCGTCCTCAGGACCAAGTTCCATCCAGTGATGGAGCATTTGCTTCAGCTTCACTCGAGTCCGAGCGTCATCGAGCATCCGCTCGGCTGCTCTGCGAATCGATTGTTCATCTCGCATTTGATCCTTCTTAATTCGATCCTGCAGCCAACCCTCCGACGGCAGTGAATCGTGCAGCACCAATGCCAAACGATTGGCAACTTGCTGCGAAACCGTTCGATCCGCATCGAGGCTGGGGTACAAGAATCGTGGTGACTTCAGCGTCATCAACACGACCGATTTGATGATGTCGGTCTCGTCTTCGAATGCTTCGATCGCAGGATCCACGATTCGTTCGGGCTGGACCACTTCCGCATTCCCGCGGTGGGCAACCGTGACGAAGTCAGACAGAAAGTCTTTCAGCTTCTCCTCTCGCGAACGTTTGTCTTTTCGATGTTTCCGAACATAGTCATTCCATAAACGGTCTCGCATTGCATTGGCGAACTCGATCGCACCGTCGGTGACGGCGGAATCCCAAGCCGTATCGACCGAGATTCCTCGTTCGAACCCGTAGGAACTATCGTCGGGCGGCATCGTCGTTGAAAGTTGCAACGCCGGTGGATTCCAACCTGGCACCAACGCCGAAGGTGGAATGATCGTTTCGATGCCACCTGGAGGAACCCAGGAAAGCGAGATGCTTGCCGGCGGCGTCTCGCCTTTGCGTTTGCGTTGGTTGAAGTCAATCTCAAGCGGATAAACCCGCCCACCGGTCAGCATCAACGCACGACGAAATTCATTGCGGCCTTCTGATTGGACATGGTTGTCGATCAGCTGATTTGAATCGTGACCGAAGTCCATCGTGAACGAAGTTTTGCTGTGGACCACGATCTCATAGCGGCCGGTTTGCTCGACACGCAATCCACCGTCCCAGTGAGCACGAAACTCGTCCCAAGGAACACCTTCGCCGGGACCTTCTTTGCCAAAATCGAAATCGACAACCGGGTCAATTCGTTCGATTTTTCGGTCCTCTTTTTTCCGACCTTTGCCGGAGTAGATCGAGACCGACAGACCGTGTTTCGACTGATGACTTTCCCACGTCGTCTCCTGCAGTCCCGCGAAGTGGGCGTACAAGTCGGACAGGCTTTGTCGAAACTGGGTTCCGGTCAAACGCTGCAGTGATTGACGAGGAGGACGATTCCGAATCTGTGCCGCTTCGCTGTAGAACGCATGATGGATGTAAGCCGCCACAGCCGCCGCGTCTTCACCAACACAAAGATCGGGATCTTCTTCGGGCATCGTGTCGACAATGATTTCGGTCAGCTCACCGATCGACCCATCACCCACCAAAGGATCGGGATAGTAGTCTTCCGTTCCGGATCCCTTTTCACCGTGGCACTGCAAGCATTGCTCGGCATAGATTTTCAGCCCCGCCGACAAAACAGGATCTTCGGCGATGACTGAATCGAGCGAGCTGCTTTCGGCGGCCGAAACCGGCTGAGCCATGCCAGCGAGCAAAGCGAACGATGCGGCCGCACCGATCCGAAAGCTCATCCCCATGCCGGCAAAAATGCCAGAGCAGAGGAAGGTGGAGGCGCGTACCAAATTTGGAATGCGTCGCATGTTTTCAACAGGATGGGAAAGGACGTGAACCCGAAGGCGGGTGCCAGAAAACTGACGTTGGATTCACCAAGGCAGGGCATTGTATTTTAGGCGAGTTAGGCGAACGAAACACCCCGAAAACCTTCATTTCGAGCGTCTAGCCGCCCAATTCGTCTCCATAGAGCTCGTTTTGGCTGTGAACGGAAGTCGAAAACACCGTTTTTCGGCCTTTCGACCGCACGGTTCATTCAGATAGGCTCGGCGAATCGGATTCCCCCGATCCAGTCGGTCCCCGTTCAATTGACCGGCCAATCCGATTGACCCGATGGTCCGCCTCCCCATTTGATACGAGCGTCAAGGATGATGCGTTTGAATTTTTCGGTGATTCACCGACCGTTCTCCACACGTGCAGCGTTTCTGGCTGTCTTGACTGGTGTCGCTGGCTTCATGGTCGCCACCAGCCAACCTGTGATGGCACAAGGCCGCGCAGCCGCACCTGCTCAAACACAGCAAGCCGCCGCTCCCGCCAATCCAAACGCAGCACCGTTCCCACCGCTAAGTGCGGCCGAGCAACAACGTCTCGATCAAATCCTGGCAGCTTGGGAACAGCAAAGCAAAGGCACCAAGACACTTGAGTGTGACTTCAAACGCTGGCACTTTGATCTCTTTGCCGCACCCGCTGGCATCTACGCCAACAAAGCCGAAGGCGTCATCAAATACGCCAACCCAGACAAGGGTTTGTTCCAAGTCAAAGCGGTCGTCAGCTACGACGGCATGGACGACAACGGCAAACCCAAGTACTCGGCCAAGCAAGGTCTGTACGGCGAACATTGGGTTTGCACCGGCACCGAACTGAAGGAGTTCGACCACGCAACCAAGCAGTGCAAGATCCAACAGTTGCCACCCGACATGCAGGGACAACGCATCATCGAAAGCCCGTTGCCGTTTGTGTTCAATGCGGATGCTAAACAGATCAAACAACGGTACTGGGTCCAACCGATGCAGTCACCCAAACCTGAATTGATCTTGATCGCGGCTTACCCGAAACACCAAGCCGACCGTGCTCAATACAAAGTCGTGCAGATCGCCTTGGACGCCAAAACGTTCTTGCCACAAGCATTGATCATGTACGCTCCCAACTTCAACCAAAAGACGCAACCGAAGTGGGACCACTACGAGTTCACCAACGTCAAACGCAACTCGATTCAAGCTAGCTTGCAAAAGTTCTTCATGCAGAGCTTCATCGAACAGGAACCACCATCCGATTGGAAGGTCTTCCGCGACAACTACAACGGCCCACCACAATTGGCCGAAGGCGAAAACGAAGCTCGTCGCCAGTAGTAGTGATCACCGAATCTGGCGAACCCAGCTACGAAATAGGGACGCGATCTCAGCAACGTCTTTAAGCGATCGGCCAATCTTGATTGGCCGCTGACAGGTCGTCGTGCCAGCGTTGGACTTCGTTGGCTTCCCGGCATGGCCTTCCGTTGCCAAACGAATCCACGTAGCGACAGGCGGCGTGTTGCTGGCGAGCCTGATCGTATTGCTTCACCCACGCCTCACGTGAGGGCAGTCTATCCGGTGAAATCGGCCAAACACCTGGGCGCGGTTTCATGTGTTCGCTCAACCCAACTCGCCATGGTTTCGGCGACACTCGAGCGCGAAAGCAATTCTGGTTGAAACACATCCGCACATAAACCGGATCGGCTTTGATCCGATCAAAGAAGTCCAGTGCTTCCGCCCCTCGTGGGTCAAACGGGGCATGAGTGACCAGCACTCGAAACCCCATGGGAGTCTCGTAGAGACGCAGCTTCCAATCGGGATGGGATTTCGCGAAGGATGCAATGCGTTTACGTGCAATCGTTTCGGGCGTGCCGCTTACCCGGCGGCGAACCGTTTCGATCATGCTGCCAAACAGGGCCGCTGACAGCATCGACAAGAACAGCACCAAGAAAATGGGGTTGGTGATGTCCAATTGAAAAGCCACAAGGGAAAGCACCACCACGCTAACGACATACGCGACCACGTAGGTCATGCAGCCACTCGATTGCGGCACATCCACGTCCGCGAACAAGATGTCGGGCGTATTCAAGCACAACGCGCCGTATGCATTGCGAGTCAGAACGGCGTCACCACGTCGATCGATGATCTCCTCACGGATTGGCAACCCGTCGGCACCGTTGTAGGCGACTTTGGGTTCGGTGAACGGCAGCATCTCGCCGCGTTTCATTTCGGCAATGGCTTCCGCGAGGCGTTGATTCGCGTGTTGCTGCGCCTCTTCCACGCTGACGTCGGACCAACCAAAGCGTTTCACCAATCGCTTGGTTTTTGCCCCATCAATGCGATCGCTCGCCTCCGCCCAGTGCTCCGGTACGATCATCGATCAGTTCAGCACTGGCAACTGCGAATCAGCCTGGCCTGCCGATGACTTCGGCGGTTGCTGATCCGGATCTTGATACTGGCTTTCTTGATAGTGTTTGCCGTATGTGCCGAAGTCGTTGAAGGCGTACTTCTTTGCCCAACGATAGACAAAGCTGCGTTCAGGAATCTCGTCACCCGGTTGATACTGGCTGCGTCGCGGTTCGACGTTGCGAAGTTCCTCCATCACCTTGCCGCGAGCCGTCGTGTCACGGGCCCCGTGCTTGTCAGCCAATTCGAGCAACAGATCAGGCCGTTCCATTATCACACACCCGCGAGTGTTCTGGGCCGTTAATTCGCGGAAGTCACGAAGGAAGCCAGACTCGTTGAAGGTTTCTTTGAGCGGTTTGCTGTCGTGGATCGATTCCGTCGCCAACTGAATCACGGGACACGGTTCAATGTCGCCCCAAGGTCCCACGTGATGCGTGAACCCGGTGACCGCCGGACACAACGCATTGCCGGCATCGTCGTGATAGGCATCGATGACAATGATTGGCTTGGTCGCTCGCGTGTCGACAACGAATTGACGCACACGTCGTTGCTCTTCGCTGGACAACGCCAATTGCGGATTGGGTTCAGGACCAACCGGACGATAGATGTGGAACCACGTGTACATCACGCCCATCTCGATCAATCGGTCGACCCATTTGTCGCGAACCAAGTCGTCGATGTTGGATTTACAAACGCTGGTGCAAACACCGACCAGCAATTTGTTTCGAACCGCGGCTTCGATGCCGGCGATGGTTTGATTCAAAACCCCATCACGGCCGCGCCGCGTGTCGCTGATGATCTCGGATCCTTCCACGCTGATCAGCGGCGTGACGTTGCCGCACTTGCGAAGTCTCGCGGCGACTTCGTCGGTGATGAAGTGGCCGTTGGTGAAGACTTGGAAGTAAACGTCCGGATGAGCTTCAAACAAATCCAAGAGTTCTTTGTGCATGAAGGGTTCGCCGCCCAAGATGCCAAAGAAGCTGTTGCCCATCGCCTTGGCTTGCTCAATTGTTCGATTGGCAGCGTCGAGTTCAATCTTGTGTTGCTTTGCGCCGACGTCGACCCAGCAACCTTGGCATCGCAGGTTGCAACTGTTGATCACCGACAAATACAAAAACGGCGGGAAGAACTCGCCGCGTTTGAGTCGCCGTTTGTGACGATGGACGCTTCGCAATCCTTTCACACCGAGTGCCCAGACTGCTTTGGCGAGCAACCGTTTATCGGTTTCCATCGCGAATCGTTTGGCCATACGGAGGTACATCGGTATCTCAATCAATTGGGGCGTTGAATCTTTGGTGCCATTCAGGCGACCAAATTCGTTGTCAAAAGTCCAGTCGCATTGTCCGAGTCCCACTCGCAAACCAGGTCATTTCGGTGGATCGGCCGACACGGTCTCATCTTAATGGCGAAGCAATCCAGGTTCTCGCCACGGACGCGAAATCGGTCGTTCACCGCATTTCGAGCCGACAAAACGGCCCGTTTCCGTGGTATTTCATCGATTGCCACGGAATCCAGTTGGCTCGATTTTGATCGACACGTTCGAGTATACTGCACCAATTGTTTGCTCAAAGAAGCGGCATTTGAGGACGCGTCTGGCGTGTCTCATCGTTCGCCCGCGGGATTGGCCCCGCATTTCTTCCCTGCCCTTTCCCTCCCATTGAGGTCCCACCTTGAACCAGAATCCTTCCAAACGTGAAACCGCTACCACAAACCGTCGAACGGTTTTGAAAGCGGCCGCGGGTGCCGCGGCCATGACGCCTTACTTCGCTTGGTCGCCTCGTTCGCTGGCCGACGAAATCGCCGACGACAAGATCAACATCGGTTTGATCGGCGCGGGCGGCATGGGGCGCGGAAACCTTAACTCCGCCAAACAGTGGCTGAACTTGGTCGCCATCGCGGATGCCGATTCCAGTCGCGCTCAACAAGCCAATGACCAATTCAGTGGTGGCAAAGCCGCCATGCATTCGGATTATCGAAAGGTGTTGGAACGCGACGACATCAAAGTCGTCCACATCGCAACACCGGATCACTGGCACACCAAGCCTTTGATCGAAGCACTGTACGCCGGCAAAGATGTCTACTGCGAAAAGCCGCTGACATTGACGATCGACGAAGGCAAATTGATTCGCAAGGTTCAAAAAGAGACCGGGCGAATCGTTCAAGTCGGAACGCAACAGCGCAGCACGTTCGACAAGTTCGTCAAAGCAATGGCGATCGTGAACGAAGGACGTCTCGGCAAGATTCATCGCGTGCAAGCGGCCATCGGTGGAGCTCCCACCAGCGACGCCCTGCCCGTCGCGTCTCCACCCGAGGCGTTGGATTGGGACCTGTGGCTTGGCCCAGCACCGAAGGTGGACTATCGCCGTTCGGAAAATGGCAAGAAGTCCAACGGTCACTACGAATTCCGTTGGTGGTACGAATACTCCGGCGGCAAGCTGACCGACTGGGGTGCTCACCACGTCGACATCTGTAACTGGGCATTGAAGCTGAACGGTCAAACCGAAGGCCCTGTTTCGATCGGTGGCTCAGCTCAACACCCCGTCGAATACAAAGATGGCAAACCGGTCCAGATCGATCGCTACAACACCGCGACGGCATTCCAATTCAATGTCGCCTACCCGGGCGGCACTGAAATGATCATTCGCAACGACACTCGCAACGGCGTGTTGATCGAAGGCGACAAAGGTCGCATCTTTGTCAGTCGCGGCAACCTCTCGGGCAAACCAGTCGAAGACTTGGCGGACAACCCACTTCCCGAAGACGCGATTTCGAAGGTCTACAAAGGCTTGCCAATCGAGCACAACGAACGTCGTGCCCATTGGTTCAACTTCCTGCACTGCCACCGCGAAGGACTCGAGCCCATCTCCGACGTGCACACGCACATGGAAATGCTCAACGTCTGTCACTTGGCCGGAATCTCAGCTCGATTGGGCCGCGATTTGAAGTGGGACAACGACAGCGAGCAAATCGTGGGCGACGATCAAGCCAACTCGATGTTGGCTCGTCCGTACCGCGAAGGCTACGAAATCGAAATGGGTTAAGGCGAAGACGAACCGGTTTTGGATTCCAAGTAGTCGCAAAGCAGCCGCATGTTTTTCACAAACGTCGCGGATTGAATGACACCTTCCTTTGGCGTCACTTTGCGGCCCTCGGGATCACGAACAAACCCCGGTTCTCGCCAACCTCCATCAACATGCTGAGCCGCCAAAATTTCTGCGATTCGATTCGCGGAAATCTTGGCGGCTTTTTCTGTTTTGCCATCACGTAGACGGCGGTAGCGAAGCTCGATTGAATCCAATCGGGATTCACCGACGAACTGATAATGATCGGGCATCTCCGAATCATCATGGGTCATCTCGTACTTCGAATTGAAATACAACGGCTTGTTGGTCTTCAGCTCTGTATACCGCGGCAACCCACCGTCGGGTCGCAAGCAAGATTTCAAATACGCGATCGCGGGTTCAATCGGCTTCAGAAACCTTGCGTCCTGAGTTGCTTCATACAAATCCATCAACGTTTCGATCGCGGTTTGCGATTCGTAACCTGCGATGGCGGGCGGTTCGAACTTTCGATCCCAAACCGGGTGCATGTGTCGGTCGTATTGCTGGGCCCACGCCGGCTGTGGTTCGGGCATTTGAGCACGCAGTAAAAACTCCCCACCACGAATCGCGCTATCTCGATAGCGATCGTCGCCGGTCGTTTTCCAGGCCAACAACATCATGCCGATCATGTCTTGGGTGATGCTGTCATTTAGCAGATAGCAACCGGCGTATTTCTTCGTCCAAGTGCGAGACCAATCCTCCGGGTAGCTGGCGTCGATGATCGGGTAGTGCGAGACGCTTGGCTGTTGAACGGGCATGCGATCGTAGTTGTGACACCAAGCACCAATCGGGAACTGAGCCAAACGAGTCGACTGCAATGCAACTTCGATGGTTTGATCCAGCGTTGGTGAATTGGGCTGATTGGACGCTTTCATCGCCGCTTGAAGATTCAGCAGGAAAGACAGTGCCGCGGACGTCGTGTTGTCGTCCAAAACCGTGATGTTGGTTTTGAACTTCCGCTGCCGCCAAATCTCCCAGCCTCCGGGTTCGGGCGTGTGGGCCATTTTGCCCACTTTGGCACCCACTCCGACTCGATAGGGAATCTTGGCTCGCAGTTCCGGATCAAACTCGATGGAGTAATACCATCCGCCCGAAGCGAGTTGCCCTTCGATCAAAGACTTCGCAACATCGTTTGCCGCCTGGAAATGCACCGAATCGCCCGTCAGCAAGTAGGCTCTCAGAAACGCGTCCCCGACCGATGGCGTGCCAGGCGGTTGAACCCAGACTCGGTCGTTGTTGCACGCACCTTCACCGTTGCTGAGTTCACCATCAACGCTGCTGACCCAGGCGTAGCCGCCATGATCGGCGATGGTCGTGGACATGTACTTGGTCGCCTTTGCGAGAGATTGCCGAACCTCCGTCTGCGAGGGCGAATCCTGGGCGTCGATCTTCCGCATCCCGATCGGGAGGAGAATCAGCCAACCCATCGCCGCCGCGATTGAAAGACAACTTCGTCTGCTGAAACAACGCATTGGCGAATCCTTGGGTAGGTACAGAGATCCCCGCGGAGGCACTGGCGGCCTTCGGTAAGGACCGAGGCCACGGCGGGGACCGAGGCAAATGATGGTGGGAAACAGCCATTCTATCTCACCGAGATTCGCATTGAGTGGTTCGATCGGCGTCGAGCCGGGGCGGTCGCGATTGACCAAATGCCTTCGTTTCAGGGTATCGATCTGTTTCGCCCGCTATATCCCCCGTAGGTTCAGGCGTTTATCCTACGACCATGAGCGAATTCCTCCTCTATTACCGACGCCCCGACCCGACGACGTGGGTTTACATGTCGTCGTTTTTGACGATTGGCCTGTTCTTCGTCTTCCGTCGTTTTTGGAGCATCCGCAACCTCGACATCGTGCTGTTGATCTTGCTGGCACCCGGGTTGTTGATGGTCAACGAGGGATACCGTCGGCAAACGCGTCTGGCTCGATTAGCGTCCGCGGAAATCAGTGCCGCCGCCAACACCATTCCCATTGAAGCGGAAGTGGCCCCCGAGGAGGCTTCACCGTCCGAGTTGACTCCCACCGATGAAGCGACCTCCGAATCCGCAGCAATTCCCGATGAGCCGCCGGTGGCGACGGAAGCACCCGCCGAACCCGAATCACCTCCGGCACCGCGTGAACTGACCGCGGAAGAATTGACTCGGCTTCAAGAGTCCGAACCCTACCGCCGAGCGGCCGGGTTGCAACGAACCGGGTTCATTACCTTGTTTGGCATCCAGTTCCTGGTGCTTGTGCGAATGTTGCTCGATCCGTTGATGGTTCGGCGACCGCTGCTGGATCCCAATCTCACGACCGGCGGATTGAATTTTTTGGGAATCTCATTGTTCATCTTCATGATGGCCAATGTCGTTGCCAGCACGCCTGAGATTCAACAGGAACAAGGTCCCAAGCTGGGCCCCGGTTACGCGCTGATCAACATGTTACCAGCCATTCCAACGCGACCGATCAGCGAAGCGATTGCCGGTGCCGAACCACCGACGATGGCCGAGTTGACCGCCGCGGAACAACGCCGAACAATGATCGCGAAAATCATCGCCATCTTGGCTCAGTCCGCCGTGTTGATTGGCATTTTGTTGATCGGCAACCGACACTTCGGAAACCTCCGCGCCGGTGCCGGTTGTGCGACGCTGTATTTGTTGATGCCTTACACGGCTCAAATGACCGGACGCGTTGACCACGTGGTCCCCGCTGCGCTGATCCTGTGGGCGGTGCTGATGTATCGCAAACCACTGATCGCCGGACTATTCATCGGTGCCGCTGCCGGATTGTTGTACTACCCGTTGTTTTTGCTCCCGCTGTGGTGCAGCTTCTATTGGCAGCGCGGCGTCGGACGATTCGCGGGCGCAGTGTTGGTCGCACTGACCGTTCTGATGGCGTTGCTCGCCTTCGCCGGTGGTGAACCATTCCTAACGCATGTCCAGCGGATGTTCGGGGTGCTCAATCCCAACAAAGGTCCCAATGAGCTGACCGGGATTTGGGAACTGGGTTGGAATCCGATCTGGCGTTTGCCAGTGATCGTCGGCTACGTGATCCTGAGCTTCTTCTTCGCGGTTTGGCCCGGACAAAAGAACTTGGGCATTCTGATCAGTTGCTCTGCCGCTTTGATGGTCGCGGCACAATTCTGGCACGGCTACGGCGGTGGCCTCTACATGTCCTGGTTCCTGCCTTTGTTGCTGCTGACCATTTTTCGACCCAACCTTCAAGACCGAGTGGCGACGAAAGTCATCGATGGGCGTTCGCGTCCAACCCGTCGGTCCTCCACCGCATTGGATGCAGCCTGAAACGGATGTCCGACTACGCTTCCCAGATCGAGACCATCGATCACGATTTGCAAGAACTCGAAGCTTCCGATTCACGGTTTGCCGTCTGGCGAATGGTGTTCTTCGTCGGCTTGGTTTTGGGAATTGGTTTTTCACTCGCGACCCAACACACGATTTGGATCTGCGTGGCCGCAGGATCTTTGATCGCATTTTTGGTGACCGTCGTTCGCAACGAAACCGTTCGCGAACGAATGCAGTTGCTTCGCAACCATTCGCGGACCTTGCATCGATTGCAGGCCAGATTGCAGCGTGATTGGAAATCGCTCGCTCGCGACAGTGTGGGTATTCGGTCGGCTGAGATCCAACTCACGCCCGAACAACAAGCATTGGCCGGTGACCTCGATCTGGTCGGTGATGCGTCGCTGTTCCAGCTGACTTCCATGGCCGCCACCACGCCCGGCGTTCGAACTTTGGCAAATTGGTTGTGCAGCCCCGTCGATCCGCCGCTCGCGAAAGATCGACACGCATCGGTCAAACACCTCGCCGACCAGCCTGAGAACCGATTGCGGTTTTATGTGCTCGCCCGCGACATCGGCGGAAGCTCCGGTGACCCGGAATCATTCGTCCAGTGGTCCAAGGAACCCAATTGGTTGCCGCCGCATCGATGGCTGATTCCATGGGGCAACTTCACCGCCGTGGTGGCAATCCTTCTCGTTCTCGGCATGATCATTGGCTCGATCACCGGTCAAGAAGATTCGGGACGAATGGCGATGTACGGGTTGATTGGAGTCGCGGTGCTGAACCTGGCCATCGGTTCGTTCTTGCTCGGCCCGGTCGCAGCCATTTTTCAAATTGCGATGGCGTCGCGACGCAGCGTCAACGATTACGCCGAACTGTTCGATGCGGCGAGTTGGTTGCCGGAATCTCCTGCCGATCCCGCTGGGCCGACCGCTCACATCCGCCGGACGCTACTCGGAGACGACGAGGGTTCCCAATCGGCTTCCACAGGCATGCGCGAACTGGCCCAGGTCGCTCGCATGGGCGGGCTGAAACAAACCGCGTCGACGTTCTTGCTGTATCTGCCGCTGCAAGCGTTCTGGTTGTGGGACGTTCGCGTGCTGCGTCGACTGGAAGGTTGGAAGTCACGTTACTCCAGCCAAATCCCCGAGTGGTTTGATGCTCTCGGCGAACTCGAAGCCTTGATGTCGATCGCTGCTTTGCAACACGATTCACCGGAGTGGTCGTCGCCCGAGTGGCTCGAAAGCGAATCCACCATCACATTCAAAGGGTTGGGGCACCCGTTGCTGAAAGACGACGCACGAGTCACCAACGACGTCACGATCGGGCCGACCGGAACATTGTTGCTCGTCACCGGCAGCAACATGTCCGGCAAAAGCACGATGCTTCGAAGTGCTGGGCTGAACGTCGCCCTCGCTATGGCCGGCGGACCGGTGTGTTGCCGGCACATGAGTTTGCCGCCCGTCGAAATGGGAACCAGCATCCGAGTCAGTGATGACCTCAGCCAAGGCGTCTCATACTACATGGCGGAATTGAATCGCTTGTCCGCCGTTGTCACGCATGCTCGGCAGTTGGCCGAACAACGTGCCGCCGGCTCCACCAACCGAATCCAGTTCTTCTTGCTCGACGAAATCCTGCAAGGAACCAACAGCCGCGAACGCCAGATCGCCGTCGCTCGTGTGCTGCGATTCTTGGTCGACGCCGGTGCGATCGGTGCCATCACGACGCACGACCTGGAACTCGCCGATGATCCTGAACTGATGAAGCTCGCGCACACCGTTCACTTCCGCGAAACGATCACGCCCGACGCCAGCGGCGATGAACGAATGACGTTCGACTACAAAATGCGAGACGGCGTGTCACCCACCACCAACGCCCTGAGACTGCTCGAGATCGTCGGCTTGGGCGAGAAGTAAATTTGTCGGGCTGAGTTTCAGTTGGATTGCTGCAACATGAACCTCTCCCGAAACGAAGTTTGGGGAGAGGTCGAGCGACGCCGTTCAGGCG
>NZ_DDGH01000055.1:103339-106884 GCF_002337565.1 Rhodopirellula sp. UBA1907 | reverse complement strand
GACGCCGTTCAGGCGTACGCGAGGGTGAGGGCCGGGCATGGGAAGCGGCGTGCATTGCCCTCCCATCAAACAGCACGCTCGATTTCGAGTTATGATCGAGACCCCACCAGGCCCCCTCAACACTCCCCACCTTCTGAGTGATCGATCATGCAACGACGACACTTTCTCGCCGCCACCGCAGCGGCCAGCCTCGCAACACCCGCTCTCGCCCAAGCGAACTCAGACTCACTCAAAGCGGTCGCGATCGGGCACACCGGACGAGGCGACTTTGGTCATGGACTCGATAGCATCTGGCAACGCTTGCCCGACACCAAACTGGTGGCCATCGCGGATGCCAACCCGGAAGGACTGAAACGAGCCCAACAGCGGCTCAAGGTGGATCGCGGCTATGACGACTACCGCGTGATGCTTGATGAAATTCGTCCCGACATCGTGGCGGTGTGCCCGCGACACGTGGACCAACATCACGACATGGCAATGGCTGCGATCCAGTCCGGTGCCCGTGGCATCTACATCGAGAAACCATTTGTTCGAACCCCCGCGGAAGCAGACGCGCTCATCGCGGCCTGCAAACAACACAACGCGAAAATCGCGATCGCTCATCGGAACCGATACCATCCCACACTGCCGTTTGTACGCGAGCTGATCGAGGGCGGTGAAATCGGGCGTCTTCTCGAAATTCGTGGTCGAGGCAAAAGTGATCCTCGCGGTGGAGTCGAAGACATCTGGGTCTTGGGAACCCACGTTCTGAACCTGACGCATTATTTGGCCGGTGACCCAGTGTCTTGCTCGGCATCGTTGATGCAAGACGGTCGCTTGGTCGAACCATCTGACATCAGAGAAGGTCGCGAGGGTTTAGGGCTGATGGCAGGCAACGCCGTGCATGCTCGCTATCAAATGAAGAGCGGCATCGTCGCGACCTTTGATTCCATCGCCAATGATGGCACCGAGAACGCAGGGTTCGGCTTGCGACTGATTGGAAGCAAAGGCACTATCGCGATTCACATTGACAAGAGTCCGCTGGCGTACCTGTTGCCCGGCAACCCCTTTCGAACACCGACCGAACCAGTTGCCTGGATCCCCATCACCGCCGCGGGAATCGGCAAACCCGAACCGCGAAAGGATCTGCGACAAATGGTCGAACACCATGGCTTCCCCGCTCGCGATTTGGTCACCGCGATTCGCGAAGATCGCCAACCTCTCTGCGACGCCAGCCAAGGACGAACGACCGTCGAAATGGTTTGTGCCGTTCTCGAATCACACCGTCAAAACGGAGCCGTGGTGCCGTTTCCATTGAAGCACCGCGACAACCCACTTTCGCGTTTTTAGAGAGCTGTTGTAGACGACCTCCCGGTTCCCTTTGTAGCGGAAGGGCGCGAGCCCTCCGGTATCGAGGCACCGGGCGGCTTGCGCCGCTTCGCTAGAAAAAGAATGCTCTTTCGGGATAGTTTTCGAATCAAATGCTGGTCGGTGGTGACATCCACAGCACAGTCGCGTCACCAGCTTGCAATTGAATGGCCCCGCACGCGGCCGGCAGCAACACGCTCTCGCCGGTCGCCAGTTTCATTGGGCCATCTTGGTTCGACAGAGTCGCTTCGCCGGAAATCACCGTCAACAAGTGACAACGGTCATCACCGCCAATCGTTTGATCGGTGTCGTGCACCCGTCGCAGAACGAACTTGTCGCACTCGACCAACGTTTCGGTTCTGCTGTGAATCGGTTTTCGAATCGGATCCACCGGGCCTCGTTCGTAGTCCGACACTTCGAGTGACGATTCAATATGCAGCGGTCGGGATTTGCCCGATGCATCCACGCGATTCCAATCAAACAACCGAAACGTCGTGTTGCTGGATTGTTGAATCTCCGCGACCACCAATCCGCCACCTAAAGCGTGCACCGTTCCCGCAGGAATGAAGACGCAATCTCCCACTTTGGGATGATAGGAGTGCAACGCACGATCGGTCTCGCCGGCCAACATCATCTCTCGCAAGGATTCGCGATCGACGCCTGCTTTCAATCCTGAATAGATCACGCTGTCAGGTTCACTGTGCAGGATCACCCAAGCCTCGGTCTTGCCAAGATCCGGCGGTTGCATCGTAGCACCGTAGGCATCGTCCGGGTGCACCTGCACCGACAACACACGGTTGCAGTCCAGGAATTTCAGAAGCAACGGAAAGGTCTTTGCATCTGGGTTGGCCGCCACCCAGTCCTTGCCCATCAACCACTGGCGACGGTTGGCAAACAGTTCGCCCAACGATTGCCCCGCCAGTTCGCCATCGGTGACGACACTTTGGTCTTCGCCGTGATCGACGATCTCCCAGCTCTCGGCGTAGTCGTCCGCGTCACCGATCGGCTTGTGAAGCATTTCGCCCAATCGGCGTCCGCCCCAAATGGTTTGTTTGAGCAGCGGGCAAAAACGCAGTGGTGTCGAAGTCATGAAAGTGTCCGGTTGTTTCCAGCAAAGTGTGTCGTAAGCAAGAACCTGATTCTATTTTCAACGCCTTCGTTCATTTCACTGACTCGATCGCCAACGCCCATGCGTTAGCAAACTCTTCGACGAGCCCGAGCTTCTTTGCCCACTCTTGGAGATATCTTTGATCGAGCTCTTGGTAGTTCACCGCGATCACACCCAGCACATCATTCTTGTCTTGGGGGCGAGACCAGATGAGCTTTTGCAGGATGACGTCTTCTGGTGTCGGAATCCAAACCTCGTCGCCTGCAATGGTGACTTTTTGACGACGCTCAAACCGCACTTGATCGAAAGGTTGGTCGGTCAAACGAAACAGCTCGATTCGGAACGGGCTGCCCACGATTTGAATTTCATTCTTGATCGAACCACCAATGGTCTCAAAAGAGAGCTGTGGATCAAACTTGAACTCGCTGCCAAGCGATTTCGAAAGTGACTGAATATCGAAATCAGCAGTGCCGATCACAAAGTCGGCATCCGTTGTGGATCGTGGAAATGAATAGTACATGCTGGAGAACGATCCGACGAGCATGTAATCCAGTCCAGCCTCATTGAGAGCGGCGATGATTCTCGAAACCGATTGTTGAAGATTCACTGCTCCGACAAGGTCCTATTCTGCATGCGACGCATCAACTCGATCCGCTCGAACAACAAACGCTTGACCGTCGCTTCATCGGCAAGTGGATCACGCTCTCGAATGCCGTCTTCCACCACGCGGATCGCCAGTTCCGAATGTTCCAATCCCGCTAGCACGCGTTGCTCTCGCGACGTGTTGACCGCCTGAGCCGCGCGGGATCGCAACGGATCGAAAGGTGAGGAAGAACTCATACTCTTCGCTATTGAAAACAAATTCTGACCACATGAACTGGTAACCGGAAAACCGTCGATCAATTGTACCCGAATGCTCGCAAAAAAAGCCGGCCGGTTTCACGAGGTTCTGAACGATGTCACCGGAGAGGATCAGTCACCTTTTCGGACCGAACCTTCGGCAAGCGATACCACTCGAGCCCAATGAAAGTTGGATGTTTGACGACCAACCATCGCACCAAAAACAGATTGCACGCAATCCAACCCGCCG
>NZ_DDGH01000055.1:102242-103149 GCF_002337565.1 Rhodopirellula sp. UBA1907 | reverse complement strand
ATCCAACCCGCCGTTACCGAAAACGTGATCCAGAAATCAGATTCCGTCCAGTTCCCAATCCAAGCAATCGCTGCCAACACCGCCCATGCGAGATAAAACGCCGTCCAAGCGATGCGACGGCGGAGAAGACTCCAGTGGCGAGCCATCGACATCCACGTTGGGATCAGCACCACGAACCAGCCAAGAAACGCGGAGCCGAGCCCACCCATCAAAATGATCAGGAAGGCAACCCCCGGCCCAAAGAGTCCGACGATTCGTACGAATATCACCTGTTGCTGCAAGCGTGCGACCGCGATGTGAATTGCCACCGCTGCGGTCAATAGCATGAGATCCGCGACGGAAACTCTTGCCGGGCTAATCGGCTCGTTGGAAACACGATCGCGAAGCCGCACCCGAAAGTATTTTGCGATGCCGACCCAGAACATGGTGGCGATCAGGGAAAGGGAGACCGCGAACAAAGTGCCTGAGACGACCGCATAATCGTTCTCCCAAGCGTCCAACGGTGAGGTCCCGTCAACAAGCCACTCGAACAAATTGTGCCCAATGATCAACACCATGGCGCACCCAAACGCCGTAGCAAAAGTCCGCAGGACATTCCGCCAAATCTGCCCGGGGCAAAGCACGCATTGGATCGCCGACCAAGTCACAAACCAAGCCAGGCCCGCGGACATCAGCAGCAGCGAGACCAAATCGGGCCCGGTGCTGTGATTGTATGATTGAACGACTGTACCAATCGCGATTACAACCCAGCACACCCACTGCAATCGAGTAATACGTTGGGTTGGCGTCATTTGGTCCTCGGGGTGAATGATCCTGACCATTGTAAGTCAGGGTTCATTCACCTGTTGTGACCGTTTCCGCTTGGAATCATGCTCTGGCAGAAGTCACGGTGGGGACCACCGTGCTA
>NZ_DDGH01000055.1:80970-102107 GCF_002337565.1 Rhodopirellula sp. UBA1907 | reverse complement strand
CACGGTGGGGACCACCGTGCTACAGGAATGCGGCTGAGAGCCCTCTGGATTCTCACCGGGCGGCTCGCGCCACTCCGGTAAGACAAACGGAACTCGAAATCACTCGTATTCGCGGACTTGGCGTGCGATCGCGGCGGCCAGTGCGTCGCGGACGCTTTCGATCGTGATCCGGTCGAAAATCTGCTGGAAGAATCCACTGACGATCATGCGAGTGGCTTCCTTCTGCGTGAAGCCTCGGCAACGAGCGTAGAAGATTTGCTCTTCGTCGACCTTGGCCGTCGTGCTGCCGTGGGTGCAACGCACATCATCAGCTTCGATTTCCAGTCCGGGAATCGAGTCGGCTCGCGAATGGTTGGACAGCACCAAGTTGTCGTTGCGCTGGTAACCGTCGGTCTTCTGAGCGACCTTGTCGACCTTGATCATCCCACGCCACACGGTGCGGCTCTTGTCCTGTTGAGCGGACTTGTACAAGAAGTCGCTGTGGCAGTTCGGCGCCCGGTGGTACTGCTGGGTGTGATAAGCCAGATGCTGACGGCCTTCCGTGAACATCACACCGTTGACTTGGCAATTGGCACCCTCGCCCACCATGTCGACCGATTGATTGACCTTGGACAATCCGGACCCCATCGCAGCGATGGTCCATTGCAATTGCGAGTCGCGGTCGATGTTGGCTTGTTGGTGCGCGAAGTGATACGTCTTGTGGCCCCATTCTTGGACGTTGACGTATCGCAGATGCGAACCGGGTTTCTGGATCAGCTCGACCGCACCCATGTGCAAACCGGCTGCTTCTGGATTGGCACTGTTGCACTCGTGAAGAACGGTCGCTTCGGCGCCGTCTTCCAACACGATCAATGTGTGAGCCGTGTCGGTTCCGCCGTCGCTCAGCGTTGAACCGAGGTAAATCGGTTTTTCGATCACAACGCCACGGGGCACGTACAGAAATTGACCACCGGACCAGAACGCAGCATGCAGTGCGGCGAACTTGTCGTAGTCAGGATCCACGACCGTGTAGAGAAACGGGCGAACCTTGTCCGGTTGTTCACGGCACAGACGTTCCAAGCTGCCGAAGATCACACCTTTGGCGGCGAGTTCTTCGTCAAGCGATTCGGAAATCACTTGGCTGTCGTAAGTTTCCAAAACTCCGCCGGGTTCCACCCCATCACGAAGTTGGTGAACAGCGGGGACATCGCCTGCGGTCGCTTCGACGGGCGGAGCGAACTTTTTGATTTGGAAGGTTCGAATGTCCGTGCGGATCCATTCTTCGCTACGACGAGCGGGCCAATCCATCGCATCGGCATGCGAGAAGGATTCCCGTCGCAGGTCGGTCAACCATTGCGGTTCATCTTTCCGCGATGCGAGAAAGGCTTCGAAGCCAGCGGCATCGAACGTGAGGGTTGAGGTGGTGGTCATGGAGAAAAAATGAAAAGGGTGTTTTGCGGTGTTTAGTGAATGGAAGGTCGCTAGGAAAAGCCGTTGAGAAAGACTCGGGTGTCAATCAACCTCGTTCTTTGCGAACTCGGCGGGGACCGCCGAGCTACATGTTGTGGTGGGCAACAGATCGTCTTAGCGGAGCGGCGCAAGCCGCCCGGTGCGTCACCGGAGGGCTCGCGCCCTTCCGCTATCAGTGCGCCGTTTTCATGTGCGACCAAGTAAAGTCGCGAGCGGCGAGTGTTGGCGGGTCGGCGATGAATTAGCCGACGCTGCCTTCCATTTGCAGTTGGATCAATCGGTTCATCTCGACGGCGTATTCCATCGGCAACTCTTTAACGAGCGGTTCGATGAAACCGTTGACAATCATCGTGCTGGCTTCTGATTCGGTCAGACCGCGGCTGAGCAGATAGAACATTTGCTCTTCGCCGATTCGCGAAACGCTGGCTTCGTGACCGATCTGGACGTCTTGTTCCGCGATCTCGATGTAGGGGTACGTGTCGCTGCGGCTTTCGGGGTCCAGGATCAACGCATCACAGACGACATTGTTCTTGCTGTTGTGAGCCCCCGGTTCAACGCGAACCAAACCACGGTAGCTGCTGCGACCGCCGTTTTTGCTGATCGATTTGCTGATGATTTGGCCCGTTGTGTTCGGAGCCGCGTGCACCAGCTTCGCACCAGCATCTTGGTGTTGACCAGCGGACGAGAACGCGATCGAAAGGATCTCGCCACGAGCACCGGGTTCCATCATGTGAACGGCGGGGTACTTCATCGTCAGCTTGCTGCCGAGGTTCCCGTCGACCCACTCCATCGTCGCGTCCTGGTAGGCGTAGGCACGCTTTGTCACCAGGTTGTAGATGTTGTTGGCCCAGTTTTGGATCGTCGTGTAACGACAACGAGCGTCCTTCTTGACGATCACTTCCACGACCGCACTGTGCAGCGATTCGGTTGTGTACATCGGAGCGGTGCAGCCCTCGACGTAGTGGATGCTGGCACCTTCGTCGACGATGATCAACGTTCGTTCGAACTGCCCCATGCTCTCCGCGTTGATACGGAAGTACGCCTGCAATGGGAATTCGATCTGCACGCCGGGTGGCACATAGATGAACGAACCGCCGGACCAAACCGCGCTGTTGAGAGCCGCGAATTTGTTGTCAGTCGGCGGTATGACTTTGCCGAAGTACTCTCGCAGCAATTCAGGATGATCGCGAACCGCTGCGTCCGTGTCAGTGAACAAGACGCCCTGCTTGGCGAGGTCTTCTTGCAACGAACCGTAGACGACTTCGCTTTCGAACTGAGCCTTCACACCGGCCAAGAATTTCTTCTCCGCCTCGGGAATGCCCAATTTGTCAAACGTGTCTTTGATTTCTTGGGGAACATCGTCCCAAGACTTCTCGGACTGGCCGGTTGGTTTGAGGTAGTAGTAGATGTCTTGGAAATCCAAATCCAGCGCGCCACCCCATTTGGGCATCGGTCGCGATTCAAACTCGGCCAGTGACTTCAAGCGGAACTCCCGCATCCAGTCTGGCTCGTTCTTGATGTCTGAAATTTGATTGACAACATCCGCGTTCAGGCCTTTTTGGGCCTTGAAGACACCGGTGGTTTCGGTGCGGAAATTGTACTTATTGATTTCGCCGATTTGGTCGTTTTCAGTGACGTCGGTCGCCATAGGTAAAGCTCAGTAGGCGTGGTGTGGAGTCTGTTTCGGTAGGAATCGTCGCTGTCGATCAGACGGCGGTTTCTTCAGCCAACATTTCTTGGTTAGCAGCTTCGGCCTCGGGGTACGACTTGCGGATTCGGTCATAACCATGCTCGTGCAATTCCACGGCCAATTCTTTGCCGCCGGTTTCAACCAAACGACCACCGAGCATCACGTGTGTGAACTCGGGCGGGTTGTGCACCAACAATTTGTCGTGGTGCGTGATGATCAAGAGACCCATCTTTTCGCGGCCGATGTCGGCGATCGATTCGCTGGCCAAACGCACAGCGTCGGCATCCAACCCAGAGTCGGTCTCATCGAGAACCGCGAATTTAGGTTGCAGCATGGCGAGTTGAAGGATCTCAGCTCGCTTCATTTCACCGCCGGAGAAACCGTCGTTGACATAGCGGCGTGCGAACTCAACATCCATACGCAGGTGAGCCATCTTCTCTTTCAGTTCCTTGCGGAATTCCCGCATCGGAATCAGCTCTTCGCCTTCTTTGCGATCCGGGTTGCGAACGTTGGTCGTTGCGTGACGAAGGAAGTCAGCCATCTTCACGCCGGGAATTGCCATGGGACGTTGGAACGCCATGAAGATTCCGGTGCGAGCACGCTCGTCAGGTGCCATCGCAAGGACGTCTTCGCCGTCCAACGTGATGCTGCCTTCGGTCACGGTGTAACCCGGGTGACCCATGATCGCCAAACCGAGCGTGCTTTTGCCGCTTCCGTTGGGTCCCATCAGGGCGTGTGTTTCGCCGTGTTTGATCGTCAGGTTGACCCCACGCAGAATCGGTTTGTCGCCGACGGAAACGTGCAGGTTTTCGATTTTCAGGATGTGATTCATGGCAAGACAAGCCTTCAAGAGATAACAGTTGGTCGTATAGCGAAATCGGTGAGTCTGGTTCTCTCAGCCCGATTCGGAATTGGAGGGTGAATTGGGTTCGTTGTCGGATTTGGTTGAAAACTGGCAACACGAGTCGCCGTCCATCCGGCAGCTGCTCAGATGGACGTCTTCGCCCAAGGCTTCGGACAACATTTGTTCTTCGAGTCGGCACATCGACCGGTCGCCCGCCGCAGCGGTCAAACTTGGATAGGGACATGCCTCGATGTCCAAAACCGGCAGGACACCGTCTTGTTGAGAAGCCGGCTCGATCAGCGAGGCCGAAATCTCCTTCGTTTGCAGCATTGCCGTCAATCGCTGCATCCGTTCTTGGAACGAATCTTGGTTCGCGTCAGTTTGCTGGCACGAACACGGCGGCTTCTTTTCGTCGTGAACCACGACGCCATCAGCATCGCCTCGCAACGCCGCGGCAAATTGACGCCCCAGTCGAGACGCGATCGCGGTAATCAATTGTTCGCGAACATCACCGTCAGCCATCGCGACGATCTCCGCCCACATGGCCTCAGCCAATTCGGTCGCGTCCGCACCCGCTCGGCGATAACCCGCGGGCGTCAAAACGTAGTGGTATGTCGGCCGACCACGACCAGCGACGACTTTCTCTCGAGCGATCAACCCAACCTCGAGCAACCGTTCGACACGCTGCCGAACCGCCGTCGCGGTCACGCCCAATTGTTCCGTCAAATCACCAATCGACTTCGGCTTTCCACTGCGAAGACAAAGCAACAACTCGCGATCCACGCTCCGAACCGCTGCTGCATTCACCGCCGGTTGCGATCGCGGAGGAACCACCGAAATGGGGCCTTCGGTCGACGTGTCGGTGGTCGATTCAGAAGTGGAAGGAGATGTTGCCATACCTCCAGTATTCCAATCCTTTGATTTTTGACAACCGTTCTTGTCAAAAATACATAGAGAACCCCCTCACGGGAAATTCGCCGTCTCGCTAGGATCTGGGCGGTTTGTGGGCGATTCTGTCTTCCGAACCGATTGGCGGGGTCGAAAGTGGCCTCCAATTTTTCTTCGACACCCCCAGATGAGTGGATTTTTTGATGAAAGCCGTCGCGGTCAAGCCGGGAACTCCCAACAGTGTTCACATGCAAGAGATCGCTCGTCCGTCGGTTGACCAAGTCGCCGACGGCCTGGGTGTGCTGGTCAAAGTCTTGAAGGTTGGCGTCGACGCGACCGACCGCGAAATCAACGACGCATTGTATGGCAACGCTCCTGACGGAGACGATTATTTGGTCATCGGCCACGAATGCTTTGGCATCGTCGAAGCCGTCGGCGAGAACGTCAAACGAGTCAAACCCGGCGACTACGTGACCGCCACCGTCCGCCGTCCTGGTAACTCGATCTATGACTTGATCGGCACCAACGACATGACCAGCGAAGAAACCTACTACGAACGCGGCATCAACCTGCGTCACGGTTTCTTGACCGAGTACTTCGTCGACGAAGAAGAATACATCGTTCGCGTGCCACAAGGCTTGCAACACCTGCACGTCTTGCAAGAACCAATGAGCTGCGCGGCCAAAGCCGTTCACCAAGCCTACGAAGCTCAACGCCGGATGAAGGTTTGGAACCCCAAGGTCGCTTACGTCTTGGGTGCCGGACAAATCGGTTTGCTGACCACGTTGGTGTTGAAGCTTCGCGGACTCGAGGTCTTCACCCTCGCACGCGGTGAAGCTCCCAACCTGAAAGCTGAAATCGTCGAGGGAATGGAATCGACCTACGTCAGCACCTCGCAAACTTCGATGACGGAATTGGTCGCCAAGACCGGTCGCCCTGATTTGATCGTTGACGCAACCGGCTTCAGCCCGCTGGCGTTTGAAGCGATGGAACACATCGGTCACAACGGCGTCGTGGTTTGGACCGGCATCACCGGTGGCGAACGCAAGACCGAAGTTCCTTCGGACAAGATCAACTTGGAATGGGTGCTCGGCAACAAGCTCTTGCTCGGCAGCGTCAACGCCAACCGCGGCCACTTCGAGATGGGAATCCGTGACCTCGCACTCGGTGACATGATGTTCCCCGGTGTGCTGGAAAAAATCCTGACCAACCCGGTTGATGGCCTCGACAACTACAAAGAGATGATGCGTTTGTTGGTCGAAGACAAAGATGCCCTGAAGGTGTTCGTCAATGTCGCAACCGCGTGAACGATTGCCGCTCAGTGAGATCGACTCGGTTCGCCGAGTCGTCTTGTGCTACCCCGCCCTGCCGCGACACATCGAACAACTCGAAACAACGCTCGCGGAATTGAAAGCGGACCCGAACTGCCAACTCAACCACGATGTCGAAGTCGTGGATGCCGGTCAGGAACGCATCGACGAATTGCTTCCAACGGCAGACATTTTCATCGGGCACGCGAAGGTTCCCGTCGACTGGGATCGCGTCTTGGCGGCCGGACGTTTGGGTTGGATCCAATCCAGCGCCGCTGGCCTGGATCACTGCCTCGTTCCCGGCGTGATCGCGAATCCGGACATCATGGTCAGCAGTGCCTCGGGACTGTTTGCACCTCAAGTCGCCGAGCAAACATTTGCGTTATTGTTCGGCGTTTTACGACGCATTGGGCTGTTTGAACGAGCCCGTCCCAAACGTGAATTCGTTCGTCTCCCCACCGACGATCTCCGCGGAAAGACCGTCGGCATTGTCGGTCTAGGCGGCAACGGGCGAGCCATCGCGGCCAAGCTGGCACCATGGGATGTTCGTCTCATCGCGACGGATTTTTACCCGGAAGACTGCCCGCCCGAAGTGGAAACGCTTTGGCCAGCCGATCGCGTCAACGATCTGTTCGCGGCCAGCGACATTGTGATCCTGACGCTGCCGCTGAACTCATCGACTCGCAAGTGGATCGGCCCCGAACAGATCGCCGCGATGAAACCAGGCGGCTACTTGATCAACGTCGCTCGCGGTCAGGTGCTCGACGAAGAAGCCTTGGTCGATGCATTGCAAAGCGGTCACTTGGCGGGCGCCGGCGTCGATGTGACGTACACCGAACCGTTGCCCGAAGACAGCCCGCTGTGGGACGATCCCAATGTGTTGATCACACCACACGTCGGCGCACAATCCGCTCGCCGAGTCGATGACTCAAACGATTTGGCGTGCGTCAATCTTCGACGTTACTTCCACGGTGAAACGATCATCAACCGAGTCGACAAGACACTCGGATTCCCTCACCCAAACGATTCGCACGCAGCCTGGGTTCAATCGAGATCATGAGCAGTTGGCGAGAGACTCTTCCTGGCGATGCGATCCTGTTCCAAGGCGACCACGCGGAGGGTCCCTTGCTGATGCCGCCGACGCATCAGGAATCGTTTGTGGAAGAATTCAATCGCACCTATCGATCCATCAATCTGTCGATCACGGTTCGACAACCGGACCCGAACGATGACTCAACCGATGCGAAGTCGACCTTGCAAATCCAGCAGGCTCAATCGAGCCAGCAATGATTAGACGGGAGCAGCCATTCGACTTCCCAGTAGCCGGGTTCGCCAGAATTCGGTTCTGTCACGGCGAGAGACGCTGCATCACCCAATCGTTTGAGTCGGCGTTGTCGCGTTTGTAAACCAAACGATCATGCAACCGGCTCGGTCGTCCTTGCCAAAACTCAAAGCTCATCGGCGTCACCGCATAGCCGCCCCAGTTCTCAGGCAATGGGATCTGGGTGCCTTCGGGATAGCGAGCTTTCAATTGTTCCAGCGATGACTCCATCGCTTCGCGGGAGTCGATGACCGAAGACTGCTGACTGACGTGAGCTCCCAGTTGGCTGTCACGAGGTCTCGAATGAAAATACGTTTCCGACATCTCACGCGAGACCTTGTCCACCGTTCCCTGGATGCGGACTTGGCGTTGGCAATGCGGCCAAAACAAGCACAGCGAAACCCGCGGGTTGGCTCGCATCTGCGATCCTTTGGTCGAATCGTAGTTCGTATAGAAGAGGAACTTTTTCTCTTCAACTCCCTTCAAAAGAACGATGCGGCTGGTGATATCGCCGCTGGGACCGCTCGTCGACAACGTCATCGCATTGGGCTCGAACCAGCTGGGAACGTCCTCCAAGGCTTCTTCGAACCAGGATTGGAACTGAACCAAAGGGTCAGATTTCGCGTCGTTTTCATGGAGTCCTCCCAAGGAGTAGTTCTTTCGCATTTGGCCCATGGCGGGTGGGATAAAATCGCTCATAGCTGTTTGAGACCGGAAATCAGGGGCTTTTAGAGAACTCGGGAGGCCGCGAAATCGCGTTTGGCGCGCCGCTTGCCTATCTACTCAGCAGTCTTCACGGGTGACTGTCTTTTTGGCAACCACCCTCGTCTCCGTCCATTTGGAATTCACATGCAAAACGTTCAAGCGGGTAATTTGCTGGTCAGCTCGACATTGGTCGATGGCTCGGTGCTGAACCAAGCGGTTTGCCTAATGGTCCACGAAGACTCCGAACACGCCATTGGATTGATGCTCAACCGCCCCATGCAAGCCATGGCGGGTGCGATCACCATCCAAGGGAATCCGCAAGAAACGCCGAAAATCCCTCGCTGGAACGCGGAAGATTTGGACGAGACATCCGAAGCCGATGGCACCATCGATCAATCATCCGATTCGACAGATCCCCCAGTTTCGGGCGTTCCATCGGTTGTGATCTCAGGCGATCAGAAGGACCAATTGGCCCAGCAACTTCTCTCAGGAAAGCTTGCAAACGGTTCCTCACTGCACTTTGGTGGACCACTGTCGGGACCAATCGTGGCCGTTCATTCGAACCGCGAATTGGCGGAAGCCGAAACCGGCGAAGGCATCTTTGTTGCCGCTCAACGCGAAAATTTGGAAGCGTTGATGAAGTCCAGCGACCTTCCCTACCGGTTGATCATCGGCCATTTGGGTTGGACCGCCGAACAGCTCGAAAATGAGATTGAAGAGGGGATTTGGCACCGAATTCCAGCCACTTCCGATCTTTTGAAGTCAGATGACGCGATGATGTGGCCTCGTATGATCCGTCGTGCGACGGCAAATTCAGTCGCTCGTTGGCTGGATACGACTGACGTTCCTGGATCGGCCGAGTTAAACTGACCGTATGAACCGACCTCGAACAGACCATTCCGACGATACAGAAAAGCCGTTTCGCATCCAGAAACGACGCTTGGGCCGCATCAAAGTCATCAAGCCCGAAGGCGAATACGGCTTCATCGACTCGGACGATTTCCGCGAAGACGTCTTCTTCCACTTCAAAGCGTGGGAAGCCTACAACGGCGAGACCTTCGACATCGATTCCTATGTCGAATTCGAATTGGATGATGACCAATTCGATGAAAAGAAACGTCTGCGTGCAAAAGTGTTCCGTCCCACCGACCGTCCCGATGGCAAAAAGCTATCGGCACGCGACGCGACCTTTGATCTGGTTTACCACCATCCCAAAGCCCGACGTCGCCGCCCAAGCTGGCGCGACAACCAGTCCTGATCAGCGACGAAAAAGTTCGCTGGTCACGATGGATTCAATCAGCCGGGCGGTCGGGTAGTCCTCGGCCTTCAGCGGCATCAGAATCGCATCAACCGCTGGACGGTCGGTCGGTTCCATTCGTCGACCGAGTGCATGTGTTAGCAACCGTTCGGTGACGGTCCGAGCGATGAAATCCTTCCGCTCGACCAGTTGCTGCTTCAATCCCTCGGGACCATCAAATTTGGCACCACCGGGAAGTTCGCCGGACGTAAAGATCGGTCGCCCCGATTTGATGTTGTAGACCTTCCGCGACTGACCAATCGCGTCGAAGCCTTCCATCGCGAAACCAAGCGGATCGATCTTTCGGTGACACTGAAAGCAAGTCGCATCCTCACGATGTTTCAACAGCTGATCGCGGATCGTTTTCGCACCTCGCGTATCAGGCTCGATCGCCGGCACGTCATCTGGTGGCGGCGGCGTGGGAGTGCCGAGAACATTTTCCAGCAACCAAACCCCGCGAGTCACGGGCGACGTTTCGATGCCATTGGCAGAAACCGTCAAAATACTGGCCTGGCCTAACAATCCACCGCGACCAAGCTTCCTTTGAACAGGCGACTGTGCGAAATCAAAGCGGCGGAATTCAGAGGCTTTGTCCGGCGGGAAGTGTTCATCGACTCCGTAAAGCTTGGCCAAATCGCGATTGAGAAAGGAATGCGAAGCGGTCAACAATTCGTTCAGCGAAGCATCTCGATCGATCAGGTCTCGAAAGAACATTCGAGTTTCCGTTTTCATATCGACTTGCAAATCGCCGGAATAGAAAGCGGCAAACTCCCTTGGATCCGGCGGCATCGATCCGAGCGAACGAAGATCCAACCAGTTGTCGAGAAAGTCGGCCACAAACTCATCGGACTTCTCTGAGGCGAGCAGTCGTCGGGTTTGTTGCCGCAGAGTTTCGGGATCATTGAGCTTTCCCTCATCAGCCAATTGACGCAGTGTGTCATCGGGCATGCTCGACGTCAGGAAGTACGATAAACGCTCTGCCAATGCATGGTCTGAAAACTGTCCGTCTTCCGTCGTTGATGTTTGGAAATACAAGAACGAAGGGCTGCAAAGAATCGCTTTGGCGGTGTCGCCATAGGCCTGATGCGACGAGCGTCCAAATGCTTTTCGTGAATCGAAAAACGCAACCAAGCCTTCAACCTCGGTTTCAGTAACCGGACGCCGGTAGGCTCTCGATGCAAATCGTTCGATCCGATCCCGCACTTCCGAATCGGTCCAATGTTCTTCGCCGGTCATGTCGCCGCCGAATAAAGCCTGCTGACTCTCAGTAGGCCATTTCACATCAAGCGGCCCGCGAACCTTCACCTCATCAATTCGCAAATGGGGAAGTGTCCCCTCACTGATGATGGCAATGCGTTGTTCAAAGATTCCCCGCGTGTCGCGAATTTCTTGAGGAAGCAAATTGAAATGCATTCGGTAGATACGGGCGAACGATCCACGGACATCATGCATTCCGTTTTCAAATGTGAATCTCGGAACGAACCCTTGATCCAGCGGGACCTCAAATCGGATCCACTCGAACTCTTTGTCCGAAACGACTGATTCAGCCAGCAAGGGTTGGATTGGTTGCCGGTGCGGCATGTCACCGATCCGCGAATCACCGGGTCGGATTCCCAATCGAAACGGTTCTTCCAAGTCGATTTTGACCGCTCGTTCGCTGTACTTTGTATCTCGATGCATTGCTTTCGCATGCACCCAGACCTCATAAACACCATCGACCGGAACGCCTCCAGCAAACGCTTCGATGTGACCGTATCCACCCTCGGTTTTGTCGTTGAATGGATGATCGTACAGACACAGATATCGATTGAGAAACGCGCGAGCGTGGGCCGTCCGTAATTCCGCTTGTTGCGGGAACTTGCGATGGAATCTCCATTCCTGAGTGCTGGGTCGCTCGTTTGGACCGACGGCTTTGGCGACACACTGTTCGGCCGCATCGAGGTAGCGTTCCAACAAATGCCCGGACATGACCAACGTGTCACCAACATTGTCAAAGTGTTCCGACAAATTGTCCGCCGGAAACTCGTGCGTCGGATCGAACATGGTCATGTCGATCTTCAACAGATCAGAAACCGTTTCTCGATATTCGCGACGGGAGAGTCGTCGCAACACGGTGCGACCGTTGGTGCTGCTTGATTCCAGACGCATTCGAGTCAATTGCTGAGTCAACGCGTCGATCGCGGCCAAGCGATCTTGCTCGGACGGTTGGTCGCCATCTTCTGGCGGCATCGATCGAAGCGTCAACTGATCGATCGCTTCCTGCAACGCCAGCTGCGTGTCCCAGTGCGAATCGCCCAAATTGAGTGACTCGAAGTCTCGCTCACCCGCCGGATCGTCAGCAGTATGACAATCGATGCAATAGTTCTCGAGAAACCCAACCGGGTCGATCGGCTGAGCTTCCTTCGCCAGCGCGGCACCACACGGTTGCAACAAAACGCAGACGACCAATAGCCGAAACACATGCGACGACAGCATCACGCCCAACCTCTCAACGTTCCGGTGCTGGTCGCGAAAACATCGGTTTCGACTCCGAAGTCTTGCAGCATGGAGACGAACAAATTTGTCAAAGGCGGACGGTCTCTTGCTCTCTCATCAAACGCCAGCAATCGCCCGTTCTTGCCACCACCGCCGGCGACGACTAGTGGCAAATTGGAATTGGTGTGAGAATTCGCATTGCCCATTCCGCTTCCAAACAACACCGAAGTCTGATCGAGCAACGGCCCGTACTCATCATGGGTGCTCGCCAGTTTATTGACGAAGCGAGTGAACTGTTCGACTTGGTAACGTTCGATCGCGACCAGTTTATTGATGTTCTCTTGGCGTTGCCCGTGATGCGACAAAGCGTGGTAGCCACCTTTGATACCCAGATCATTTGGATTGAAGTCACCACCAATTTCAAGCGTCGCGATTCGTGTCGAGTCAGTCTGCAACGCCAGCACAATCAAGTCGTACAGCAACGGCAAGTCTTCGACGAGATTGCGATTCTTCGGAGAACCAAACGGAGCTTCGGGCTTCGGCACGTCGATCCAATTTCTACGCAGAGCCAATCGTTCCTCCACATCACGAACCGAAGTCAGGTACTCGTCCAACTTGTGGCGGTCCTGTTGGTTCAGTCGCTTCTTGAGGTCGTTCGCGTTCCAATGCACCAAATCCAAAATCGAGTTCTGCAGTCCGATGCGATCCGCAGCGGCTTGTTTCTTTTTTGGATCGGTCCCCACAAACAATGTTTCAAACAATTGCTGTGGTCCAGGAATCGGTGGCACCCGCGTTCCACTTCGCGTCCAAGAAAGTTGACACCCGCCATGGATCCCCGATTCACTTCCGATCGTCAGCGTCGGAAACCTGGTTTGCCCAGAGACCGACTGGGCCGCGAACTGGTCAAGCGTGATATTGGCCATTGGCATCGTGTGCGCGTCGACTTGACGAATACCGGACAAGAACGCATGAATCGCGAAGTGGCCGCCTTTGAGTCCATGATCGAGCCCGGAGATAATCGTCAGTTGATCTTCAATCTCAGCGAGCGATTGGCTGGATTCGCCGAACCGCATCTGATGATGTTCGACCAAACCTTGGCTGACTTGTGTGGTAGACGATGAATCAGGTTCGGCTGACTGCTTGGGCCAAAACGCATCCGGATAAAACCCCAACATGTTGCCGATGCAGACCATACGACGTTTCGCTTTGGTCCGCTCCGGTTTGCGTTTGTCGTCTTCCGCAGACGCATCATGGACTGACAAGGATGCAAACGCCGGCAAGCCCACCGAAACACCCGCGGCACGCAAAACATTTCGTCGAGAAAACGAACTCATCGCTCTTTCCAAGGGAGACACATCTCAAAACCGATCGCCCAGTCTACCAGCGATGACGCAAGGCGATGAAAAAACGTGCGGCTCGTATCAATGCTGCCCACCACCGAGTCCGGCCCGTCAACCGGGAAGCCAGCCTCTCCCAGCGAGTTGGCGTCAAGCAAACAAATGCGGCTGGTTTTCCCCAAGCGGATTCGCTTGAATCGCCATAGCGATTCGGACAAACTGAACACAACCCAACGGGGGGAGACGCCAATGAGAACAAGTTCCCGTTCGCTGAGAACAAGTCTCCGTAGAGCCCAAACACTCGACTTGTTCTCACCAACAAACCGGCAAAAACACCCCCAAAATCCATATTCCAGTCGGTCCGACGACTGAGAAACAAGTTCACTCACGATCACGAACCCAACCTAGAAAGCCAATGCGAAGTCTCCTGACAATTCTTTATGCGATTGCGTTTGTGGTCGGCACTGGCTGCGATTCCGGCACCGCAAATCCAACCGGCGTTACTTCCGCTGAGCCGCACAAGGAAGGTATTTCCCATCGGCAAAACCGCGAATTAAATGACCTAGTTGAATCAATGAGGAACGCCCTGGAATCGCGAAACGACGAGAGACTGCAACAACTCTTCTACACTGAAAACCAACCTGAAGAGCTAACAGAGATTTTTCGGCAGCAGATCAAGACATTGGTCCGCAACGATAAGATTGCGTTTGATGAAGTTCGCGTTTACGATTTTGAGGAACACCACCCTGATCCGCCATTGCCAGGGAAATTCAACGAATCCCAGCTCGAATTTCTCAAGCCACCTACCCATTGGATAATCGCAAACATGAGCGGCGGAGATGGTAAAGCGACGTTTTCATTGGATTTGACATTTCCGGCATGTCAGATCGATGATGAGTGGATGTTGGTGGGGTCGAAATACAGCGAGGAGTGAACAATCCGATGCACCCGAGTCCGCGAGTCGGGGCGTTTCGGCAATTGAAGGTCACCCGCGCGGACCGGGTGATCGGCGACGTTATCCACCAAGAAAAGTGCTCGCAATCCATGATCAAGTTCTGCCCGCATCTTGCATGCTGTGTTCTCCTCGGCACCATCGGTTGCGAAATGCCTGCCGATGATGTCGCCGCTTCGACACAACACGAGCTGTCTTTATCTCAATCGTCAGTCGGAACAATGGAAGAGACTATCGTCGGCACATGGAAAGACGTGGAAGCAGACAACGTTGATGCATACTTCGCTGACCAGACTATAAGTACCGTGATTGACGAGGTCATGGAAATCCCATTGTCCGATCTCGGATTTGCCGACGGCTCACTCTCCATCCATGTCAAGGCCAAAGCAAAGGGCCAGTGGTCTCTAGATGCTGACAAGCTAACTCTCGAATACAGTTCGGTTTCCGATGTCACTGTAGGCAAAGCAACGCTGGACTCGGATTCGCTACTTCGGAAATTCGGGCCCGAGTTCGTCTCGGAATTCGTAAACGACTTCCACAAAGAATTCGAAGCTGAACTCCCTTCATCACTCTGTGACCAGCCGATTCACCGCACCGTACTTTCGATCAACGGCAAAGTGCTCGTCACACTAGATGAGAGCAACGGCGAAATTGAACAGCAGATACGAGTCAAGGAAGACATGTGAATTCAAACCCGAAACGCAATCTTTAGAGCGTTGAAAAAACGAAAGGTTTTTCAACGCCCCCTGGCGAAAGACCGACTGAGCCCACCAAATTGTTTGGAGCTTCAAATCCCAACAACTCAGACGGACTCAGCCAGCTATGGCACATCTTACCTTTCACCAACGCGTTGTCATCTCTGTTACGCAACGAGACGGCAAGAAACAGAAAGAGATCGCGGAAGCAATTGAAGTATCTCCCTCCACGGTTTCTCGTGAACTGGCAAGGAACCACGTCACTGGCAAGCACTATCATCCATTGCATGCTGAACGCCGAGCAAATTTCCTGAAGAAGAGACCATCGGTCATCAGCAAGTTCGAGGACCCGGAGCTCTTTGAGGTCGTGTCTGAGAAGCTCGCTCTCAACTGGAGTCCAGAGCAGATCAGTGGGTATCTTTGGAAGCAGGCTGGCAAGCATCAAATCAGCCATCAAACGATCTACAAGTATCTTTGGTCTTTGGATCGAAACCACCCAATTCGCAAAGCGATGCGGCGGAGTGGGCGTCGCAATCGCAAGCAAAAGCCGGGATTCATTCGCAAACAGGCTGCCGACCGTGTGTCAATTCATGACCGCCCAAAAGTCGCCAGCAACCGGAAGCGGGTTGGCGACTGGGAGTTCGATCTCGTGGTCTGCAAGAAGAGCACGGGCTACTTGGTAACCGCCGTGGACCGCAAGACCGGCTACACATTGGTTGGTCGCTGCAAAAAGAAGGCATCGCGTTTGGTAATGGATACGATTCGGTCGATGTTTAAGAAGGTGCCGAAGAAATACATCAAGACAATGACCTTCGACAATGGCACCGAATTCTTCTACCATCGATTGCTTTCCACCTGGTTCAAAGTCAAGGTGTTCTTCGCCGATCCATACTGTAGTGGCCAACGAGGGACCAATGAGAACACCAATGGTCTTCTGCGTCAGTACTTTCCAAAGGTAGTGGACTATGGCTCGATCAGCTGGCAGCAGGTGCGCAAAGCCGCTATACTGCTAAACCTACGACCTCGTAAACGTCACGGCTATCAGACACCGGCGTCGCTCTTCCAGTGACTTCGCTAAAAATTACGTTTCGGATTTGAATTCACAAAGGCGGCGAACCATGAAATGCACGGGAGAACGGGTGGTCCGTTTTCTCGTCTGCTTGCGAGTCGTTCGCCCGTTCCCCGTGATTTCTAACGTTCGCCAACTTAAATGACTATGGCTGTATCAACTGACGTCACTCTTCCAAAGCTAGTTGCTCCGGTTTTCCCGGAACTATGCATCGTCTGTCACGCACTGCCCGACTCATCAACCAAAATCACCAAGAACTCCCAGCATTGGCTCGCGACCTTCTTTACCCCGATCCTTTATCTGTTCGGTTGGTCGAGAACAGAAATACCAATTTGCAGGGGATGCAAGCCTCGCTTCTACCTGCAACGCTGGGGACGGACGACGATTTGTTGGGCGATTGCCATCGGGGTATTGTCCGTTGCCTGGCCCTACTTTGACGACTGGGGTCGCCTGACCAAGAAAATTGCACTTGCTGGATTGGCGATCCTAGCAATTGCACCATATATCGCGTTCGAGGTTTTCTGGCCACGCTCTTTTGACACTACCGCCGAAGGTGGGAAGGTTACGTATGAGTTCGCATCCCAGGCATACGCGTTACAGTTCTATCTCCTCAACCGCGAGCATGTCACCAAGTCAGATATTGATTTCGCTCGCGCGGACGGACGATAGATGTGTCGATCGCAGTCGACGGTCGGTACGTGTCCAATGGCTGAAACTACGATTTGCAACTTAAGTTTCGGCGAACCATGGGATGCACCGGAAGACGGGTCGTCCGTATCCTCATCTGCTGGCATGTCGTTCGCCTGTCCCCGCTGATCACTACCGTTCGCCGACTGACATGAAACGACCACCAGAGTTCGCCCTTTCTTCGCTGCTGTTGGGTACTGGATTCGTCGCCCTTGGCCTTTCAATCGCCATGAAATTCGGCGCGTTTGGTTTGCTCTTTTCGGCCATCACGACGTTGGCGATACTGCTGTTGTTGCTTATAGCACTTACGGTAATGAAGTTGACATCGCGCACCGTCGCGATCAGTAACCAAATTGCCAAACTCGCCGCGACGTATATCACGCTGATTGCCCTCTACTTCGCGTCATACGGGCCGGCCACTTGGCTATTTGCTTCTTTCTATACACACGACTCGCAGCCCCAGATGCTACGCCGCATCCACCGCATGATTTACTCACCGGTGACACGCTGCATCGTCGATTCCCCTGTCAAGACGATCAACGATGTCGGGGCATCCTATCTGAATTGGTGGCTGCCCTCTGATGTCGAATTTTACCGCCGAGGCCGAAGCATTGGTTGGTATACCGACTCGAAACTAAATCCATCCGTTGGCACTACCATTGGCATCACACCACCACTGATTTCCGAATAGCGGATAACCATCGCGAACAGGATAGGGGCCCGGGACAGGGGACTGGCTTCCCGAAGGAAGCGGCACCCCACAGGATCACGCCCATGTTGGGCGTACTGCACACTGAGCGGTGGTGGAGACCAACTTCGCTTCCCAATCACACTCCCCGCCACCGCCAGGTGACGCTGAACGTTCCCCGATCAAGCTATGATCGTCGCCACTACTAAACGACTTACGCTTCGACACGCTTCACCTGACGACGCGATTGCAATGCGATCGGTGTTCTGTGATGCGGAGGTGATGCGATACGGTGACGGACCACAAACAGATGGTTGGATTCGGTCGTGGATCGCCCTGATGAACCGCAACTATGATGAACGCGGATACGGACTCTGGATTGTCACGAAAATAGGTAACCCACGAGCCATCGGCTACTGTGGGCTAACGTGGTTCCCGAATATCAACGGTCGCGCGGAGATCGAAGTCGGATACCGCCTGGCTCGCGAATATTGGAACACTGGTTTCGCAACGGAAGCTGCTTTGGCGGTTCGTGATCTTGCATTCATTTGCCGTGGTTTGGATCGCCTAGTTTCGATCATTGACCCAGACAATTTTCGTTCGATTCGTGTCGCGGAGAAACTGGGGATGAAATACGATGGTGATGTGCTGCTCGACGGATATACTCACCCGGATGCTGTCTACGCGTGTCACCGAGACGAAGACGGGGAACCAAGCGATGAACCGAAGTCGCGGAGTTGACGTTTTTGACAATCGTGAATCATACGCCGCGACTCGGTTATCGCGACCGCTATCTGATAGAGATGGATGCCGAACACTCCTAATCCGTGGCACGATCCAAGGACGCTGATTGCAATCGGCGGGTTGACCGTTGGCATCCTGGGATTCTTGTTTGGCCTAATTCGTGACAAATGGTCTCGCCGCGAGTCACGGCTTGATGCTCTCGGTAAGATTCTGCATCCATGCGTGCGTGCTGCCCAAGACTTGATGCGAGCAAACAATGCTCGAAGGAAGGCGGAGCAGCTGAAGCACTCGTTTCCCAAGCCGAAAGATCCTGTGCTTCATGGCGTTGAGTCGCCTCCTCGGTTTCCGCAGCAGACTAATGAAGTCGTTCATCACGTGAATTCACTAATTGACGACTACGAACGCCACAACAGGTCGTCGGAGACAAATTTCCGAGATGCGGAGTCAGAACTCGCTACAAGACATTTTCGGTTTCCAACACCGATCACCAAACGGCTAAAAGAACTTCACGAAACGCTTGGGGAATTGGGGCGGCTTGTGAACGCTGGGTTCTTCGACAAGGCAGATCTGCAGATCGCAAAATTTAGGGATCAGTACAATGCGATCAGCGACACGGCTAAGGGCTGGAGACTTGCGGATCCACTCGAGGGGATCCTGCGACACTTCCGAAGCGAAGATTCGCCGGGTGAACATCGATCGGAATTTGAGCTTACACAAGACGAGATGAACGGTGTGCTTGAACTAATTCACAAACGTGCGACGACCCAGGCACAAAACACGTTTGCAGTCCATCCACCACAGAAAATGATAGAGGATCCGACGCTAGTTGAATCTGACGATGTCATTGACGAGCTCAAAGACTCCGTTTTCACGATAGTCTTTCAAGATGGGACGACGAAGATGCTCTCGCTACCAGAGCTCATGGCATTCAATTTCAATCTAATCGTTCTCGCACACGAAACCGAACAATTGACCAAAATGGTTGCTGCTGCAAAGCCGACAGTCCCAACAGAGTTTAACGTTTCCTTTCAGTTCTCGATGCAGCAAATAATGACGACGGAAACTGTTAAGGTGCTGTTGAGCAAGTTCCCATTTTCCGATACTCCCAGCGATGGCTAAGTGGACAGATCTCCAATCAGGATTTGACTTCGCGTGGATGCGACGGTTGAGTCACTTTCGGTTCCAGTCTGCTTCGTTCGTCGCGGTTCAAAACGCGTCGCCTAGCCGAAGCTCAAGTCCTCTGTTCAAGATGCCCGGTGATGAACGCCGAACGGCCCGCCTGTTCTCCTTGGAACTTTGCGTCTGATTCCTGCCCTCCGGTGAAGGTTCTGGTTCGTTCCAAGTGCGACTCTTCGGTGGTTGGCCATGTGCTCGGATCCTAGTTGGAGCAATCAAAGGGGACGGAGTTCGTTTAACCATACTTGTGCACCGGAGAAATTCGGTAGTCCCCACGACGGCCCCGTCCGGGGCGACCTGCTGGGTTCTGTCATCGGTCTCGGGGCTTCCGCCCCGAGCTACGGACGATCGCCCCATCCGGGGCGAAAGGGAAACCCGATGAAGCCGGCTCCCTTTTTAGAAAGCCTCCAAAACGCACGAGGTGATTTCCGTCGTATAGGGAGGCTTCACCATTCCTCCGCGAAGATTCAATCGGACCGGCCTCGTCAGCTGCGAAAAGGGGACGGAGGTAGTTCTACCATTGGTCTGCACCGGAGCTCTGCAGTGGCATTCTTGCTACCGGATCGTCGGATGGTGCCTGCCAGCGTTTTTCCGTTCTCCCTCCCGAGGACGATCCGATTTGGATCGTCATTTCACCTTCCTGATTCATGGGCTACTTAATGTCGTAGTACATCGGTCCGTGTTCAGGGCGGATGCCCTGTGAGGACGGCGAGATGTAGCTGACCTCGATCACACTCTTGGAGTTAGCACCTCATCGGAGCGGTCAGCGGCTCAGTTTGCGGTGTATGGCCGCTACCCAATCAGAAGGTCCAACCCAGCGAGCGCCACCGACCACATCACCTCTTCGACTTTTACCTTGCTGTTGCCGCTCATCGCCTCGAGAAACGACATCGAGTCGGTGTCTGGATGGGCGAAACGAAATACCCCCATTTGGTGGCGTGGGCCGAAAACACGACCTATCGTTTTAGGATCAGAACAAACTTGACCCGAAGCGAGCAGAATGATGAAACAATTGATTGGATTTGTTGGCGCCGTCACCATCTTGGCATGTCTGGCGATTTGGATGCCTGAGTACATGGAGGCTCGAGAAAGCCGGGGCGGTCATCGGGTCAATGTTTTGTCAAATCAAAGCGGTGGAACATCGGACCCTGAATTCATTGCATTCTGGGAATCGATTCATCGGGATCGACTGCTCGACTACGTTGATCGATACAATGAGACCGGACAGGTTGATCTGGACTCGCTCTCGAAGTGCGCCGATTTTGATGCCTATTCGGCCTACTTGCGAATCTCGCAATTGGAGTCCGTCAAGAAGTTTGAGTATGCACTGCGTTTCACAGACAGCCTGTTGGAATTTCAAGACCGTTTGACGCGTTGACTTGTGGCGTGTGTTGGGGGGCAAGTTGCCGGGGGCGATAAAGGGGGACGGAGTTCTTTTAACCAAATCGCTGCACCGGAGAGCTTCGGACGCATTCTTGCTGATGGATCGTCGGATGGTGCCAAGCACCATCGTTCGGCTCGATAAGGCCCGAAGGGCCGATACATCCATTGCCGGGGTCGTCAGTCCCGGATCGATGAACCGCCCAAAACAGTCCCCACGACGCCCCGTCCAGGGCGACCTGCTGGGTTCCGTCATCGGTCTCGGGGCTTCCGCACGGAGCTACGGACGACGGCCCCGTCCGGAGCGGAAGTGGGGAAACGCGGTGAAGCCGGCTCGTCTTCCCAATAGTCTCCAATACGGAGGTCGTGCAGTTTTGAAGTGCCGTGCTCGCAAGGTTGAAACCATCCTCCTGAACGCAGTTGGGGAGGG
>NZ_DDGH01000055.1:77637-80761 GCF_002337565.1 Rhodopirellula sp. UBA1907 | reverse complement strand
TTCGGGAGAGGTACGCCGTGTGTCAATCTGCCGAAAAGCGGCATCAAAAAAACTGCACAACCTCTACGTTTCGCAGATTTGCGTGTCGATCAATTGATCGTTTCCACAGCGGCGGCGTTCACGCAATGGACACGATCTTGGTGGACGTTGCTGGGCACGGACCACGAATGATTGCGAGAGTCTGAATGGGTGCCACTTCGAGGCTGCTCAGGCAAAGAGGCGAGGGGCGTCCAACGGTGCCTCAGGCAGGTGGCCCCACCTCTGTTGGCAGTTCGACCGGTGCGACGTCCACCTTGACGGCAAGGGTCGTGTGGCCGCCGCCCAGCACGATGCCACGCATGGGGCTGATGTCGTCATAGTCCCGACCAACACAGACCGGGATGTGATCGACACCGATCTGACACGCATTGGTTGGGTCAAAGTCGATCCATCCCAGAGCTTCTCCCGCGTAGACGCTGATCCAAGCGTGGGATTCGTCGTTGCCTATCAAACGAGGTTTTCCGGGCGGAGGCAACGTTCGCAGATAGCCGCTGACGTATCGGGCGGGCAACCCAAGGCTGCGCAAGCAGGCAATTTGAACGTGTGAGAAATCCTGACACACACCTGCTTTGAGTTCAAACGCGGACTGGGTCGTCGTGCTGACGTCCGTGGCGGTCGAATCGTATCGGAAGTCATCGTGGATGTGTTTGGTCAGCTGAAACACCGCGTCCAAGATCGATGAGCCATCGTTCACGATCGTTTTGGCGTATTCGGCGAAGTGGCCCGCCAAGGGAATGCGAGGAGATGCGAACACATATTCCTTGGCGAAGAGATCAGCTTCGGTCTGTCCGGTTCGGATTGCATGGACCACTTCTGCTACCGTCGGAATGTTTGGCGACTCAAAGGGATTGATCGCATTGACCTGCACCTGACTGGCGACTTTGACAACCAACGATTCATGATGTGACTCAATCGCAAACGAGTCGACAATGTTACCGAAGTAGTCCGGGTGCGTATCCACTTTGGCTGGCACCGGTTCAATGGTGACGGTGCACTGGTTGCAAACCACTGATGGGGACCGTGTCTGCGGGCGCATACGAAGCTGGTTCAAACAAACCGCAACGGGTTCGCTGTAGGTGTACTTCGTCTCATGAACGATGTCGTAAGTGACCGACCGAGGCATTGAATTCACCTTTGCGTTGCTTCGGGAGGCATCAAGGATTCATCCAGCGATTGTTCGCGATCGCCAGTCAAAGTCTGCTCGGGTGCGGTATGAATGAGGTATCGACCAGCGATTGCGTTTGCCAGCTGAGGAATTTTCGCTTGAACCAATTCCAGCAACCGCTGCAGTTCCACCCGATTCCCCGATGCGTTGACTTCGGTGAGAGTCCCGACGTCCGCAATCAGCAATGGGTGCTGAAGTTCACGAGCCAATCGTTCGTCCGCACCCAACGCGACACGCCCTGGTTCCGTCGGTAGATCGCTGAGCAATTGTTGAATGTCGTTGAGCTGAAATCGCAGCGATCTCGGGTTGGTTTCATCCGTGACCATTAGGTCGATCGCGGGTGCGGGACGGACCAATGACAGATAACGCGACCGATAGGTCATCAAGCTGTCGGTCGCATCCAAAATGCTCTCGCACAATCCAACTTCATCGGCGACCGGTCGAACCATCGTTGCAAGCAACAACTCAGCGGTTTGGTCAGCGCGTTCCAAGCGGCGTCCCAGCAAAACGAAACGCCAACCGTGTGTTCTTGTCAGGCTTTCCGCGGTCAATCCGCTAAACGCCATCAAGTGGGTGATCAAACGGTTGAGTCGCTCCATCGCCCGCGAAACGTTGACCGTCGTCGGTCTTCTCGAGCCGGAGATATCCGCGTGAATGCTTTGGAAAATTCGATAGGCATCCAGCGAGATTCGGTCGCGAACGGCCGTCGCATTGTGCAGTGCACTGGCAACCGAGTTTTGCAAAGCTCGCGGATTGGCGGTGTCAAAGACGCTGGACGGCAACACGCTATCCAATTGAGGCATGGCCCCGTCGAGGCCCTCAATCGCGTAGTCAGGTTCGAGTTGTCCAACGGCCGCCAAAGCAGCCACCAACCTCGTCATCTCGGGCAAATCGTTGAGTTCATCTTCGCCCACCAGCCGAGCCAATGTCGTTCGCAGCAATCTGGCGATGGACTCACAACGCTCGACGTAGCGTCCCAACCAAAACAGATGTTCGGCAACGCGGCTGGGCAATTCAGCTCCGCTGCGTCGCAGAACAATCGTGTGATCGTCGTTGGAGAGCAACGTGGTTTCGTGATCGACTGGTTTGTCGCTGACGATCCAACAATCCTGGGTCAATTGCCCCTGCGTTGGCGAGTTGCTAAGCAGATCTTCTTTCGGACTGACACGCGCAAGTGCACCCGGCAACACTTCGATGTTGCTTTTGGTTTGCAGCACAAACGTCCGAAGTGAAACGTGCCAAGGTTCGAATCGCTCACCATGCCACACCGGCGTGACGCTGTGAGACAACCGATGTTGCCCAACAAATCGATTGGGTTGAGCTTTGATGCGACGCACCAAAGCTTCCTTCTCTTCGGCGGTGCATCGAACCGGCATCACCGGACGCGTGTCGCTGACCGCAAACGCATCTCGCAGAACCAATTCATCGAGATGTTCCAAAACATACTGGCGTTCCTTTTCGGCTCCGCACCAATACGTTGCCACGCTGGGCAATTGCAGCGTCTCACCCAACAACAACTTCGCCGCCGCCGGCAAGAATGGGATCAATGCAGGCATTTCGGCGATCGCGGTTCCGATCGAATTCACAACCGCCAATTCACCGCCACGTTTGCACCGCAGCAATCCGGTGACACCTTCGGTTGAATGAGGATCCAATTCCAACGGATCGCACTTTCGATCGGAAACATGCCGCCAAAGCACTTCGATCGGAAGCAATCCGCCTAATGTTTTCAAATGCAGCCGTTCGCCCCGAACCGCCAAATCGCGGCCTTGGACCAAGGTGTATCCCAAATACCGAGCGAGGTAAGCGTCTTCGAAATCGCGATAGCTGCCGTGGCCGGGAGTCAGCAAAGCAACTCGCGGGTTGTCTTTTTGACGAGGAGCAAGCGTTCGAAAATGGCGCCGCATCGATCCGAAGAAT
>NZ_DDGH01000055.1:36443-77521 GCF_002337565.1 Rhodopirellula sp. UBA1907 | reverse complement strand
ATCCGAAGAATGATGCCAGCCGACGCACGTTGGCGGTGCGACTGAGATGCGGAAAGATGCGTCCATGAACAATCCGGTTCTCAAGCAGATAACCCAATCCGCTCGGCGCCCGGGTGCGATCACCGGTGACCCACCATGCACCATCGCTGGCACGCGCGACATCGAAACCGACCAGATGCAACCGATGACCAGCGGACACCGGAAGGTTGTGATAAACGCGAAGGAATCGAGGGTTGTCCCACAACAACTCAGGCGGCAAAACGCGTTCACGAATCAGCCGTTGGGGTCCAAGCAAATCAGCCAGGATGGCTTCCAGAACACCGGTCCGTTGAGCCAACCCGGTGGCCAACCGATTCCAATCTTGCTCCGCGATGGCAATCGGCACGGTCGCCAATTGCCAAGGACGAGTCTGCGTGCCTTCACCGGTGTCGATCTGAAACGTCGATCCGTTCTCACGAATCAATTGTTCGATCTGCGATTCGCGGTCGTTCAGCCCTGACTTGCCGAGACTCGTGACCTCATTGGCAATGCTCTTCCAACATGGACGCAATGCACCATCGGGTAAACGGCATTCGTCAAAGCGTTCCGCCATCGAGGCATATTCTGCCAATGAGAGCCCAGGCGGCGATCCCGATGGCAAATCGTTGGAATGAGCTGTCGCGGTGGGAGTCGGCACGTTCACCTTTGATTCGATCTGAGTTGGCAACAGCATCGACCCGAGGAAATACCATCTGGGTCAAACTTCTTCGTCGCGGTGTAGCATTGAAGCGCCATTGTAACCGAGCCCAAGGATTCGACGAATGACCGAGCGAGCAAATGCATCTCAGCCGCCTCGGTCACCCCCTACGTGGGAGAGGCAATCGTGGATTTCTAGCTGCGCCGCAGATCCATCGTGACGGGGAAGGGTTCGTACCCGGTTCGCGATGGCAGTCCAGGCATCACGATTTCGCCTCCCGACAGCGTGAATTCACGGAATCGCGATGCACGTCGCGACTCTGCTTCCTTCGGATTGACGGGGAACCGTTCATGGCTGAGCCCACCCGGGTGCACGGTGTGGTAAGTGCAGCCCCCGATCGAACGGCGAGCCGCACGATTCACCAAATCGAATTGCAACGGCGTGTGAACACCGATGGTTGGATGCAAGCAGCGAGGCGGTTGCCATGCTCGATAGCGGATTCCCGCCACGTACTGACCGGCGACACCGGTGGCATGCAACGGCACCTCACGTCCCGCCACGATCAACGCGTGGCGATCCGGTTCCAAACCTTCCACCAGCACCTGCAATCGTTCCAATGATGAATCAACGAATCGAGTCGTTCCGCTCGAGCCCGGCTCTTCACCCATCACGTACCACGGTTCAATGGCACTGCGAAGTTCCACTCGCATTCCATCGAGGACCATTTCGCCAATCAATGGGAACCGAAACTCATGATGCACCGCGAACCAATCCGCGGATATCGGTGACCCCTTGGCGTTGAGTTCGCCGACCAATTGCGTGAGGTCCTGCCAAGCAAAGTGGGGCAGCAAAAACTGATCGTGAAGACGTGTGCCCCAATGTTGAATCGGGCGATCGTAAGGTTGCTGCCAAAACGCGGCCACGCACGAGCGAATCAACAACAACTGAGCCAGACTCATTTGTTCGTGCGGTGGCATTTCAAAGCCACGCAACTCGACCAAGCCCAAACGTCCGGTTGAACTGTCAGGCGAGTACAGCTTGTCGACGCAGATTTCGGCACGGTGCGTGTTGCCTGTCAAATCGACCATCAGGTCACGGAACAATCGGTCCACCAACCACGGCGGAACATCCGTTTCGGTCGGAGGCAACTGACTCAGCGCGATGTCCATTTCATACGCCGCGTCTTGTCGCGCCTCATCCATTCGAGGTGCTTGACTGGTCGGGCCGATGAAACGACTGCTGAACATGTAAGACAGCGACGGGTGATTGTTCCAAAACCGAATGAAGCTGGCCAACAAATCGGGCCGTCGCAAGAACGGGCTTTCGTTCGTCGATCGTCCACCCAAAACGATGTGGTTTCCTCCACCGGTCCCGGTGTGGTAACCGTCCAAGTCAAACTTCTCGGTTCCCAGCCGTGATTTGCGAGCTTCGTGATACAGCGATTCAGTCAATTCAACCAAATCGTCCCACGATGCGGTCGGCTGCGTGTTGACTTCGATCACACCTGGGTCAGGAGTGACCTTGAACAACTCGATGCGATCGTCAGCGGGCGGCAGATAGCCTTCGATGATGACCGGCAATTTGGTCGAAGCACAGGTTTGCTCAACGGCGGTGACCAAATCCAAGTAATCCTCGATCCGCTGAGTCGGCGGCATGAAGACATACAATCGTCCGTACCGACACTCCACGCAAAGCGCCGTTTGCACCACGTCTTCGCTGGTCGGCAGATTGTCGTCGTCTTCTTCATCCAAGACTTGAGGATGAATCCGTTCTCGTGACTCGTCGGGCGAATCAACGCGTCGATTGCCTCGCGGGTCTTGTTCATTCCCCCGCGGCATCTCGGGCGGTGGCAACGGTCCGTGCGGAGCCGTCGGATCCATCGGCGTGGTATAGAACGGTGCCTCGGATGCGGAAGCAACTGGCAAACGATCCAAAGGCAATCGCAAACCGATCGGCGAATCACCGGGAATCAAATACACACGTTCGCTTCGGACGGGCCATCGGCCGCTGATCCAACCCGGGCGAGCCTGCCACCATGCTCGGCGAACCGGAAGCACATATCCAACGGGCGACCCGAGCCCAGCGTTGAACGTTCGCATCATCATCGCACGTTCGTTGGGATCTTCCAGCTTCGGATCCTCCGGGTCCACATCGATCGGCAGACGATTCTCTCGCCACAAGTAGTGAAAAACGTCTTCGTGAACCGGGAACGTCATCCGAGCACTGACATTCAGCTCACGCGCCAGCGTTTTCACAAAACGTTCCGCGTCGCTGTGAGTGTGACCGTAGTCTTTCCCCTCATCGGCGATCCATTGATCGTCATGCCAAATCGGTTGCCCATCGCGCCGCCACAAACAAGTCAACGCCCAACGAGGAAGCGACTCGCCGGGATACCATTTGCCCTGACCGTAGTGCAGCAAACTTCCCGGTGCCCAGCGTTCCCGCAGACGAGTCAGCAAAACATTGCTAAGCACTCGTTTCTCTTCACCAACCGCATCGGTGTTCCATTGCGGATCATCCATGTTGTCGATCGAAACGAAGGTGGGTTCGCCACCCATCGTCAACCGAACATCAGCTGATTCCAACTGCTCATCAATCGCTCGGCCGGCCTGCAAGATTTCTTGCCAAGTGGATTCCGCGTACGGTTTGGTCACGCGTGGATCTTCATGGACCCGAGTGACCGTCATCTCGTGTTCAAATTCCACTTCGCACGGTTCATGCCCACCGATGATCGGCGCGGCGTCGGTGAATGTCGGTGTGCAAGCCAACGGGATGTGACCTTCGCCGGCCATCAAACCACTGGTCGGATCCAATCCAACCCATCCGGCACCTGGCAAATAGACCTCGGTCCAAGCATGCAAATCGCAGAAATCCTCCGCCGGTCCATTGGGTCCGTCCAAGGATTCTTGATCAGCGGTCAACTGAATCAAATACCCGGACACAAAACGGGATGCCATCCCCATGTGACGAAACGCGTTGACCAACAACCAAGCTGAATCACGGCACGAACCGCTGCACAGAGTCAGCGTTTCTTCGGGTGTTTGGACACCTGGTTCCAAACGGATTTTGTAATCGATCTTCGATTGGGCCGCTCGATTGACGTCGACCAAGAAGTCGATGATTCGCTCCGACTTCTTCGGCAGCGTCTCGATCCATTTTTCGAACTTGGGCGTCATCTCCACCGGCGCCAAATAGCTGGCCAGTTGCCGTTTGACTTGATCGTCGTATTCGAATGGCCATTCCTGAGCCGAATCGTCAACGAAAAACTCAAACGGGTTGATGACGGTCATATCCGCCACCAAATCCACGCAAACGGTGAAGTGGTCCGTTGGCTTTTCAAAAACCAACCGCGCAACCGGATTGGCAAAGGGATCCTGTTGCCAGTTGCAAAAATGGTCTTCGGGGGAGATCGCCAAGTTGTACGACACAATTGGTGTTCGACCATGATAGGCCGGACGCAATCGGACTTGTTGAGCACCGACCATGATCGGTCGTTCGTATTTGTACGACGTCTTGTGATGTAGCGCGACGCGGATCGTCATGAATTCACCGAAATTTGAAAATAGTCTTGTCCAAGAGCTTCACCAATTCGATTGATTTCGGATTGAACCGAATCAACAAATTGGTGCATGCCGCCCGCTAGCGCTTCTTCGACTTGAGTGTGAGCTAAACGATGTTGCAGTTCGTCGAGAATGGGGCCCGCCGTACGATTCATATTGCTGGAGGAAGCCTGCTCGATTTCTCCGAGCGACCAGTTCGCTGATGCGATGCAGTGGTGAATCGATCTTGGAAAGCTGCGATTGAAGAGAAAGAAATCAACGACCTTTTCAATTTCAATTTGATGGTGATCACGACGATAGGCTTCGAACCCGCTGATCGCTAGCAACAATGCTGACCACTGCAAATCGTCGACCGCCGTGCCAACGTCTGCCAAGTTCGGCAGCAGGTTGAAGTACTTCACATCCAAAATTCGAGATGTCTTGTCGGCTCGCTCAAGCATGCGGCCTAAGTTCGCGAAGTGCCATCCACTGTCCTGGGCCATGGTGCTGGCAAACACACCGCTCCAAAGCAGCGTTTGCTTTCGAACGTCATCAAAAAACTGGCTGGTCGGATCCATCGCCGCCGCGGGCGAAGCGTCACCAACGAAGTGATAAAACTGGTTGAGTTGTTCAAACGCTTCCGAAGACAAGGTCTCACGAACGCCCCGAGCATTTTCGCGAGCCGCTCGCAAGCAGGAAACCATGCTGTTGGGATACTCATCGTCGAACGCGAGAAACTGAACGACGTTGCGACTGTCAGGCTTGCCGTATTTCTCTTCGAACCACTCTTCATCAGCGGTGACCTGCACCAACGGACTCCATGGATCAACCAAGTTCTCAGGTTGATCCAAGATCAAGTTCAGAGTGACCTCCAAGAAGCGTGCAATGTTCTCAGCACGCTCCACTTGGCGACTCATCCAGTAAACGGATTCAGCAACGCGTGAAAGCATATCAGTGGTGTCAGCGATGAAAAGAAAAGCGACTGCGCGATTGAATTGAAAATGGCGAAAGCGGATCAATGCAGGGTAGCCATCGCGGCCAAACAAACCCTGCGAACGGTTCTAGACCCGCGCGATGGTTTCACCAGCCTGTGCGACCACCCAAGTGTCTTTGCTACCGCCACCTTGGGATGAATTCACGACGAGACAACCCTTTTTGAGTGCCACTCGTGTCAGACCGCCGGGCAAAACCCACACATCGTCTGGGCCATCGCAAAGAATGTACGGACGCAAATCGACATGACGTCCTTCCAGATGATCGTCCACCATCGTCGGAACCCGAGACAACTGCAGCGTCGGTTGAGCGATGTAATTGCGTGGATTGTCGATGATCTTCGCCGCGAATTCTTGACGTTCTTCTGGCGTGGCATGCGGCCCGATCAAGATGCCATAGCCACCCGATTCACCAGCCGCTTTGACAACCAATTCGTCCAAGTGATCCAGCACATAGGCGCGGTCTTCTTCACGATCGCACAGGTATGTCGGTACGTTCGAAAGGATTGGTTCTTCACCCAAGTAATACTGAATCATCTCCGGCACGTAGGCGTAGACGACCTTGTCATCAGCAACACCGGTGCCCGGTGCATTTGCGAGTGCCACATTGCCGGCACGATAAGCCGACATCAACCCGGGAACTCCCAAGACCGATTTCGGATTGAACACTTTTGGGTCGAGGAAAGTGTCATCCACACGTCGATAGATCACATCGACCGCTTGAAGTCCATCGGTCGTTCGCATGTAGACACGATCGTCTTTGACCAACAGGTCACGTCCTTCCACCAACTCGACGCCCATCTGGTGTGCCAGATAGGAGTGTTCGTAGTAGGCGCTGTTGTAGACACCCGGTGTCAGCACGACCACATTTGGATCGGCAACATGACTCGGTGCCATCCGGCGAAGCATCTGATACAGCCGCGCGGGATAATCACTGACCGGGCGGACCATCGATGCCGTGAAGGCTTGCGGGAAGTTCCGCTTCATCACCGAGCGATTCTGCAACACGTACGAAACGCCGGACGGGCATCGCAGGTTGTCTTCCAGAACAAAGACGTTCCCGTCGTTGTCGCGAACCAAGTCGGTCCCGGTGATATGACACCAAACATCATGCGGCGGACGCAGACCTTTGCACTGAGGCAAGTAAGCCGGGCAAGAATCCACGATCGATGCCGGGATGATGCCGTCTTCGATAATCTTTCGTTCGTTGTAGATGTCCGACAAAAAACGGTTCAGCGCACGAATGCGCTGTTTCAAACCAGTGTCGATATGCGTCCAAACATCCGGTGAGATGATTCGCGGAACGATGTCAAAGGGCATGATTTTCTCGGTGCCCGCTGAGTCACTGTAAACCGTGAACGTGATGCCCATCTGGTACAGCGACCGTTCGATCGCCAACTGTCGACGATTCAATTCACCCGGTGGCAGCCGATTGATCAGGTCCACCAGCGCGACCGCATCCGGCCGCGCAAACGAGTCTTGATCCACCACTTCGTCAAAGAAAGATCCCGTTTCGTAACCGGGCAAACACGGGACCGTTCCCGATTGGGATTGCATTTGTCCGTTCTGCGACTGACCGGCTTGCGCCTGAGCCAGCGGCGACTGAGTTTGTTGTGGGTGATTTTGCATGGAGCAATCTACCGGTCGCGTTCGCGAAACCGGCCAACAGAGTAAACACGACGACACTCATCCCTCTCAACCACCGAACAATCGGTAGGGGTTCACGGTCAGTCCGCCTCTGACTGATACGCTGCAGTGTATCTCAACTAATGGTGCCAATGAAACGACTTGACTGTGACGATCTCGAAGGAAGGTCAGATTTCCACCGCGAAGCATTAGCAGTGCGGTGAATGCCATAAACGAACGTTTGAGTCACTCAAACACTGACCGAAACCGGCAGAACCACGGGTTCGAATTTCACGTGTTTGACCGCGGCGCCGGCGTTGTAAAAGTCAATCCCAGCGACATGGACACCACGGAGGCACCGGTGAGTGTGACCAAACACGACTTGGCCAATGTTGTGGTGCATCCAATCAGGTTGTTGCCTCGCCCAGTGAAGCAAACGCAAACAAGTCGACCGGCGACGATGTGCCACTCCCGCTGCGGCCAAATGCAATCGCGCGGTCACCGCAGCGTCGTACAAACCGTTTTGTAAATTGGCCGGCGAGGTGGCTGGTTCGTGAGCCCAACGGTTTCGATATTGATCCAGTCCGACAGAATTGCGACCACCCTCGATCACGTCGCCGTGGACCATCAATGTGTCGGCCAGACGAATCGCATCCAATCCCACATAAACGGAACCCGGTCGCATCGGCAGCCGAACGTGCTGAGCTGCCCCCGTCGAGTCCGAGTTGTCCCCATCGGTATCGCTCGGTGACAAGTTTTCGGGCTGAGTGTGCGGACGAGCCCACTGATCCAGCGACTCGCGAAAAGCGGCTTGGGCGTCGTGATTGCCGGTGAGATAAACGAAAGTCTTCTCCGGAAATTCGGCTCGCCAGGCTTCCAACCAATCGATCGCGGCTTTGCGAGACACATCGCCGCCACCGATCCGACTCCAGCAAAAGTCGAACAGATCTCCGCCCCAAACGCAGACGTCCGAGGCCTCCACCGCCCGCCGAATTGTCGCTTCATGCCGCTCATAATTGCAGCGTGAACTGAACAGATGCAGATCCGAGATGAATGCCATTTGAAGCGGATCAGTAGGATCAGACTCGGGAACTAATTCCGCCAACCTGGGCGGCGTGTTACCGTTCTCCGATAGTTGTTTTTTCCTACGCTTCAACATTTCTCTCTCGCAGTGTTTGGTCGACCATGACCGTGACTCCTCCCGATTCGACACCCTCGGATTCTGAACCAACAGGTTTCGAACCCGCGAAAACCGTGCCTACTAAAGTAACCGCCGTCCGCCGCCATGTGCTGAAGGCTTTGGTCGCCCTGATCGCAGGCATCATTGTCGTCGGGCTGATTCAGTCCCGAGCCCACGAAACCGACTATCAAAAAGCTCTGCTGCAAAGCCTGGCGGCCGGAGGAATCGCGTTGCTATTCGTGTTTTATCAACTGCAACGCGCCAGTTCAGCCGCCGCGAAAGCGTGGCTGGTTCCGGCTTCTTGTTTGGCACTCATTGTCGCAGCGGGCACGCTTCTCCGGTTCGAAAGTTTTTCGGGCGAAATGGTTCCTCGGTTCTCGTGGCGGTTCGGGAACCACGAGACCCCTGCTTTGAAAGTCACTCCATTGGCCGAATCCGACTCAGGTGAGCTCGCGGTGGAAGCACAGAGCTCAACCGAAGAAGGTTCATGGTTGGAGTTTCTGGGAAACGATCGCACAGGAGTGATGCCAGAACGCGAATTTGAGATTCCAAACTCAGTCGACGAAATCACTCGGCGATGGGACATCGGCATCGGCGAAGGATGGTCATCGTTTGCGGTCGCTGACGGCATCGCGGTGACCTTGGAACAACGTGGTGAAATGGAGTGCGTCACCGCCTATCGACTTTCGGATGGGCAATTGCTGTGGTTGGTCGAACACGAGGCGAATCACTTTCAGGCACTCGGCGGAGGTGGCCCACGTTCGACACCCGCGATCATTCCCGCGACCGAATTGTCACCCGGCAGAGTCTACGCCCAAGGTGCCACGGGAACCGTTTGGTGCTTGCAACTGACCGATGGCGAAGTCCTTTGGAAACGTGACCTGATTGAAATCGCAGGGTGGACCATCGAAGAATCGGAACAAGCGATCTCATGGGGTCGATCTGGTTCGCCATTGATTGTCGACAACCTCTGCGTGCTCCCGCTCGGTGGTCCCGCATCGGCGTCGGATGAAGGACGTTCGTTGATCGCTTTGGATCCGGCAACCGGCGAAACCGTTTGGCGAAGCGGTGACCAGCAAATCAGTTATGCCTCGGCGATGACCATGACCCTTGGCGGCAAACGACAAATCGTTTCTGTCAATGAAGCCGACATCACCGGACATGACATTGAATCGGGCGAAGTCCTTTGGTCGTTCCCCTGGGAAGGCAAATCCAACTCGGGTGCCAACTGCGCCGCGGCAATGCCAGCCGGTGAAAATCAATTTCTGATCGGCAAGGGCTACGGTGGTGGAAGCTCGTTGATTCAAGTCACTCGGTTCGAAAACACCTCAAACACCAGCGATGCCTCCACAGAGACGGAGACATTCATTGCCGAGGAGCTTTGGCATTCGTCACGAGTCTTAAAAACCAAGTTCAATCACACCTTGGTTCGAGACGGCGTCGCTTACGGATTGAGCAACGGTGCTTTGCAAGCGGTTGACATTGAATCCGGCGAGCGATTGTGGGAGCAATCACGTCGAGATCGGCTCGGACAAGGACAAGCTGTTTTGGTCGAAGACGTCTTGGTGGTGCAAGGAGAAGAAGGAGAGGTCGTGCTGGTTGCCGCCGATCCCGATGACTACCGAGAGTTGATCCGCATTCCAGCTTTGCAACACAAGACTTGGAACATTCCTACCGTGGTCGACAACCTCATTCTCGTACGCAACGCTCATCAAGCCATTGCATTGGAGCTACCTCAACGATGACCGTCACTTCCTCCGTGTTCACGGACTCTGATCCCTATCCTGATCCTGACAAGATCGAACCACTCGATTTTTTGGTCGTCGCACCTCATCCTGACGACGCGGAGTTGGGCATGGGTGGAACGATCATGCGAATGATCGACGAAGGCATGCGAGTCGGAGTGTTGGACCTGACCAGTGGCGAACCGACACCCCATGGCAGCCTCGAGATCCGAAAGCGTGAAACGGCCCGAGCAACGGAGATCATGAAGTTGACTTGGCGGGGCAACGCCGGGTTAACCAACCGAGCCGTCGAAGCCACCCTGCCCGCTCGAGAACACATTGCTTCTTTCGTTCGGTGTTTGCGACCGCGATGGTTGTTCGCACCCTATCACGAAGACGCTCACCCAGATCATGTTGCTGCGACTCAGCTGGTCGAAGCCGCACGGTTTCATTCCAAGCTCAGCAAAACGGCGATGCCGGGTCCGCGGCATCATCCCCAGCGGATTTACTATTACTTTTGCATTCACCTGCGTTTGGCGGTGCAACCCAGCTGGATCGTCGATATCTCTGAACAGTGGGACCGCAAACTTCAATCGATTCGTGCTTACGAAAGCCAGTTCATCACCGGTCGCGACCCGGGCCCTCCGAGCCTGACCGATCGATTCCGAGACGATGCGGCATACTGGGGTCGTTTGATCGATCGCCAGTACGGCGAGCCCTTTGCAACCAAAGAACCTCTTGCGATGACCAGTTTGCGAGACTTGCTCTGAGAGCCCGTGTCGTTCCCAAATTGCATTTTGTCATCGGCGAATTAGCCTGTTCTCGAGAGCGACGCGCTCCCTTTTCTTTGACGCTTGAGTTTCCAAAATGCCTGCACAGGAATCAGACGAGCCGCTGTTTCCTTTGCCGCTGACGCCGTTGGAAACCTTCTTCGTCCTGGATGAAAAAGAGTCTTGTCCGATCGTCAGCTTTATCGAGCTGCAATTCTCGACGCCCTTGCAGCTACCCGTCTTGCAGAACGCGTTGGACGAGGCGGTGAAAGATCACCCGTTGCTCGCTTGCAAACTGGTGCGTGAAGGCGAGCGTTTTTTTTGGCATTTTGATCCGGATCTGGCACCGCAGGTACTGACCAACGATGACCTGCCATTGACCACCGGACCCGCTGACAATCCCCAGACGCAGCCCTTCGATTTGTTTCGTGAGTCAGGATGTCGCTTCTGGTACGTTCCCGAGGAAACCGGCAGTCGCCTTTATGTCCAACTGCATCATGCTTGTGGCGATGGCGTGGGAATGCGGCAAGTCCTTGTTGGGACCCTCACACGTTACGCGCGGGCGACGGGCGATCCAGAATGCGGAAAAACCTCTCGAAAATCTTCGCGGTCTGCGCCCAATCCAGAACGTCTTCGCGATCGAAACGACTTCTCCGAGTTGCTTTCCAAACCACCCAAACGTTCGTTGACGACTTGGGATCGAATTCGGAATGCCTACTACTTCCACTTCCAACGTCCCGCCGTTCTTTCCAAACCCCAAGGGTTTGGCTCTGCATCAACCCAGAAAGAGATTGAGTCACAGGCAATCGGCCAACCCTTGCGACATGTTCTGTTCAGCAAGGAAGAATCAGCCTCGATTGAGAAGGCTTGCAGCAACGCGTCCATCCGAGTCAACGACCTTGCCATCGCAATGCTATTCCAAACCTTTGAGCAATGGGAACAAACCCATGGCGGCGGCAAAGCGATTCGCTACCGAGTGATGATGCCGGTCGATTTGCGATCTCGAAGAGACTTGAATCTGCCCGCAACCAATCGGCTCAGCTTCGCTTTCTTAGGACGACGCAAAGACCAATGCCAGGATATTGAGCAACTCGTTTCAAGCGTCGCGGACGAAGTGGTGGCAATCAAGGAAACCCGCGTGCACATGGATTTTCTGGATGGTTTGGCTGCGGCGGTTCAACACCCACGTTTCATGCGGTGGGTGATCGATAAAAGTCGTCACATGACCACCAGCGTGCTCACCTACACCGGTGATCTTTCGCGAGGAATGAAAAAGTTCTTTCCGGAATCGGATGGACAACTCAAGATCGGCGATGCTTACCTTCGCAACGTATTCGGCTCCCCTCCAGGACGAGAGGGAACCAATGTTGCTGTGGGCGTCTGCATCAATTGGGGCCAGATCTGCATCTCCGCCTCCTGGAATCGCCAAGCCTGGGACGCAGCCACCACCGACCAATTCCTCCAAACATACGCCAGCAACTGGCGAGCATGGTTGAAACGTCAAGAAATCAACTAATCTGCCACGTTTGGAAAGTCATCCAGGTCCAACCCACATATTGCGAAAGAAGGATCGATCTCAAACGATTCCGATTCCAAGTGACGCAAACGTTGTTCATTGATTTCCAAGATCGCTTGTTGGACTTCGTTCTTTGGACGGCCCGAATTGGCGACGGCGATCGAATTCCAAGCCAATGATTCATCCTGTCGATGCAATTGCTCAAGCAACCCGACCAGTTCGACGACCGGTTTGTACTTTCCGTCCGCTGACCGCCTGATTTGATCTCCAATCATTTTGGTTCGGTGGACCAACTTGGCTCGTTCCGAGACACGTTTGGCTGCCGCATCCATGGCTAGTTCTTGCAATGACTGACTCAAACGCTGATACCCGACATCATCGGTTGCGTCACGCAAAATGGCTTCGCAAAAACAAGTCACTGCCTTTGCGTGCTCACCTCGCATCTGATGCAGGCTCGCGGTCGCAAACCAAGCGTCCGCGTTGGATTCATTGGTGAGAACCATTTCTTCGGACCACTGTGTCAGAGCCTCTTGGTCTTCTTCCAAAGCCAGCAATCGACCAAGCAAAGACCTTTCCGCATCCAATAGTTTTCTCGGATGATTGATCAACGTCTTGATCGCTCCATCACGCGATCCCTGCGCAATTAAATTCTGTGCCATTCCCAAAGAACCGATGGGTTCATTTTCTTCGCTGCCGTTCATTGGGAATGGGTCATCCGAGATTGAAAGCAATTCAAGCATCCAGTGCTCCTTCACGGTGCCCGACTGACAAAGCTGTCGGATGTGGGACGCGGCACCATGGCGACGACCTTGGCGAAGATACAGCAGGGCGATTTCCTCATGCACCATCGCGAAGCCAGGCACCTCATCCAGGATCGCCTTGTACCGTTTTTCAGCTTGGTTCCAATCTCCTTTTAGAACCATCCACTGCGCCGTTTGACCGAGGGTGGGTAACCTCGCTTGGGGATCACGCAAGGCAACCGAATCCAAGATCGCAATGGCTTCCTCGAATCGATGCCGCTCGCCCAAGACCCGGGCCATGACGAACATCACTAATGGATCATCGGCGCCGTGTCGGTAGGCGGCGCGTACATGATCGTAGGCTTCCTCGATCCGTCCATCGGCGAGCGCCTGTTCCGCCAGCTCCCGCGACGCAGTGACATCGACTGACATCGCGGGTTCAACAAAATCCGGTCGAGGCACGGATAGGTCCGGTCGATCGTCGCTGAAGACTTCGGCGGTCGATTCTGTTTGCTGGACCTCTGAATGGATCTCAGTTGAATCCGAAGGCGAGTTCGGTTCCAATCTCGCATCACATGAAATTTGCGAGGAGATCGCTGCAATAGCAACCAGCGTCAACGACCGGCGCAACGTCCGTCGATGTCGATCACTCATTTTCGCGAACTCGAATCCAGTGGTCGTGGAACACCATGTCCTGCTCCACCGAGATAGGTGGCATATGGCACTTCACGCAGCCGCCATCAGTTGAAACCGAGCAAACCACTTGTGACTCGACATGTGGTTGGTGACACGTTCGACAATCTTGATCGTAGTCTGCTGTCGACTTCAAATGAGCGTCTTGATGTGGGTTGTGGCAAGTCGAACAAGTTAATGAACGGCCGGATTTGATATAGCATTCACTGCGCAGCAATCCGATTGGCTGCAATCGCAACAACTCGCTGGAGTAGTCACGCAGCTCCTTCGGAGACACGTGCCGAGGAAGGCGATGACAAGACCCGCACAGTTGAATCTCAGATTCGCCGTCCCAATCTGAACGGCCAACAGAAAAAGCGGGAGGATTGTCCATTCGCCGAGCCAGGCGAACATGTTCACTGCCTGGACCATGGCATTTTTCGCAGTCCACATTTGGGATCAGATCCGTCAATTCGTGATCCACAATCTTCCCCGAAGTCGTGTGACATTCGATGCACGAATCCATTTTTTCCCCACGGATCCTCTCACCAAAACAATCCATTGCGTCCAGAGGTTCCGAGTTCGTGTGCCCCGGCGTCAATCCAAAGCGACCGGTTTGTCGTGAGTCCGTGACTTGATGATTCGACGGTTCACCCTCTCGGCCCGGATACCACGAACGGCCCGGATACCACGAAACACGATGTTCCATGATAGAGGATGTCTTCGCTTCCTCTCGTAAGATTGAAAACAAAGTAATCGCGTTGCGACCTGACCCCAACGCATACGGAAACTTCATCGGTACCATTTTATCGACCGATTCATCCAAAGCACGGAGCACCAATAACCCTTCTTCTGAGGATCGATAGTGGAACAAGCCGTGGAGCTCGCCCGCATCAACCGTCTTTCCATCGAACAAATTCGAAACGACTGGTTCACTCGTGAGAGTAAACGTGGAAGCGTGCCCCGATGCTCGATGCATTTCAAAGTTGCTGCGATGACACTCTGCACAAACGGCTTTGCCCACAAATGTGGGCAAAGCTGCCACGTTCAATTGGTCGATTTCTCTCGGGCTGTCACCCGACGTTGTTGGCACACTTGTGGATTGAACCACCCAGCCAACGGCCAATGCGAAAAGGCTACCAGCCTTCCATCCGATTCGCCGCCGACTGATGTGCATGCTCATCAACCCTGTCGCATCAACGCATGGACTTCTCGAGTTCCTTGGCGTACTCCTCTTCGCTCATTTCGCCGCCGGGTACATCGGTCGATGTTTCACTGGAATCAGGTGCAACAACAGTTCCACCGGAATCATCACAACCGGTCACCCCTCCAAGGAGTAGGCAACTGGAAAAGAGCAAAGCCAATGTTTTTTTCATCGTATCTACCTAATTTTAGTAGTTTGAATTCGGTCGGTTGAAAGTGAATCTATTCTCGTCGAGCTAAGACAAATCCAGCCAAGATGTTCAACCGTGACTGGATAAAGCCGGCACCACACAAACAAGTGTGCGAGGTGCCGGCCGACAACTCAGAACTCGGAAACCGTTTCTTTGGCAGCCTTGCTACCCAACGCTCCCCAGACACCATACGGACTGGCTGAACCCGGCCGATTGGTAGAGCTGATCATGGGCGCGTTTTGGTTTCCAGCTTCAATTGAATCTGTGATGAACTTCACAGCCCCGTCGCCCATCAAAATATGGCAACCACCTTGGTGATGACTGCTGGGTGAGAAGTTGCCAGGATGATCGGCCCAGTGGCCGATGCAAAGCTCGCTGTTGGGCGGCCGCACGGTGAACACTCCAGAGATAGACAAACGAAAAGCAGATGCCCAGCTCATACCTCTTCCGTTCGTTTCACCGTTGACGATTCGAGCTGGAGGGGTGCAGTTTGTCCCACCGGTTGGGCACCAAAACTGAGGTCGCTCAGGGTCAATTTCGTTAGACGCCACACAATGCAATGGGTTGTTGGTAACGTCAGCATCAGCGCCACCATCATCCCAAGAGAGCGATCCATTGATTGCGTTGTCACCGAGGTTGGAAACGATCTCCCCCATCGCAATCGTGTTGGACAATCCATCCAAGACATCACGAAACTTGAAGGATGAGTAGGGCGCAAAATAGCCGCGGTGCGCTGCTTTCGCTCGGACGACGTTTCCGGTGTTTGTGCTAGGTATGAACAACCTCAAGTCGTAATGTTGTTGCATCTGGATTTGGGGTGAGTCGCCCAGACACGGCCCGTAGTTGGTTCGGCCACGACCCGGCAAACCCTGTCCCGGATCGCTGGGACAACGCAACATGGCAATTTCGGTTTGCCAAGGAATGTAGCCTGGATCCGTCGAATAAGCTTTTGGGCTTGGTCCCATCGCCGGCCAGAAGCCGAGTGGCGCTGGGGGTGCAGCTCCAGTTACCGTCTCATAGCTGCGGTTGGAGATTTGCTCCCACAGCCCCTGCTGCTCAAAATAAGGCGTCAGCGCGACCATCACACTCAAGCTTTTTCGGTTGGCTGTGTTGGTTCCACGCCACCAGTCCGATGGAGTCTCAAGGCCAGGCCCAGTTCCGCCACCATGAGGTGGCAACTGGTTGAATGCAGAGTGATAGTTGTGAATCGCAAGCCCGAGCTGCTTGAAATTGTTGCTGCAACTCATGCGTCGCGCTGCTTCGCGAGCCGCCTGAACCGCCGGCAACAACAAACCAACCAAGACCCCAATGATGGCGATCACCACCAATAACTCCACCAGCGTGAACGCCCGTCTCAATGAATCTCTTCTGTGCCCAATCATCGTTCTCTCGTTTCTTTCTTGCGAAATGAATTCGAAAAGACGGGGGGTGGATATCTCCACCCCCCGTGCAAACGTATAGAGATACTAAGGGTGCAAGACGAGCGTTTTCAAGCAATTTCTGAGTTGATCAGAGTGAAAAATGAGAACTATTGTCAATTGACAGAGTGGCTGCTGGACTCTCAATCAAACGATTGCGGCTTCTGATCTTCCCTTAAGGGTTCTCCATTCGATATTTCCCTCGCGGTGGACAACCCTGTTACAAACAAGGGAAAGTCCACCTGTTTGACCACTGGTGAACTGCCGTACGGAGGGTTTCTACGAAGGCATGCACTGACTTGAAGCGTGCCGGACCCACCAAAAAACAACCGCCCGGGCATTCTGCACGGGCGGTTGTCGACGATCGATCATTGATGAATGACTTCCATCATTCCTTCGGTTGCGTGACGCCTGGCCAGTCGTCCGTTCGGAACGGAGTCATCGGCAGACCTTCTTTGCTCTGCACGTTGCAGACTGGATTGTCGGCCCAGGCATATCGCACGGCGACTGGATTCGAGACCGACTCGGCTGACACTTCGATGGTGTCCTTGCTCACAATCTTTGCTTTGGCATGAACAAACTTTTGGTCTTCGCCAGCGATGGTGAATCCAATCAGCTGGGGAACATCAAACGTGTCCAAGCCACCACCGACGTGATCGAACTTGACGATTGCTTTGTTGTCCTCGAACTTCACATCGCGATAGGTTGGGCTGCGGTAAGGAATGTCGTAGCCATAGTCCTTGGCAAGCGCCCATCGAGCCAATCGTTTGGCCACGTCTTGTTTGTTCTTCGGGTGAATGTCAGCCGATTCGCCCAAGTTCAAAATCACGGCTTCACCGGTGTTTGGCAATCGCGACATCGTCATCGTTTGAGCTTCGCGAAGTTCTGCCCAACTGCTGTCGGTAGGCTCGTCGACTTCTGATCGAAAGTCGGCCAGTTGTACCCAGTAGAACGGGAAGTCGCCTTGGCCCCACTTGTCTCGCCAAGTTTGAATCATCAACGGGAACAAATCGCGATACTCGTAAGCTCGACCCGCGTTTGACTCGCCCTGATACCAAATCGAGCCGCGAATCGTGTAGCCAATCGTCGGCAGCAAAACACCGTTGTAAATATTGGCGGGACGATGGTTGCCGGCCGAATCATCACGTGGTCGCCGAGGTGCGTTGCCCTTCCGACCATCGGCTACCCACTTACGATGCTTTTCCTCCCACGATTTGACCATCGCATCGAAGTCGTAATTGACCATGCGTTTGTCCCAACCGGACAGCATCGATTCGTACTTGCCGTCGGCTTCCAAAACATCGCGAGGAATCCAAGCTTCCGCGGCGGATCCGCCCCAAGCGTTGTCAATCAAGCCAACGGGCACGTCCAACGTTTGATGAAGTTGTCGACCGAAGAAGTATCCAACGGCGGAGAAGTCCTTGACGGTATCGGGAGTGGCGGCCGTCCATTTGCCTTTGAAGTCGCGTTGGGGTTCTTGCGTGCCAACTTGTGGAACCGAGATCAGACGGATCTCGGGGTAATCGGCTGAGAGTGATTCCAGATCGGCATCGTTGGCACTTTGCACCGCCCAAGCCATGTTGGATTGTCCGGAGCAAATCCAGACTTCGCCGACCAAAACATCGGTGAACGTCTTTGTTTCATCGGCTTTAACAGTCAGGTCGTAAGGTCCGCCCGCGGGAAGAGAGGGAACCGAGATGTCGAATCGGCCTTCGTCGTTGGCTTTTCCTTTCGCTGATCGATCACCCAGTTGAACGCTGACTTCTTGACCGGGTTGGGTCCAACCCCAGATGTGCACGGGCTCGTTTCGTTGCACAACCATCGAGTCGCCAAAGATCGCTGGCATCATCAATTCGGCTTGTGCGGTCGAGCCCATCGGACCCGTTAAACAGCTCGCGATTGCGGCTCCGGCAAGCAATAACCGGGTGGAAAGGGACACTTTCATGGTGAAGGTTTCTCCGAGGTAGGAAGGGAAGGTGGGATCGTCTGCAGCAGCATAATCGCTTCCCCACCACGGTTGGGCGTGGGACCGATTTCACAAAAACTCGAAATTTCCGAGTAAAACGAAGCGTGCTCCCTACATCACTACGTGGAGACCCAACGGTTTGACTCGTTCGTGCAAGGCATTTGAAGACCTGCTTCAGCAGGCCCAACGTCCTGTGCTTGGTTATTTGATCAGGCTCACCGGATCGGTCCACGCTGCGCAGGACGTGCTGCAATCAGCGAACGTCACCGCGATGGAAAAGCAAAACGCGTTTGAAGAAGGAACCAACTTCGTTGCCTGGTTGAGTCAGATTGCCATCAACCATCATCGAAATCAGATCCGCAAACTTGCCACATCATCATCCGTGTTGCTCATCGACGAACGTCTGCACGAGATCATCGAACGACGTCATCGCGAGCGGATGGAACAACATCGACGCGAAAGCAATTGGCAACGACTGAATCACTGCTTGCAACAATTGCCCGATCATCAGCGCGAATTGGTCGAGCATTTTTACTTGGAGGGCAAGACGCTGAACGACTTAGCCGAAACGACCGGGCGGAAAGCCAATGCGATCGGGCAAGCCCTTCACCGGGCTCGTCAGAGATTGATCCGCTGCGTTCAACAATGCGGTGACCACTCGGAAGCTGACGTTCTCTCCGATCCTCCCATTTCTCACCAAACGGCGGAAATCCAATGAGTTCCCGGGAACCAATCGATCAACTGCTTGCTGCCCACTTGGCGAATGAACTGACAGACGATCAAGCCATCGAGTTGCGTGAGCATTTGGCATCAGACACGGAAGCCTTGGATCACTACCTCGATCTTTGCGAACTGGATGAAGCCTTGGTTTCACGGCAACCCTCAACCAAACCATTGGTGAATTTGCCGGACACAACATCCACCTCCGCTATGCACTCGTTTCTTGGTTGGAGTGTCGCCGCGTGCGCGCTGGTGATTGGCAATTTGATTTGGTTACAGACCTGGCCCACATCGGGTCGTTCTGGCTTGGCGATGGTCGACGAAACTGCAACCTCGTCGACTCAGGTCGATCAAGCAACGACACAAACTGCCAACAGTCCCGATCCGGCACGCTCACCGAATCGACGTCCGCCGAATCCATGGAAAGTCATCAACTCCTCCGGTTCGATGAACCATCCGGCGTTGACCGTGGCATCGATTCCCGAGATTGACTCCGCCAGCGATCGCAAGCTGAAGTTCAATCGTGACATTCGTCCGATCCTTTCGGAAACCTGCTTCCATTGTCATGGACCAGACGAACATGGACGCCGTGCTGACTTGAGGCTCGACACTCTGGAAGGTGCGACGACGGATCTTGGTGGTTACCAACCGATTGTGCCTGGCAACGTGGAAGACAGCGAGGCTTGGCAGCGCATCATCAGTGACGATCCGGACATGTTGATGCCGCCACCGGAATCACATCTCGCTTTGACGCAGGAGCAAAAGACGCTGCTGAAGCGTTGGATCGAAGAAGGTGCCGCCTATGAAGGCCACTGGGCATTCATCTCGCCGACGATGTCGGAAGTTCCAACGGTTGATTTTACCGAGGAACAATCCGAAAAGAGCTGGGCACGCAATGACATCGATTTTTTCGTGGCTCAACGTTTGGCCGAGGCCAATCTGGCGCCCTCCCCAGAAGCCGATCCAAGAACGCTGATCCGTCGACTGAGCTTTGACTTAACCGGTTTGCCGCCGACGCCCGAAGAAGTCAACGCATTCGTCCGCGACTACCAACAGCACGGCGAGTCCGCCTATCAAGAAACGATCACCCGGTTATTGAGCTCGCCACATCATGGCGAACGAATGGCCCTTCCTTGGCTCGATCAAGCTCGCTATGCCGACACCAACGGCTATTCGATTGATGGCGGTCGTCACATGTGGTTGTGGCGTGACTGGGTAATCCAGGCCTACAACGACAACATGCCATTCGATCAGTTTCTGACGGAACAACTCGCGGGCGATTTGCTGCCCAATCCAACCGAGTCACAACTGATCGCGACGGGTTTCAATCGCAACCACATGATCACGCACGAAGGCGGCACGATCCCGGAGGAAAACCTCACCAACTATGTCGCGGATCGGGTGAAAACAACCAGTGAGGTCTTCCTGGGTTTGACGATGGGTTGTGCCCAATGCCATGACCACAAATACGACCCCATCTCGCAACGTGAATACTATCAGTTCTTCGCGTTTTTCAATGAACTACAAGACAACGGATTGGACGGAAATTCGGGTCGCAATGCGGCTCCAAATGTCATGGCCAAAACGGTGCTGCAAACTGACGAGTTGCCGCAACTCGAATCAGAACTGGAGCAGCTACGTGCGCAACTGGCGGAAACCACGGAAGGTTTGGAAGCGTGGTTGAAATCGCAACGACAGGAAGAAGCATCACGCGGTGACCAGTTTCGGTATGTGCCGATCGAACTGCTGGATGTTTCCTCGCCGAACCTTCGCGGTGCGATGGAATTTGATGCAAACGGCACGGTGAAGCTTGCACAACCCAGCGGCGGATTGAGTGGGATGAGTCACTCGCTGCGGTTGTCGGCGGATGAGCTGACCGATGGATCACCGATCACCGGCCTTCGTGTCTCCTTTCACCCGCGACTCGGTCCAGCCAAACCCGCACAAGAAACAAACAAAGAAAACGCGGCGGAGCCAAGTGAACCACCGATGGTCCTCACGCCCTTTGACGAGGGGGTCCCCAAGGTCACCACCGTGTTGATCTCGGCAACGGAACAACCGGCGGATCAAGTTGATTACCACCGTCAGCTCTCATTCCACAAAGTCACCGCGAGCACTCAAGCTGAAGGACACGCGGCGGAATCAATCTGGGACGAAAGCAATGAACGTTGGTGGCAACCTGCCAGCGGCCAATCAGAACAACATCTCACAGTGACTTTCGATCAACCGATCGATCCTCAAACGACACCGTATCTGAGCGTGCTGTTGGTCTTTGGCCAAGGGAAATCACTTCCGTACGAATGGCAAATCCAACCGTTCGCTGGCAATGACACCGACAGTCGCTGGAGTGATTCGATGGTCGATGCCATTCAAACTTCGTCCGACGAATGGAACGACACCACACGACAAACGGTCCTCGAAAAGTTTCGTCAAACGAGCGATCAGCTCCAACCGTTGCGAACCCGGATCAGCAACCTCGAAGAACGTCGTGATGTGCTGACCGGAACTTTCTCGACCATGGTGATGAACACCGCCAAGAAACCTCGCGAAACGTTTGTGCTCGACCGAGGCCAATACGATTCGCCCACGGATCGGGTCACTCCAACGACACCCAGGGTGCTACCTGGACTTGCCGATGAAAATGACAAAGCGGACCGATTGGACTTGGCTCGTTGGCTGACAAGTCCCGATCACCCACTCACCTCTCGCGTCGCGGTCAATCGTATTTGGTCGTTGTTCTTTGGTACCGGGTTGGTCGCCACATCAGCGGACTTTGGTTCGCAAGGCGAGTACCCCAGTCACCCGGAATTGCTGGACTATCTCGCGACACGCTTCGTTGAGATCGACTGGAACCAACAACAGTTGATTCGCGAAATGGTTAGCAGCGCGACCTATCGTCAGCAATCTTCTGCCACACCGGAACAGATCGAACTCGACCCCAAGAATCGTTTGCTCGCACGTGGTCCGCGGTTCCGTTTGCCGGCCGAGTTCATTCGCGACCAAGCTCTCGCGGTCAGCGATTTGTTGGTGCCTCGCGTGGGCGGCCCAAGTTTGCAGCCGTATCAACCGCCGGCACTTTGGAAAGAAGTCAGCCACTTCGGCAGCACGCCAGCGACAAAACAAGTCTTTGTGCAAGATCACGGTGAGAAGCTGTATCGACGCAGCCTCTACACCATCGTGAAACGGACCAGTCCTCATCCGGCGATGGCAGCCTTCGATGCACCCAGTCGTGAACTTTGCACGATGGATCGTGGAGCGACGAACACGCCCATCCAAGCCTTGGTGACTCTGAACGATCCCCAGTTCGCCGAAGCCGCTCGCGCTTTGGCCGAACGCTTATTGATCGAATCCGCGTCAAACGAAAAGTTCGTTTCGGATGCCAATCGAATCGATGAGGCTTTCACAGTCGTCGTTGGTCGAATCCCCAACGACGAAGAACGTGACGCCGTTTTGTCGTTGTTGCAGACCGAACGAGAACGCTTTGCCGAGTCACCCGAAGATGCCCTGGCCGCCGTCTCGGTTGGCGAATCACCACGTTCGGCAACCTTGGACCCCGTCGAGCACGCGGCATGGATGCAAGTCGCAACGCTGCTGCTGAATTTGAGCGAGACGCTGACCCGGCTTTGATCGAGTCAACCAACGTTCACGCCGTCATCCATCAACCGTCCACCACATCGAAACGCATCTTCTCATGAACCAATCATTGATTCACGAACTCGGATTGCGACAATCGCAAATGATGACTCGCCGATCGCTGTTTGGCAGCTCGGCGGCGGGTCTCGGTGCGATGGCACTCGGAAAGCTTCTGGCGGCTGAGGCCAATCCCAATGCGGCTGCATCAGCGGACCAAAGCCCATCAAGTCTGGTATCGGGATTGCCACACTTTGCCCCAAAAGCCAAACGGGTCATTTACCTGTTTCAATCCGGCGGTCCAAGTCATATCGATCTGTTCGATCACAAAGACGAACTGGAACAACTCCACGGAACCGACTTGCCTGATTCCGTTCGCGGCGGGCAACGACTGACCGGGATGACATCTCGACAGAGTCAGTTTCCCGTCGTCAAACCATTGTGGGGTGGCAAACGTTGTGGCCAGCACGGGACTTGGGTTGGCAATTTGTTGCCGCACCTGCAAGAGATCACCGACGACATCTCGATCGTGCGTTCGATGTGGACCGAAGCGATCAACCACGATCCCGCGGTGACCTACATCAACACCGGATCACAGCAAATGGGACACGCGTCGATGGGAGCGTGGCTGAGTTACGGGTTGGGATCTGAGAATGAAGACTTCCCCGCCTACATGGTGTTGCTCAGCCAAGGCAGCGGAAAGAACCCCGGCCAACCCCTATTTTCGCGGTTGTGGGGCAGCGGCTATCTGCCGTCCAGCCATCAAGGTGTGATGCTTCGTCCCGGTGCGAACCCGGTGCTCTATCTCAAGAACCCGAATGGCGTTTCGCGAGACTCACGCCGACAACTCTTGGACACGCTTGGACGAATGAACGAAATGCATTCGGAAGCCACGGGCGATCCGGAAACACTGGCCCGCATCGAGGCCTATGAAATGGCTTACCGCATGCAGACGTCGGTGCCTGAACTGACCGATGTATCCGACGAACCGGAATCCACTTTTGAACTCTATGGCGAAGACGCACGGCGTCCCGGTTCATACGCCGCGAATTGTTTGCTGGCTCGACGCATGGCCGAACGCGGCGTGCGTTTCATTCAACTGTTCCATCGTGGATGGGATCAACACATCTCGATTCGAAACCAGTTGCCACGTCAATGCAAAGACGTCGATCAAGCCTCGGCGGCCTTGGTTCAAGACCTCAAGCGATTGGGCATGCTGGATGACACACTGGTGATATGGGGTGGCGAATTTGGTCGCACCGTCTACAGCCAAGGCCAGCTCGAAAACCCAAGTTCAGGTCGTGACCACCATGGTCGTTGCTTCACGACTTGGATGGCCGGCGGCGGCGTGAAATCCGGTTTCGACTATGGAACGACGGATGAGTTTTCGTACAACATCGTTGAAAACCCAGTCCACATTCGCGACCTCAATGCAACTGTGCTGAACCTACTAGGAATCGATCACGAACGGTTCACGTTCAAATTCCGAGGCCTCAGTCAACGGCTCACCGGAGTGGAAGAAGCTCACGTCATTCGGGATCTCATCGCGTGAGATCGCTGGCCAAATGATCTAGCGATACATCGTCCGGATCGTCTGATCGCGGCATTTCAACCGATGCGGCGAGCAACACCAGCAACCACAACAGGGTCGACGCGAACGGGAACGTTTCAAACGCGGTGTCTTCGAACAAACCCGAGACACAAATGTAGGCCGCGATTCCACGGAACAATGGATCGGCAACCGTCACCGCGTGATACACCGTCCATGCGATGAGTGCGGCAACGCAGATACCAGCCAAAATGCCCGCCGAAAACATCGCATGCAGCAACAAATTGTGCGTGTGATGCGAGAAGTCTTCCAGCAACAACGGGGCGCTATTCAGGCCCCATCCGGTCAGCGGTCGTTGAGCGATGTAGCGGATCGCCTCCGCCCAAATCTCCGTTCGTCCAGTTGCCGACGTCAGTTCCTCCACATCGCCAGTCTTGGTACCAACAGCGACCGCTCGGCTACCGACATCGGAACCTTCCGACAACAACCCAACCGTCAGCACCAACAAACAAATCCCCATCACAACGCACAAACCAATTGCCACTCCACGACGATTGGCTAGCCGATCAATCATCACGGCCAACACGGATGCTGCGCAAGAAACCACCGCGGTCCGACTCATGGATTCAAACATCGTCGCGACTGAGATCACAAAAACGAACCCCATCATCGCAATCATGCTGGGAGTGAGCGGACGGTGTCTTGTTCGCCAAAGTCCCAAGCAAACCAGAATCGCCAATGCACCAATGCGTCCGAGCGAGTTGGGGTGCGCCGTGCTGCCCATGCGCTCGATGATGAGAGACTGCCCCAGTTCTTCTTGATAGACCGCTGTCTCGCCTCCGCCGAGATACAGACACCATGCCGCGATCAGATGCAGCACCAATCCGAGCAGCACGCACTGAAGCGTTTGTCGTAGCGTCAAGAACTGCAACGTCACCGCGATGAAGACGATGTACACGCAACTGATCATCGCGGCAGCGCGAGAGACGGTTGCGGCGGGACCAAACGCCACCGCACTGGTCACGACAAAGACGCCACCCAGAGCCACCAAAATCCAACCCGGGAATTTCATCAGACGTTGGCGAACAGCCGGACAAAGGATCCAACCCAACAAAGCAACTGAACCCACCGCGGCGGACAACAACAACTTCAAGGCCACCTCCATCGTCAAACCAGCGCCCGCGGAACCAGCCGGAGTCGAGTCGGATTGATCCAGAGGATTCAGTGCCACTGCAAGGGTCAACAGCAGCGGACACGCCAGCGCGAACAATCCTTCCAAAGCACCGCGTTGTGGATCCGGTGATGGCATCGGTTCGTCAATTTGTTCGTCAAAGTCTTGGTCGACGGGTTCTTCCAAGAGCGACGTTCCGGCCGGGGGGGACATGAACTCACTCTAGTTCGCCAGTGGACAATTGCCATGATCGTGTGACGACAGAAACAGACTCCGTTCGTCTGAATGCCCTGAAATGAGGCGACATTGCGGACGCCGATTGCCGTGTCGCAATCTGTTTCTCTACAATCCGGCCATGACCTCGACATCTTCCGAACCGAATGAATCGCAGTGCGCGGTCTACCTGAAGGCTCTTGGCGACCCTTTGCGTTTGCAAATCGTACGAGCTTTGCAATCCGGTCCGCTGAGCGTTTCGGATCTCGCGATTTTGGTCGAACAGGAAATCGGCACCGTCTCCCATCACTTGCGAGTCCTCTTTCACGCCGATTTGGTGCAAACCGAGCGGGAAGGGAAATTCATCTATTACTCGCTGAAGGAAGGCATGCTTCCCAGTCGCGGAAAAGCAAAGCAGTCCGCGTTGAATTTGGGATGCTGCAAACTCGACATGGGTCCGATGAACCCTTCGTGAGGAGCCCCAGCGGCCAGCGGCTCAACCGACGAGCGACGTGGCAGCTGATTGACTGACGTTCTGACGATCGTCAGAATGTCCGAGTCGCAAAATCGTCCCTACCGGCGTTCCGTCGTGGTTCCTGTTCATCTTCAACCGTTGAGACTCACAATGCCCCAGCCCATTGAATTCATCATGATCGGAGGTTTCTTGGGAGCCGGCAAAACCACGCTCATCGCACGACTAGCCAAACAACTGCAAGCCGAAGGCAAACACGTTTGCATCGTGACCAATGATCAAGCCGCTGGTTTGGTCGACACGCAGTTGCTTAAGAGCCAAGGATTGGAAGTCAACGAAGTTGCCGGATCATGTTTCTGCTGCAACTTCGACGGATTGACCGACGCGATGGAAGAGTTCGAAAACCGACAACGCCCCGATGTTGTTCTCGCAGAGCCGGTTGGAAGCTGCACGGACCTGATTGCGACCATCGCGGTTCCGATGATGGAACGTCTTGGCGAAAAGTTTGTGCATCGTCCCTATGCCGTGGTTTTAAAACCCAATCATGGAAAGAAGATTCTGTCGGGTATTGGCGGAGGATTTTCCGAGAAAGCCGAATACATCTTTCGCAAGCAACTTGAAGAGTCTGAGATCATCCTGCTCAACCGCATCGATGAATTGTCCGACGAAGACGTTCAAGCACTCACGGAACAATTGAACGAGCAGTACCCAGGTCGGAAAGTCATCCCGTTGTCTGCCAAAACCGGCGAGAACTTGGATGTCTTGTATGAAGCATTTCAAGGCAATGCGGCACATCGCGAATCGATGATGGAAGTTGATTACGACGTGTACGCCGATGGCGAAGCCGAACTTGGTTGGCTCAATGCGACGGTGAACTTCAACAGCAAGCACGCGTTTGCACTCGATGAACTCAGCGTGGGATTGGTCGATGAACTGCGACAACGTTTGCTGTCACTGGGTGCCGAACCAGGACACTTGAAAGTGCTCTGCAGTGCCAACGCAACCGATGACGAACCGGTCAGCGTTGCCAACTTGATCGACAGCGATTCACAAACTGTTTTGTCGATTGCTGCTGGCACAAACACTCCAACCGCAAAAGCGATCATCAACGCTCGAGTTCGCTTGGCGCCGGAATCGTTGACTCAAGAGGTTGAGCAAGTCATTGAATTGCTGGCTGCTCGACTGAACGCTGACACTGATACGACCCAACTGGACAGCTTCCGTCCCGGTCGTCCGGAACCGACCTATCGCAGCGTGTAGGTAACTTCGATCAGGACGAAATCAACCATCTACAAATTGGGATTTTGGTTCTGATGCTGCTCGATCACCCGCCGCGCGATTGCCAGCGATGCCGTCGCCGCGGGGCTGGGTGCGTTCAACACGTGAGTGACATTGGGCATCGATCGGAACAAAAAGTCATCGACCAATTCGCCGTTGGCCCGCACGGCTTGAGCCCGCACACCGGCTCGAGCGGGGATCAAGTCCGAGGCACGCAGTTCAGGGATAAGCTTCTGAAGTGCCGTGACAAAGGCGGACTTTCGTAGCGAACGATTCATTTCGCCGAGGCCTTTCCGCCAATGCTTCTGGATCAACCGACGAAAGCCGCTGTACCCCAACGTTCGTTGCAAATATCGAACATCGATGTCACGCCATTGGTAACCTTCTCGGGCGAGAGCCAGCACCGCATTGGGACCACACTCGACGTTTCGAGTGAAGTGCACACCAAGGAATGGGAACGCGGGATCCGGAACCGGGTAGATCAAGTTGCGACACAAACCGCGTCGTTCAGGCCGCAGCTCATAGTATTCGCCCCGAAATGGAATGATTCGAACTTCCTCAGACAATGATTCTGTATCTGAACGGGAGGCATCGGATTCACTTTGCCGAACCAGCGTGTCGCTGTGCAGCCCCGCGCACACAATCGCCGATCGGGCTCGGATATCAAACTTCCCGCTTGATTGATTGTGATCAACACCAGCCATACGAACGCCGGAGTCATCCGCGTCCAAACGTTGGACCTGGAAACCCAATTGGACGCTGCCACCCATCTCTTCGATGCAATGCCGATAAGCATCGCAAACCGACCGGTAATCCACGATACCCGTTTCGGGGACCACGATCGCATCAACACCCGCAACAGAAGGCTCGAGTTGTCGTAATTGGTCGGTTGTGATCCGTCGAAATTCCACTCCGTTGAGGTCCGCTCGCTCGATGATTCGTTCCAACGAACTCAGCTCGCTAGGATCCGTTGCGACGACGACTTTTCCGCATTTTTCCCAGCGAATCCCGTGTTTTTCGCAGAATGCTTCGAGTTTGGTTTTGCCCTCCCGGCACAACAAAGCTTTCTCACTTCCGGGCTGATAGTAGATCCCTGAATGGATGACACCCGAGTTGTGCCCGCTCTGGTGTTGGCCGACCCGAGCCTCCGTTTCCAGCACCGTCACACGACTCCCGGGACGGGTTTGCAACCAGGTCATCGCGGTGGCAAGGCCGACGATTCCCCCACCAATGACGGCCAAATCGTGGGCGGGGCTGAACGAGGGTTTCATAAAATTTGCGAAAGACTCCCACCCAAGCTCACTTTGAAACCTAGATTTAGAGTATCGGGTGGGGCCGCATGCACGGGCAGCATTGAATTTGGACTCGTTCGATCGTACTCCACGCCGGAGCAAAAAATGAACTGGGCACAATATGATTTCAACTACCTCTAACGCGAACAGCAGTACGAACACTGTTCTTGTTCCCGTCGATGATCTTCAGGTCGGTGCGATTTGTCGTACACCGATCGAAGACGAAATGGGCCGATTGCTACTCGGCACCGGTACGCGCATCACCAATGAAGTGATCGATGGTCTGCGGGAACGCGGCATCGAAGAGTTAACCGTCAATGCTGACGAAGCCGATGCACTGAGCAACCGCGGCAAATCGGGTGCGGCAAAAGCAAAGCCCAAGAACACACGAGAGAAAGAAGCTTCGCATGTTCCCGGACGCGATCCAACCAAATGGATCAAGGGAGTGCCGTTGAAAGACGCTTTGGTCAATCGTCATCACGAACCCATTGATCTGACGCGACGACGGACACTGCAGGGCCACGTCAAAATGGCTCGTAGCAAGTTCGAAGAGATTCGTTTGGCACTGACCGAACGCAAGATGCAAACCGTCGAGGCGTTGTCTGACCTATCGGGCGCATTCGCTTCGGCAATGGTGGACGACCACGATCAAACTGTCGGCGAAGTTGTCGCCTGCAACACCGAAATGTCACTGACCGACCGCAGCGTGAAGCTGGGCGTGTTGGGCATGGCCATCGGTACCGAACTTGATTTGGATGGACCCTCCGTGTTGGAAATCGGCATGGCCGGTTTACTGCACGACATCGGTTTGTATTCCATGGATCCCGCTTTCAGCGTTCCTGGACGAGGTGCGTTTTCGGAAGAAGAAACATGGGAGTATCGCAAACACCCGGTCATCTCAGCAAACAGTCTTCGCGAAGTTTCTGACATCCCTCACTCGGTTCTGTTGGCGATCGAACAAGTCCACGAACAGTACAACGGTGAAGGTTATCCGTTTGGTTTGGAAGGCAAACGGATTCACATCTACGCTCGCATTCTCAACGTCTGCGATACGTACCTTCGTTTGACACTCGGAACAGGTTTTCGAAAAGCGTTGGTGCCACACGATGCGTTGGGATTCATCCTGCATCAAGCTCGCTATGGAAGCTTTGACCCTCAGGTCATTCATGCCTTGTTACGAACAAAGTCGTTGTTTCCACTGGGCAGCCGAGTCGAACTGACAAACGGCAAATGGGCGGACGTGATCCGCCGACCAGTCGAAGGATATGCGTGCCCCGTGTTGCAACTTTCCGATGGCGAACGTTTCGACATGCAGGAAAACCCCGATGAAGTGGTTCAGCCAACTTGCGACCCTCAACGCAATCAAGGCCGACTTTCAATCGACGCGATGAAAAACATCCGCTGGAATCCGGCTGACGAATTGTTCTTCGACGAAGAATGAATCGTGGATTCGGTCATTCACTTCGTTCGAGTGATGGACCAAATCGAGACCACCAGCAACATCAACCATCCCGACATCCAAACGATCACCGCACCCCTGTGCCCTCGGGGTTCGTAGATCCAACGAATCGTCCAAGTTCCGGGCGGACACCACACGCCTTGCGCCACACCATCGGCTGAAAATACCGTCAGTGGCACTGGTTCGATCGCGGAATCTTGCGACCGCAATTCCGCTCGCCAACCACCGTCCTGGTAGACCCGTCGCGACACAAAGGTGTCTTCTGGCCTTCCTTCGTTCATGGCCAACGAGCCAACCGAGATCACGCCGACTTGGTCTCCAGCCTCCGATGCCATCTCGATTCGCTTCGGCCAAGAAATTTCGGCCTCCGTCAGAACTTGATCGTGGCGATGATATCGCAGACCACGAGTCGACCAGCGATGACTCTGTCCATTCGAAGTTCGTGATCCACCCACGCCCAACCATGACGCCGTTTGTTGCCAATTGATTGGTGTGGACTGCTGGCCGGCCGCGTCCCAAAACTGATCGATCGCCCAAGGCCGGATCGAGACGACGCTGTTGAATACCGCCTCGTCCTCGACCATGTGCCAACGACCATACCAACGTCGGCGATCATGAACTTCCATGTCCAACAATCGTTGCTGGTCTGATGTGGTCGCCCACTTCGCGGGATATTCACCTTCGCCCGCCGTTCGAATCCAACGAGTTGAATCGAGTGCGTTGGATGGGGAATGATCGAGTTCGTGCCAGGCGACACTTTCAGCTTTCCGGTTGATGGCCGGGACCAAATTCCAATGAGCGACCATCAAGTCACACCCGATCAAAGCGACCCATGCCCAAGCCAGTTTCTGCTGATCGACCGGGCGTTTCCACGCGACGATCATCGCGAGAATAATCGTGACGAGAATCCAAACATGAGCGGTACTGCCCAACCATCTGTACCAAGCGACCTCGGTTTGGAACGGTCCCCACACCACGTCCACCGGAGCTGAACTCATCGATGCCATCGCGAACCAAACGGCAACACTGGCAACCGCTAATCCCAATGTCGCCGACAACCAAACCTGGACTGCTCGACGCTTGGCTCGCGGACCGTTCAACGACTCATTCAAATCGGACGATTCGCGAAGCCATCCATGAAAGAGATGTTGTCCACCCTGTGCCGCCAACATCGCCAAAGCGAGTGAGACAAAAGGCAACCACTTCGCCGGATACCGAAACGCGTCGTAACCCGGTACCCAATCGATCAGCCACTGATACGGTGCGTGCCATGGTCCGTACCAACCCATCGCGGCCAATCCGGATGCCAGCAGCACGCAACACCACAAACCGGTGCCGCGAATGTGACCGCGGTATCTTCCGACCAAGCCGATCGAGACCAGGACCAACGTCGACATGCCGATGTACAGACTGGGCGTCCATAACGCATCAATGGGACTGACCGTTCCGCCAGCAAACACCGGACGATCCCAACGATGGTTCACCGGCCATGGCGAACCAAACAAGGATGGCATCGCCAACTCCAACCATCGCCACGGAGCGACCGAAAAAGCGAACGATTGCGATGCATCCAGTTTCGACCAAACGCGACCGCTGTGACGGGCCCAATTGATCGAAGCGACAATCTGAGGCGCCGCTAAAGCAGCAGCCATCGCCGCGATGCCCACCATACGAAGCGAACGCGACCAGAAGGATTGCCCTGCATCGCGGTCACGCAATTTTCGAATCACGTCGAAGATCAACCACAGTCCGGCAATGATTCCGACATGAAGTGCGGTCTGAGGATCACCGCCCAAAACCATCATGGCCAAGGCAAACGACGGAAGCTTCCAACCATGCTCCTTGGCATGAACCAACGGCAGCAGAGCAAACGGCAACCATGCGGCGCCGACCAGAAACGGCGGGTTGGTCGTGAGAAACAACACGCTGCCGGACAACGGGTACACCAGCGAGGCGATGGCGGAGAACGCCGGTTGCGATCCAAGTCGCCGGGCGGCCCAGTAGGCTGCCAAAGATGCCAAGACCAAATGCAGCGTCACATACCAAGCCAATGCCAATGAAGCATCTTCAGGCAACTCGTTGGGCGATGCCAATTCGGTCGGTGAGTGATCGACCAATGACGCGATCAGGTAAACCAAATGCCGAACCGGGTAGTAGACCGCGGTCGTTGTCTCGCCGGCCAACGGCATTCCCGTTTGGTCCAGTGGGTTCCACATCGCGGACCAGAAATATGTCAGCGGTCGCTCAGCACATCGCTCGCCGACGTATTGATACAGCGGCGTGTAGAAATGACTGACGTCGCGAAAAGCGAGACGGTCGCGGCCCGTCCAAACCGTGGCCATCAGAACCACGATGCAAAGTGGACCGATGAAAGGCCCGCCCCACTTCATCCACGAAGGATCGGTCGAATCAGCCTGCAGGGATGATGCCACTTCGCGATTGATTGCGGAGGGCTTCGGCACGATTCAGGACATCCTCGGAGGGTTCGATCACTTGAGGCACCAATTCGATATCGATGATCCGCTCGTCGCGAATTTCACCTGGCCAAAGCGTTTCGCTCACAAAGTCCAAAACCGGCAATTGATACCACGGCGGCTTCATTCTCCGTAGCACGACTTCTGTGCGATAGCCCTCGCGTTCTACACGAACCTCACGCGTGCCATAGTAAATGAAATCAGTTGATGCTGGAGAGGTTCCAATCAATTGGTTATCGATCGAGACCGTTGCGCCCGGAGGGCTGGTCCGCACCGTCATTCGGCGACGCACGCAGCCCGAGCAGACGAGAATCAGCAGCGTGATCATCGCCAACATTTTCGCCTGCGAACAGAACGGCTCGATGCGGTTTGCCAAAGCGTGCAACTGAATGGTTTCCAAACTCAAAGAAATGGGAAGCTTTGGAACTATCAATTGCCGTGGCGACTCGGCTAGATCAGTTTTCGGGAATCCAAAGTCGCTGAGTCGTCGCGGCGGTTGCCGTTTGGTCGTTTCGCCGACGGGCTTTGATCCGAATATAAGGCGGGATGAAGCGAGCTCGCTCGGCAAAGCTGCCTGGTTCGGCGTCAGGTTTCGCATGCATTGGTTCGGCCAGCTCCTCGATCACAAATCCGGAGCGGCACATCCCGCCGATCAATTCTTCCCACCGATGCAAGAACTCCACCGCACCGGGTTCTCTCAATCGAGCGGCCACCGGATTCGCGGCGGGCGGAGGAACGGGAGTGTTCGGACCAGACTTGTGCGATGAACCGTTGCGGTAGTACGCATGTTCCACCGTGTATCGAGGCGAACCGTTCGCAGCAGCCCGCGGCTGGGTCGACGTTTGCAGGCTCACCGGCGATTTGTGCTGACTGATATAAATGCCACCGCCACGAATCACCCGAGCGACTTGGGCGTAGACGACCATCACCGAGGGCACATAACAGGTGCTGACGGGATGGATCACGATGTCAAAACCCCCGGCGGGTAACATCGACAAATCATCCATCGAACCCTCGATCAGTTCGACCTGGTGACCCCGCTGGCGAGCCGCAATGCGGTCCTGTTCCAGCATGGCAGGTGAAAGATCCACCACCGTGACACGGGCTCCAGCAGCCGCGTACAAGCAGCTCTGCCGACCCCCACCCGCGGCGAGACACAAAACTTTTTTCCCAGAAATGTCCCCGCCCAGCCAACCAGCAGCGTCGACCGTCTGCAAAGGATTGGCTAATTCCTCGTCCGATACGATCTGGCACAGCGGAGATCCGGCGGCCGTCATTCGCTGATAAGCCTTGCGATTGGCCCCTAAAATGGTCTCGCGATCGATGGTGGGTACCCCAGACGGAACGTTTTCAAGCTAATTTGGGAACTTTGTGAGTTCATCCGCCATCTGACACCTTGACAACCCGATGCACCGCTCTGGCGGCCGGCTTGTTCACACTGTACCCCTACGCATGGACGCGTCGCGTTGGTTCGATACGTTTCAAACCTCGCTTTCGCTGCAAAAGAACAGCATCATGTCTCTAAAACCCGAACAGATCGATCAGCTGATCAGCGACCATTTGGATGGTCGTTTGAGCGATGATCAATCGCAATGGCTCGCCGAGCAGTTGCGCATGGACGCTGACTTAGCCCAGCGACTCACCGATGCGGAATTCGATCGTCAAATGTTGCGGTCGTTGCACCAAAGCACAAGCACCTCATCGAGCTTGCCATCCGATTTCGCATCCCGCGTTGTCGCTGCGGCACAACAACGAGCCATCGATGATGATTTGTCGTCCGATCATCCGCTGCGAAAACTTCCCGTTTCGGTTCCCGTCGAATCGGTGGTTCCTCAATCCAGCCGGAATGGGCGAAGAACTTGGGTGGCTGCGATCGCCGGCCTGGCCGCAGCAGGATTGTTGGTTGCCTCGCTGCAGAACCGTTTGAGTGATACCGATCCGAACACTCCGATTGGTGATCCTTCCACCGTGGTCGCGCAAGCCGATCCGGCCAATATTGAAGTCGATCCAGTCAATGACTTGGATTCGCGGAGTGCTCCCGCCGTGGATACCATCGCGGCCAATGATGGTTCGACGGAACAATCTGCCGACGATCTGCCCGTTGGCAACATGCTCGCTGAAGACACATCAACGACCGCGAATTCGGTCGCAGACTTGGAAGGATCCAGCAACAACGAACCGAACCGTCCCGAGCCAAACGCCATCGCTTCGGCAATGAATACCGAAACAACCCCCAAGCTAAACGCTGCTCCCGTCGACATGTCGGCGACCGTTGCTGCTGGCAATAACAGCGAAGTTCAGTCGCTCTCCGGTGCGGTGTTGATCTACGACGTTCAGCTGAAACCAGAGGTCCGTGATCCTGGTGCCCGTAACCACTTTGCATTGGATAGCGATCCAGTTCGTAAAGCGATGACGACGGCTGGTTTAGCGGCATCGAGCAAACAACTCGTCAGTGAACGTTTGATCGAAGCGACGCGTGAATCCGTCACCCTCGACGAAAATACTCGTTACCAAATCCTGTTGCTACGAGGTCCAGCGAAACAATTGGATCGCTTGTTCCTCGAACTGCTCGCGGACGAAGACTCGATTGAATCCGTCGGTATGTCGATGGCGATGGGCAATGCAGTCTCCGGCATCGCTTGGCAACAAGATGAAGACGTGGCTCCTTCGAGTGCCGTTGCTTATGACTTGAACGCCAAAGACAAGCGTTCGTTGCAACGACTCGGCATGGCACTGAGTAACCGCGACTTCATGCCCGTCGAAGCCGAATCATTCACCAACCGAATTGATTTTGCTCTGGGTTCACCCGAAGCCGCCAGCACTGGCAACGATTTCATCACCGAAGTCCTGGTCATCGTTCGCTGAGACTCTTGGTTTCCAAAGCGGAAACAGCGAGATGTCTGCTGGTGCCTGTTTGAGGCGTGAAATTTCTGGCATGAAATGTGCGACCGTGGAAGAGTCTCACGCGTCAATGTCGATGGTTTGATTCATCGGGCGCGTCATTCATTTCTCACGCTCCCACTCAGAGAGGTTCATCATGCCTTGGAAATCATTCGCATTGACCGCCGCTTTCGCTACTTGCTTGACCGCAATCGGATGTGACGAAGCCCAGTACGATATGTCGGTCGACAACTACAACGAAGAAGTGCAAGAAGGCCGAGAAGAGCTCAACGAAGCTCAGGTTGACGGTGCGATCTCGTCCGACGAATTGGAAGAGCTCGAAGATCAGAATGAGGAGATTCGCGAAGCAGCCGGCGAAGTCGCGGAGCAAACCGGTGACTTGATCGAAGCCAAAACGGACTGATTGAGAACCGACCGTTGAGCGACTGGTGGATCTTCTGTCCGCCAGTCGAAAATCTTTTGGCCGAAACGACTCAGTTCCCGAGTTGATCGGCCAAGTCATTGGCTTGGTAGATCGAACGCAAGGCTTCGGGAATCGCGACGCCGGACACACTCACCGCTCGGCTCAGGATGTCGGTGTAGAGGTAGTCGCTGGTCAGGCTTTGGATGTTTCCATCAAAGATCAGTCCCACCAAGGCTCCATCTCGATCAACCACCGGTGAACCACTGTTTCCACCGATGATATCCGCGGTGCAGACAAAGTTGAGCTGGGTATCCAAGTCGATGTTGTCTTTCGCGGACATCCAAGATTCAGGAAGGTCAAAATCTTCTTGCCCTTCATGCTCCTTCGCGTGGGTGAACGCACCTGCGAAATTCGTTGTCGGCTCAATCTGTTCGCCGCGTTCTTCGTAACCAGAAACCACACCGAACGCCAAACGCAGTGTGAACGTTGCGTCGGGATAGCCTCCGGTGCCTTCGATTACAGTCGTCGCTTGGGTGATCTCCGCGTAAGCCTGCTTTTCACGTTCGCTGAGTTGCTCGTTCATCTTGTCGATTCGGCGATACTCAGGTGCGATCACACGAGCCATTCGGATCATCGGATCTTTCGATGCCAGAACGGCGTCTAACCCACCCTCGATGAGTGCCTTGCGTGTTTCGACGTCCTTGATTTTCGTCCCGGACACCAATTCACTAGCGACTTGTTTGGGCGAACGTCCCGCCAAGACTTCTTGAACGATCGAGTCGTTCATGCCGCGGCTTTCGAGCAACAAAGCGATCTCGTCGGCCAACTTCACCATTTCCAAATCGTCGTAGATCGGTGCCGGTGAAAGCAATTGAGCCATCAGCGATTCGCGTCCCGAATCGGTGTATCCGGGCAAACGTTCTTCATTGGGTTTGCGATCTTCTTCTGACAAAATCAGAATTCGAAGAGCGAGCTGGAAAAGCTCACTGCGAAGTGATACCGAGCGGTCTAGCAACTCAGCCTTCTCCGTCTGCACTTCCGCGACTTCTTTCCAAGCGTCCGCCAGTCCCGAATGCTCCGGTGACTTCGAAAGTGCAGTCAGCAGACGATCTTGGCGACCTCTTTTGGACACAAACGTTTGCGGATCCTGCAGTCCGGCCAACATGCCTGAGTAAGCCTTGCGAGCGTTTTGGATGCCAAACAACTCGTCACGTCCACGGCGAGCCGCTTCTTTGCCTTCCAAACGATATTGCTGAAGCAGAACCTCTTTGCGACGAAGCAAATCCAACACATGGGGCAATCGTTCGTCGCGAAGGTACTCCAGCGCCTCGACAGTGAAGATCCGCTGCGTGCGACCAGGGTGACCGCTGACAAAGACCAAGTCTCCATCTTTGGCAGGTTGATCGTTCCATTTTAGGAAGTGTTCCAGCTTGGCAGGTTCGCCATCCTCATAGACACGCATCAACGTCGCGTCGAGGTTGTAGCGAGGGTATTCAAAGTTGTCCGCGTCGCCGCCAAAGAATGCGGCAGCGGTTTCGGGAGCCCACACCAATCGCACGTCGGTGTATTTCTTGTATCGATAAAGGTGATACTTCGCTCCGCCAAACAGCGTCACGACGTCGCTTCGCAAACCGGTTTCATCGAGCGATTCTTTCTCGATCGTCGCGATCACTGCCCGGCGTTGTTTGGCGGCTTCTTCAGCGTCCGCGGCTTCGGTGATCTGCTCGTTGACTCGATCGGTCACGTCCTCGATCGAGATCAGTTGATTCAGTTCCAGATCAGGTGCCTTGAGTTCCTCATCAAAGCTCTTCGCCAAGAACCCATCGTCGATCAGATTGCGTTCTTTGGAACTGAGTTTGGCCAACGTGTCGCTGGCGACATGGTGGTTGGTCAACACCAAACCGTTGGAGGACACAAACGATCCAGAACCACCGGAGTTAAACCGAACCGAAGAGAGCTGCAAATGCTTCAGCCATTCTTCGGACGATTCGAACTGATGTCGGTCTCGCAGCAATTCGCGAGGAACATCGTTGAACAAATACATGCCTTCATCAGCATGCGAATTGCTGGACAGACCAGCCAACGCGAAAACCATGCAACTTCCCGACAAGAACCAACGGCGCACGTGTGCAAACATGATGGATAAACCAGAAACACGAGGGGACAGAATCCTGAGTCTCTAGTTCAGCCGTTGCGACGGTCGCATGCAACCGGTCGTCGGGCCTGATCAAGCCGCGTCGGTCAGATCGCTGTGGCAAAGACTGCGATAGAAAGAATTGCTAGCAAGCAATTGGTGATGCGTTCCCACATCGGCGACTTGGCCCAAATCCAACACCGCGACTCGATCGGCCATCGCGAGCGTGCTGGCTCGGTGGGTGATCATGATTCCCGTGCGATCTTCCAGGAACGTTTCCAGGGCGCGGTGAATCAGCTGTTCACTTTCGATATCGATTTGACTGGTCGCTTCATCCAAAATCAAAATGTCTGGATCACGCAAGAAAGCTCGTGCGAGTGCGATTCGCTGCATCTGACCGCCGGACAATCGAACGCCACCGGATCCGAGCAGCGTTTGATAGCCGTCGGGTGTTTTCCGGCGAATGAAATCATCCGCGAAAGCCAACTTGGCGGCGCGAACGACGTCGTGAGCGTCCGCGCTGGGACTGCCGTAACGAATGTTGTTTTCGATCGTGTCGTCGAACAGCACCGTGCGTTGATTCACCAGCGCGATGCGTCGACGAAGATCGCGGGTCGGCAAACGGTCGATCGCGACATCGTCGAAACAGACTTCGCCCTCGTGCGGGTCGTCGAAGCGACAGAGCAAATTGATCAACGTGCTTTTGCCACAACCATTGGGCCCAATCAAGGCGATCGTTTCGCCGTGCTGGATCGTCAGATCAATACCACGCAGCACCATCGGTCCGGAGGGATACTGGAAGTGGACACCCTTGAACTCGATCGATCGATGAGGACGATCCAGGTGAACCGGGTTGGTTGGCTCGGTTACTCGAATCGGTTCGTCGATGATTTCGTAAACACGATTCGATGCGGCGATGCCACGCTGAAGCGACGTCCAAACATCGGACAACTTGCGAGCTGGATCAGATGCACCGATCAACAAACCAAAGAACAACAGGACTTGGCCAACATCCAGCGGACGTGCGCTCATGCGAATGCCCAGCAAGTGAGTTTGTTGGTTGATCACCAAATAACCACCCGCCAAGATTGCCAGTCCGACCATCGTCAGACCTAGCAATTCGCTGCTGCTGCGAGCGAGTGTGTTGTACAAAGCCACCTTCATCGAGCGACGAAAATAGGCCTGCACGCGAGCGCGAAAACGGGCTCGTTCGTAGGCTTGTGTGTTGAATGATTTGACGACGTGAATACCACCGAAGGCGTCATTGAGCATCCCATAAAGGCTGCTCATCTCTTCCATCGCCCGGCGGCTGGCACGACGAATCGCTCGGCTGAGGTGTTGCATCACAAACGCCATCAGTGGCGAAACGATCATCACCAACAACAACAAACGCCAGCAAACCGTCGCGGCTCCAAACAAACAAACCGCCATTTTCAGAGGTTCGCGAATCAGTCGCCCTAGCAACGTGCTGACACCGACGGCGATGTGAGCGACATCGTTGGTTAAACGACTGGTCAGGTTGGCAGAGCCGTTTTGGCCAAAGTGATCGAGGTCCAAGTGCAATGATTTGCGAAAGTACTTTTCTCGCAGTTCCATCACCGTGCCTTCGGCGACGTATTGAACGAGCATCAGGTTGATGGTCAGGGCGACCAACTTGATCGCGGTCCCACCAACCAGCATCACGACGATGAACACCAATGTCGGAAACGCACCTCGTGGAGCCGATTGGTCAATCCATGGCTGGGCCCAAGACAACCACTCCGCGGATTTCTTGGTCGCCGTTTGTGCCAACTCGGCGGAGGAAATTTCAAACGTCGTTGTATTGATTTCTTGTTGCAACGCAGCCTGGGTGTCGGCGTCGATTGCTGTCTTCGCTCGTTGTTGAAGCTCATCGAGCTCGTCATTCAGCTGAATGAGTTCGACGCGTTGTTCTTCGACCGTGACGCGTGCCTCGGCCAGTCGTTCATCGACATACGACGGCAGATCGTCTCCTTTGAAAACGACCTCCACCATCGGGTACAGCGTGCCGATGTTCGCGCCCCACAAAGCAGCAATCACCAACGACGACAACAAGATGCCCAGCAAGGACATACGACGTCGCAGCGATAATCGCAAAACTCGGCGAAAACTCTTCATGGAAGTAAATCAAGCGAGCGGAAAATGGGTCTTCTGGACTCACGGCAGCAAACGATCGACGGCTACCAAAGATCGCTTGTACCAAGCCGCTCGATTTTCTCGCCAGGGTGATTCGCCTCTTGTGATTGGCGGTTTGAGTTTGGTAGCGGATACCGTCGAAGGTTTCTCGCTAGAGCCAGCCAATTCGGCTCTGTGATAAGCGGACATGTCCGTCCCCGCCCATCGGTTCCTCCAACAACTGCCATCTCATGTTGAACCACCCGATTCGCCGACTAGCTGGCGGGAATTTTCATGTTTCGAACCAACGGCTCCATGAGGAACAAGCCTCGGCGTGCCCGACAACGCCGAAAACCCTGCTCCTGGCAGGATTGGTCGCATTGATGGCGAATTCGGCTCGGGCTCAGCTGCCTCAGCCAGTTCAGTTGCCTCTTCAGAGCGGCGAAACCATTGTGTCTTCCGAGACTTACGTCGATGGAGCTCCTCACCAAGAAGTTGGTTTGGCGGACTATTGGGACGGAGTGCCTGGTTTCAATCCGCCGGCCCAGGTTCCTCACGTGATCATCCAGGCCCCCGCGGCACCGAAAAACGCTCGAAACCACGGTTCCGTGCCAGCAAATGGCTACGCCCCGAATCAATCTTCCGGTCACTCACAACACTGGCACCAGCAATCCGCCGGATCCGTGCACCCTCACCTGCAGCACGCTCACCAAAAAGCCAAAGCAACGATGGCTCCTTTGACCCATCCTCCCGGAGTCGAAAACGATCCCGGTGCGAAGGGTCCGGGTCGGTTGGGTGTGGGTGAACACTGGGTCAAAAATCCTCAGACACGCCCGACGATTCCCGCCGCCACCGTCCAACCTCGTTGGAAAACGCCCTATTCGTATGGCTATTTTGGTGCCGAAGGAAAACGACATTGGTCCCGGCAACACGGTTACCAAGACCGTTCTTTGCAGTGGTCGCTGCGATAACGCGCTGCAAAATCAACGATCGAGATCTACACTGGGTGGCTCGAGGATGGCAGGTTCTGATTCTG
>NZ_DDGH01000055.1:33099-36319 GCF_002337565.1 Rhodopirellula sp. UBA1907 | reverse complement strand
GCAGGTTCTGATTCTGAACCCGCCGCTTCGTCGCGACGTCCTCCAAAAAAACACCCACTCGATCGACCTCCATGACATCTGATCCATCGCAGTCACGTCCTTCCGCACCCTCTGCTGGCGGTCCTCCTCCAGGAGTCGGCCGGCCCGGGCACGCTCCTTTGCCTGAACCAAGTGTCATTCCAGAAGAAGGTTGGCACTGCGGCCACTACTTCTATCGATTCCGTCGTGAAATGTTTGATGGATCGATTGCACCAAATCATCGCGAACAATTCCTCGCGGCCCTGAACCCCACCGGCGATGCGGTTCCCGAACGCTTGGCGTCGTATTGGATCAGCGGCCACGATTGCGACTTCGGCATCATGGTGATGGATCCCGATCCCGCTAAAGTCGATGGCATCCACCAAGCGATCATGGCACCGGGAATTGGTCGGTTGATTGAACCCGCGTGGTCGTTCGTCTCCGTCAGCGAAGTGAGCGAATACGTTCCTTCGATCGAAGAGTATCGTCAACGATTGATCAAAGAAGGCAACGCACCGGACTCACCTGAGTTGGCTGCGAAAGTGGCTGCTTATGAGCGACGTTTGCCGATGATGAATCGCAATCGCTTGCAACCGGAGATTCCTGATTGGCCGTCGGCGTGTTTCTATCCGATGAACAAGAGCCGAGTGCCGGGTGCCAACTGGTTCATGGAACCATTCAGCGCTCGTAACCAAATGATGGCCGAACACGCCCAAAGCGGAATGGCTTTCGCGGGCAAGGTCAGCCAGTTGATCTCAGTCGGAGTTGGACTGGATGATTGGGAATGGATGGTGACGTTGTGGGGTCGCAATCCTCAGTATCTCAAAGACATCGTCTACAAGATGCGATTCGATCAAGCGAGCGCGAAGTACGCCGAGTTCGGGCCCTTCTACGTCGGCTACAAAGCGGATGCCGACGCGATTTTGCAGCACTGCCGTTTAGTTTGATCTCAAACAGCGAAGCTGGTTCGATTCTAGCTTTCAATCGATTGGTCTGGTGGCTACCGGACCTAAGTCGATTTCACAGGACCAACGTATTGGTCCAGGTACGATCGCGTGTGATCAAGCACGGATTCGTAGCTGAGCGGTTCGACGTCTTCGCCGATCAACTCCACTTCGATCGGTCCGGAGTATCCCAGTTCCAAGACTCGGTGAACCAGCGACTGAATCGGCACGCAGCCTTCACCCAGAAGGCAACGATTCATCTCGCCGAGTGGACTGTGTCGACCGTCGCCCAACTGCATCAAATGCATGAAAGGAACGACGTGCGGCAACATATCGAGCACTCGGTCATCCATGCCGACGTGATAGGTATCCAGCACGATTCCTAGGTTGGGACTGTCGACCATATCGAGAATCTCGAGGGTCGATTCCAAATCATTGACGAAGGACCATTCCATGCCGCATCCGGCGTGAATCGGTTCCAAAGAAAGCTTCACGCCAAACTCCTCGGCGATGATCGCGAGGTGAGACAAGGCATCGCAAAGCGTCCGGCGAGCATGCTTGCGAATGTGATTGTTGCGACCACCAGCCAACACGATCAGCGTTTCGGCTCGCAATTCCGCGGCGTCACGAACGGCGCTCATCGCATCGCGAACGGCGTCGTCAAATCCTCGACCATCGCTGCCGGTGAATCCACCAACCCAACTGAGCGAAGTGACTTGCAAGTTCGTTTCGGCCAGCAACTCCACGGCTCGATCGATTCCCAGGTCATCAAGCTTCGGTCGAAACAAGCCAATGCCTTCGAAACCTCGGTCGGAATACGCTTGAGCGTCTTGCTCGAATTCCCATCGAAGAGTCGACAATTGGTTGATCGCCAAGGTGTTCATAGACGGTGGGAAAAGAGAGGATCGAACTCGCCCGCTGGAGCTCCAACGCAGCCGCGGGGATCGGAGTATGCCGACGCGTGGTCGCAGTGTAAAGATTCGTTTGGGCCTCTGCTGGCTTCCCCCAACAATTGAGTGGATCGTTATCTTATTGCTTGCAAAAGAAAAGATTTGCTAGCAAATCAACGATTCATCCGGTCATCTGTTTTGACTTCTCGAGTCCACTGTCCCCGCCTCACTGCCATTTCGATTGGTTCCCCTCATGGTCGCTTTTTGCCGTTACGTTGATTCTTCCGGTGCCACACGTTTGGCGATTCGAAAAGAACCTGAAACCCAATTGGCTCCGCGTCCCAAGGTTTGTCCCATTGGCGATTTGTTGGGTGCGGAGGTTGAACAAAAATGGTTGCAAGGCAACACGCTTTTTTCGCTCGGCAAATCAGACTTCGATCAACTCCCCACTCCCACGGATTCGCAGTGGACCGATGCTCCTGATCAATTGCTGCCGCCGGTCGCCTGCCCTGAAAAAATTCTTTGCATCGGTTTGAACTATCTCGATCATGCGATTGAAACGGGAGCCGAGAAACCATCGTTGCCGGTCGTGTTCAGCAAATTCAATTCAGCACTGGTCGGACACGGACAAGACATCGTGCTGCCCAAGATCAGCGACAAAGTTGACTACGAAGCCGAATTGGTCGTGGTCATTGGGAAAACCACCCGCCACGTCGATGCCAGCGAAGCGATGGACGCGGTCTTTGGATACGCGGTCGGTCACGATGTATCTTCGCGAGATTGGCAAAAGGGGCGTCCCGGCGGGCAATGGTTGGTGGGGAAATCATTTGACACGTTTGCTCCACTCGGCCCCGCCGTCGTCACCGCCGACGAGATCTCTGATCCAGGCGATCTCCCGATTCGCTTGCACATCAATGGTGAAACACTGCAGGAGAGCAAAACGGATCAACTGATCTTCGACATCCCCGCGTTGATCACACACCTATCGAAATTCATGACGCTGAAGCCCGGCGACCTGATTTTCACGGGAACTCCATCAGGAGTGGGTGATGCACGAACACCGCCACGATATCTGGCCCCCGGTGATCGCTGCGTGGTCGAAATCGACGGCATCGGTCGCCTGGAAAACACCTGCCAAGCTGAAGCCTGATATTGGAGGGACAGCTTCACTCGCAGTAATTGCCCCTTCTCGGATAGAAGTCACGGGGATGTTAAGTCTTGTGCTGGCAACTATTTATCATCACCCTCCCCGAGGTCGTGCAGTTTTTTGATGCCGCTTTTCGGCAGATTTCCACACGGCGTACCTCTCCCGAAACTTCGTTTCGGGAGAGGTCGAGCGACGCCGTTCAGGCGTACGCGAGGGTGAGG
>NZ_DDGH01000055.1:29070-32964 GCF_002337565.1 Rhodopirellula sp. UBA1907 | reverse complement strand
CCCTCCCCAACTGCGTTCAGGAGGGTGATTTCAACCTCGCGAGCACGGAACTTCAAGACTGCACGACATACCCCTTTACAGGTGAGGTTTCAGCGTTGGATCCAGCCTGAAACCCTTCCCGGCCCGAAGCGGTACGACCCTCCCAAAGGGGCAGTGAAGCACCCTTCGTCGGAGCAAGCCTTCGGCACGCAGAAGCCAAACACGCTCACCTGAGTCAACCTTTCGCTCGACCACCCCGTGGACGGGGTCGTGCATGAATGCAGTACCTTCTCGCCTAAACCATCCAACCGCCCAAAATAACTACAAATTGGTCGGAGGAACCCTTCTTCAGAAGGGTAATCTCAACTTTTCTCGCTCGATGCGGTTGCGACAACCGTCAAACTGAGCATAATCAATGCGACTGATTCGCAATATCAGCATCGACGACGCAGCAAGCGACGAGCTCTTTCGCTCTCTAGCCAGCCACGCTCGATCCGTCCCGCACCCGGGACGTTTCCCGTTCTGTGACTTTCTGGCTGGAGAAAACCATGCCCATTTCTGCGCGCTTCCGCGCCCGTACTTCCGCGTTTGCATCCCCTTCCACTGATCTTGGCGGATCAGTCCCAACGATCTCGCCCGCCCAAACCCCGCGGCGACGAGCATTCACGTTGGTCGAACTTTTGGTGGTCATCGCCATCATCGGTGTGTTGGTCGGATTGTTGTTGCCCGCCGTTCAATCGGCCCGTGCCGCCGCTCGTCGGATGAGCTGTAGCAACAATCTCAAGCAGATTGGATTGGCACTGCACAACTACCACGGCGCTTTCAAGAAGTTCCCCGAAGGTTCGCGGCTGAGCAACTTCCTTGGACCATTGACTGCCGCCCTGCCGTTTCTGGAAGAAGCCAACACGTATCAGCAATTTGACTTCAGCCGTTCGTACTCCGATCCCATCAACCAAGAAGTCGCCGCACAAACGATCGCGACGTACCTGTGCCCATCGATGGTCCTTCCTCGAAGCGTTCCGGACAGAGACCTGAACGAGACCGGTGGACCGTCTAGCTATCTCGCGTGCGAAGGCACCGCCGCTTACATGCCCAAAGCCGATGGGATGTTTGGTTTGAACTGGACCGCCTACGGATACGACAACCCAGCCACCGGTTTTCGCAACTTGATCGATGGCAGCAGCAACACGATCGCGTACGGCGAAACGACCTATGACATGGCCGACTATTTGTGGACCAGCCCCGCCAGTGTTGCAGGAACGGTGAAGTGGGGAACGGCCCGTTGGGTGCTTGGCTACCCGAAGGTTTCGCTCGGGACCAGCCAAAAGGAACTCAACGTTCACAACGCCGCCAACAATGGCGGATTCCAAAGCATGCACGAAGGCGGTGTCTACTTTTTGTTCGGCGACGGCAGTGTTCGATTCACGTCGGAATCTCTCGATCGCGAATTGCTGAACGCGTTGGCCACCCGCAACGGTCGTGAAGTTGTTGAGGCAGCTCCATGATCATGCTTCGCGCTGATGTTTCCAAGTCGATTCGAACAATCACGAGTGGACTGAAAACACCGTGGTCGTTCAGCGTTGCATTGATCGTGATTCTTTCGGCTGGATGTTCTCAGGCACCTGAATCAGAACACGTGGCCGTCGCAGGCGAAGTCACACTCGGCGGCAAACCGCTGCCCAGTGCGATGATCCGGTTCACGCCCGTCAAAACCGAACCGGGGCTTCACGACAGCGTTACCATGATTTCAGAGGGACGCTTTGCTTTCGATTCGACCAACGGTCCCTCGCCGGGTGAACATCACGTGATTGTCACTCCCTTGGAACCTGAAATGAACGAAGCGGTGGCTGCCATGCAGAACGGTGATCGAGATCCACTGAACGCTCGAACCATTCCGGCTCGCTATCGAAGCACCGGTCAACTGAGAGCAACGATTGACGCAGCCAACGTTCAACCGTTGACGTTCGAACTGACCAAACGTTGAAAACGTGAACAACAACGCGTGCCGATTTCGGCCGCGTCATCCACGCCAACTGTCGAGTCGCCCTACCGAGCGACTCTTTCCCAGACAAATCAAATCCCTCCGTAGCAATCCATCATTATGAAAATTTCTAAGAGACGACAACTGCTCGCCTTGGCACTGTTCCTTGGCGGAACCTCTTCTGCCTCGGCTCACTTCCCTTGGCTCGCCTCCGATTCCGACGGGCACGCGGTCATGTGGTTCGGTGAATCAACCGACGATCGCACTTACCCCATGCCCGAAGCGGTCCAGCAAATTCAGTTGCACAGCACCAACGCATCGGCGGCTGGCAAAACGATTGAGATGAAACCGGTCGAAACAGACGACTTGGTCGGCATCCAGAGTCCGCAACCGATTCCGGAAGGAGACGAGATCGCTGGCTCGGTCACCTACGGTCTGTACCACGGAATGAAGCTGACCTACCACGTCGAACACTTGCCACAGAATGACGCGAAAGCTTGGCCCAGTGATCCTCGGCCCGGGGCTGCTTTGCAAACCGTGATCACATCGGCAAAGAATGGCGACATCGAAGTTCAATTGCTTCGTGACGGAAAGCCTCTGCCCGAAACGGAAGTCAAATTGTTCTGCGAAGACGGCCACGAAGCCGGAACGGAAACGACCAACAGCAACGGCCGCGTGTCGTTTTCGTCGGACATCATCGAGCCCGGACTCAACTCGGTCATGGCTGGCATCACCGACAAGAACGCCAAAGGGGAACTCGGCGGCGAAGCGTACTCCAGCACCGCCGACTACCTGACCGCATCGTTCCGAATCTCATCGGACGCAGCTCAGCCCAAAAAACAAAGCGAGTCGCCTACGGTGATCGCGGACAGCAACGTGTCGATCGAGCCGTCGGGCCTGGCGGATCTGCCGGAGGAACTGACCAGTTTTGGTGCCGCCTTCGTCGACGGAACCATCTACGCCTACGGCGGACACACCGGCAGCGCTCACTCCTATTCGACCGAAGAACAATCCAACCGACTATGGGCGTTGGACACCACCGACGTCGACGCCAAATGGGAAACGGTTGCGACCGGTCCTCGTTTGCAAGGTTTGGCTTTGGTCGCACATGGCGACCGACTGATTCGGATTGGTGGCTTCACGGCCGTCAACGACATCGGTGAAGAGCACGACCTGCGATCGCAACCCGCCGTCGCCAGCTTTGATCCCAAGACAAAATCCTGGACCGATCTTCCCGCTCTGCCCGAAGGTCGATCCTCGTTGGACGCGGCGGTCCTCGGTGACACCGTTTACGTCTTCGGTGGATGGAGTCTGAACGGCGAAAGCGAAGACAGCACTTGGCATCAAACCGCATGGTCGCTGGACCTGGCCGACCCCGATTCGGGATGGCAACCCGTCGCCACGCCGCCCTTCCAACGACGTGCGATCAGCGTCGCCGCTCACGACGGCAAACTGTTCGTGGTTGGTGGCATGCGATCCGAAGGTGGCCCGACCACCCGAGTCGATGTCTACGACCCGTCGGCTAAAACCTGGTCACTCGGCCCCGCCCTTCCCGGATCCGGAATGGCCGGGTTTGGATCCTCCGCTTTCCCGGCTGGCGGTCGTCTGTACGTCACCACCTTGGACGGATTTGTCCATCGATTGGCCGCCGATGGAAAGGCCTGGGAAACGGTCGCCAAAGTCGAACCGGCCCGGTTCTTTCACCGCATGCTGCCAACCGCTGACGACCGTTTGGTGATGCTCGGTGGAGCCAACATGCAGGAGGGTAAATTCACCTCCATCGACGCCATTCAAATCGGCGATTCGAAGTGACCTGAGCGACCAACGATCGGCTCATTCACCTCCGCCCTCCCAGTTCTCCACCGAGGTCGTGCAGTTTTCAAGAGCCGTGCTCGCGAGGTTGAAATCACCCTCCTGAACGCAGTTGGGGAGGG